>VXNS01000008.1 GCA_009840445.1 Synechococcus sp. SB0662_bin_14
TTGCTGGCCAGAAGGGTTTCCAGCACCCGGTCCATCTTGTCGTTCATGGCGTCCAACCGGTCGTTCACAAAACCGATCTCGGCTTTGAATTCTCCTCTCAGGTCCTTGAACTCTCCTCTCAGGTCCTTGAAGTCTTCCCTGAGATCGTCAATCCGCTTGTTCAACCTGGCCTCGCTGGCATGGATCTCATCCCGGAGTTTGACCTCGGTGGTCTGGATCATCATCTCGTTCGCCTGAATCCTCTCGGTGAGCCTGGCTTCACTGCTCTGGATCTCCTCATGGAGCCTGGCTTCGCTGGTGCGCACTTCTTCGTGGACCCGCGCTTCGCTGGCGTGAATGTCACCCTTGATTGACTGGAACCCGGCTGCACCCGACATGACAAAAACGGCAATCAAGGAGCCAAAAACCGTGGCCACCACAATCGGCTCCGACCACCGACGCCACCACGGCTTCCGGGCGCTACCGGGCGCTGCTCCAGCAGAAGGGGAACCCACGGACGAAGGTTGGCGCTGTTCCTGAGACTTGGAGGCGGGTGTGCTGGAGGTCATCGGTCAATCCATGGGGCATGGGCACAACACCATGGTTCCCACACCTTAGCCGGCGCTTGCCGGCAACAGCGGGGGAGGCGAGGCATCAGGAATTGATCAGCGTCGTCGCACTCCCCTCAGGATTTCCTGGCCAGGAGGAGAGACCACAGAAGCAGGTGATGCCGCCTTACCATTGACACTTCACCAATTCAGTTATCTGCCCAGCGTTCATGAAGGTCCTGATTGTCGGCGCCACCGGAACCCTGGGCCGTCAGGTGGTACGCAGGTGTCTTGATCAGGGGCACGACGTGCGCTGCCTGGTGCGGATTCCCCGTAAGGCGGGATTTTTGCAAGGGTGGGGCGGGGAGTTGGTCCAGGGGGACCTGCTCCGGGCCGACAGCCTGGATCGTGCCCTGGAAGGCTGTGAAGCGGTGATTGACGCGGCCACGACCCGGGTGGATTCCGAGCAGAGCGTCTACGCCGTGGACTGGGACGGCAAGCTGAACCTGTTCCGTCGCATGGAAGCGGCCGGTATTCAACGGCTGGTGTTTCATTCCATTCTCAAGGCAAGCGAGCACCGCGCCGTGCCCTTGATGGACATCAAGTTCTGCACCGAGGAGTTGCTGCGCCATTCCGATTTCCA
The DNA here is from genome assembly GCA_009840445.1 of Synechococcus sp. SB0662_bin_14. GTDB lineage: Bacteria > Cyanobacteriota > Cyanobacteriia > PCC-6307 > Cyanobiaceae > Synechococcus_B. The sequence goes on from VXNS01000008.1 coordinate 1,171, forward strand.
GGCCACCGTCCTTCAGGTGGCCGGCTTCATGCAGGGACTCATCGGCCAGTTTGCCATCCCTGTTCTGGACCGCCAAAACGTCTGGGTCAGCGGCAGCAGTGGCAGCACCGTTGCCTACATGAACACCCAGGACGTGGCCCGCTTTGCCGTGGCGGCGCTGGAGCGGCCAGAGACCCTTGGGGGCAGCTTCCCCACGGTGGGTCCCCAAGCCTGGACCAGCACCGAAGTGATCCGGCTTTGTGAAGCACTCACCCAAAAGGAGGCGCGGGTGCTCAAGGTTTCGCCGTTCATTGTCAAGGTCTTGCGCACCGTGGTCTCCGCCTTTGAAGCGGGGCTCAACGTGGACGACCGCCTGGCTTTTGCGGAGGTGGGCAGCAGCGGCGCCTGTCTGGACGCCCCGATGGAGGAGAGCTACCGTGCCTTTGGCCTGGATCCAGCCGACACCACAACCCTGGGAACCTACTTGAAGGAGTATTACGACACCATTCTCCGGCGCCTCCGACACATGCAGGCGGATCTCAGCAAAGAGGACCGCAAGCGTCTCCCCTTCTGAGGCTGTTACAGGCAATGCCCTCAGTTGGGCCACAGCCGAGTCCGCCCGCGATCAATTGTCGGAAGAGTGGTGAATGCGCTTGATGTCCTCCTGGCTGCCCATCACCACAAGCACGTCGTTGGGGCTGAGGATCATGGAGGCTGGCGGGTTGACCCGCAGATCCCCCTGACTACCGGCGGCCAGCACGCTCACTCCGTAGTCCTTCCGCAGGTTGATGTCCCGCAAGGACCGCTGAATAAACTCTTTGGGCACCTGGACTTCTTCAATGCTGTTTTTGCTGTCCAGTTGCAGACGATCCAGCAGGCTGGGGCGCACAAGCTGCTCCCCCAACTGCCTCCCCTGTTCCCGTGAGGGGAAGGTCACCTTATCGGCGCCAACCGCTTTCAGCATCCGTTCATGGAGGACGCTGCTGGCCCGGGAGCACACCATCTTCACGCCGGACGACGTGCCGTGTTTGGCGATGTAGGTGGTGGTGAGACTCGCCTCCAAGGGTTCCCCCAGCGCCACCACAAAGGTGTCCACGTCCAACGCGCCTGCCTCCTTGAGTTCCTCCTCCACCGTGGAGTCCACGCTCACGGTGACGGCACTTTTGAAGTCATCATCCTGCCGCAGCAACATCTCCACCAGATGGGCGTCCTTATCGATGGCGATGACGCTCTTCCGAGAGGCAATCAACTCTTTGCACACTGCCCGTCCAAAGCGGCCCAAGCCGACGACGGCAAAGGTTCTCTGTGGACCTGCCTTACGCCTCCACCAGGACTTGGCGCTGTCACGGCCTGGGGAGTCGGGCCGCGTCCCCAAGGGATAGCCTGCTACAGACATGGGCTGGGCTCAAACAGTGAGCTGTTCACGTGGATAGCGCACAAGCGTGGTCCTGGGAAACGGCTGGACAAGGGCGGAGAACAAGAGGAGAAGTCCCAGACGCCCAACAAACATGCCCACCATCAACACCAACTGCTCCCAAAAGTTGAGTTTTTGCAGAATACCCACGTCAAAACCCACCGTAGCAAAGGCCGAGATGCAGGTGAACAGGCTTTCCAGGAAGGTGAACTCCTGGCGCGAACCAACAGCGATCAGCAGCACCATGGTGCTGATAAAGAGCAGTGAGCTCACCACCAGCGCTGCGGCTTGAACCACCAGCTTGGTATCAATGGTGCGGGAGAGAAGGACAACGTCTTCACGGCGCCGCAAGGTGGAGGCCGTGGCGGCCAGGAGAATGGCCATGGTGGAGGTTTTCAAGCCTCCGCCGGTGCCGCCGGGGCTGGCGCCAATAAACATCAGCAGCATCAGCAGCACCAGACTGGCGCCGGACACGTGGTCCAGGCCAAGGGGAACGGTTTGGAAGCCGGCGGTGCGGGCTGCGACCGATTGGAACAGGGCGCCCCAGAAGCGCTCAGCGGCAGAAAGGTCCTGGAAGGACACCTGGGCGCTGTTGAGGCTTTCATACAACAGCAGGCCGAACCATCCCACCAGGATCAACAACAGGGACGAGAGGAGGACCACCTTGGCTTGAAGATCCAGCCGTCGCCAACGCAACGGGAACCAATTCTTGCGATCCCAGAGTTGGGCATGGACCCGATAGCCCAGACCACCACTGATGATCAAGCCCATCATCACCAGTTGGGCGGGGATGTTGGAGGCAATGCCCTTCAGGCTGTCGCTCCAGAGGGAGAAGCCGGCGTTGTTGTAAGCGCTGGCGGCGTGGAACAGGCAAAACCAGAGCCGTCGCAGCAGGGAGGTCTCCTCAGCGGCAAAGCCCAGCAGGAACAGCAGAAGGGCGCCGGCGCTCATCAATCCAAACGCCACCCCGGCGATGTGCCAGAACGTACGGCCCACACCGCCTACGCCAAACTGATCCAGGATCTTCTCGCCACTGTCCACCCGGCGCCTGAGACGGGCCCCCTGCTGGACAAAGCCCTGCAGATAGATGGAGATGGCCATCAAGCCCAAACCACCGACGAGAATCAGCGCCATCAGAGTCAGTTGACCCAAGCCCGTCAGGTCGCGGCCGGGGTCGATGATGGACAGCCCCGTGACGGTGACAGCGGACGTGGCGGTGAACAGGGCCTGCCAGTAGGACACGGGCTGGCCGTGGGACCACGGCATCCAGAGCAGGACACTGCCCACCACAATCACCAGAAGCCCACAGAGGGCCGTGAACTGGGGCACCGTCAAACGGGACAGGGCGTCCCTTTGCTGAACGGCCCAGAGGGGCAACCTGGCGCCCATGGGCGAATGTCTACTTGTTGGGCTGGGGTGTCATGCGCAGGTAGGGCTTGATCTCCGTCACCCCCTTGCTGAACTTCACCTTGGCGTCCGCCGTGGAAATGGCGGGCACCACAACACAGTCGTCACCATCCTTCCAGTTCACCGGCGTGGCCACGGAGTGGTTGTCCGTAAGCTGGAGGGAGTCGATCACCCGGAGAATCTCGTCGAAGTTGCGGCCCGTGGAGGCGGGGTACGTAATCTGCAGGCGCAGCTTCTTGGCGGGATCAACGATAAAGACGGAGCGCACCGTCAGGCTGTTGGAGGCGTTGGGGTGAATCATGCCGTAGAGGTCGCTCACCTTCTTGTCCTCGTCCGCAAGGATGGGGTAATCAACTGCGGCGCTCTGGGTCTCGTTGATGTCGCCGATCCATCCCGTGTGGCTTGTGGCCGAGTCCACGCTCAGGGCAATGGTCTTGACGTTGCGCTTGTCCCACTCGGCCCGCAGCTTGGCCACCTCCCCCAGCTCCGTGGTGCAAACAGGGGTGTAGTCCGCAGGATGGGAAAACAGGACCACCCAACTGTCACCAGCGAAGTCGTAGAGGTTGATGGGACCCAGTTGAGAATTCTGGGTAAAGTCGGGAACGGTGTCGCCAAGCTGGAGAGCCATGGAAGAAACGCGGATTACTCGGTAGTCCCTTTTACACTCTGCACCCGTCCCGTGGCAAGCCGGGGGCCAGGTTCTCCAGAATTTCTTTCTGTCCCCTTGGGGAGAGGGCATCCCTTGATTCAGCTTTTTGCCGTCCCGCCTCTGGTCCGATTTATATCAACAACGGGTTTCATCCGTGCCCCAGGTGAACCTTCATAACCGGCGGCGCTGGATCTCAAAACCTTCCCTGTAGCCTTGGGCACCATTGTCAATTTTCCGCCCCATGGCTATTGCCCTGGCCGCACTGCTCAAGGAAGGGACCAAGAAGTCCCACACCATGGCCGAGAACACCGGCTTTGTAAGCTGCTTCCTCAAGGGGGTGGTGGAAAAGGCCAGCTACCGCAAGCTGGTGAGTGATCTCTACTTCGTCTACGGGGCCATGGAGGAGGAGATGGCCAAGCTCAAGAACCATCCCGTAGTGGGTCCCATCGTGTTTGACGAGCTGAACCGCAAACAAAGCCTGGCCAAGGATCTGACCTACTACTACGGCGACACTTGGGCCAGCCAGGTGCAGCCCTCGGGATCGGCCAAGACCTATGTAGAGCGCATCCATCAGGTGGCCTCCCAGGAGCCGGAACTGCTGGTGGCCCATGCCTACACCCGCTACATGGGGGATCTCTCCGGTGGGCAGATTCTCAAGACCATCGCCCAGAAGGCCCTGAACCTGGGGGACCGGGACGGGGTCAACTTCTACAACTTCGACGCCATTGCCGACGAGAAGGCGTTCAAGGTCATGTATCGGGCCAGGATGGACAGCCTGCCCATTGACCAGGCCACGGCAGAGCGCATCGTGGAGGAGGCCAACCATGCCTTCGGCCTCAACATGCACGTGTTCAAGGAGTTGGAAGGCAATTTGGTTCTGGCCATCGGCAAGACCCTCTTCGGCTTCCTCACCCGCCGCCAGCGGGCCGGCAGCACGGAAGGAGGGGCCACCGCCACGGCGGCTTGAGGGTCCGCACCTTGCGGGATGCGCCCCTACGCCCCCTCAAGGTGCTCCTGCCCGGCACGGGGCCGCGGTTCCAGTGCGGTGGCCTGGCGGTGGAGTTGCAGTTGGCGGCCACCGCCCGGACACTGGTAACCACCCAGGTTGTTACCTATGGGCAGCGACAGGGGGATGCCCCCTTTCTGGACGACCTGCTGCGACAGGAACCGGCCAGCATCCAGCGGCAGGCTTCCCTTTGGCTGGTGAGCTGGGGTTTTCACGTGCCCCGGTTGCTGGGGCGTCTGCGGGGTCGCGCCGTTGCCTATCACGCCCACAGCAGCGGCTACGGCTTTCAGTTGCCGCCGGGCGTGCCCGTGCTGGCGGTGAGTCGCCACACCATGGCCTACTGGGGAGCACAGGCGCCGCACAATCCCCTGTTCCTGCTCCCCAATGCCCTGGGCCCAGCCTTTTGCAATCGTGGCGTCGCCCGGGATCTGGATGTGCTGGTGCAGCGCCGCAAGACCAGCGCCTACGTGCTCCACACCCTGGTGCCGGCCCTGCGGGCGCGGGGATTGCGGGTCCATGTGCAAGAGGGCTGGGTGGACCGCCTGGAGGGCCTGTTCAACCGCAGCAAGGTCTACCTCTACGACTCCGCCGACCACTGGAACCGGGCCGGGGTGAGCGAGGGCTTCGGCCTGCCCCCCCTGGAGGCACTGGCCTGTGGCTGTGTGGTGTTCTCCAGCTTGAACCACGCCTTGGCGGACCATTTCACCCCTGGGGTCAACTGCTTCCAGATTGGTGCGGGCACACTGGCGACGGACGTGGAGCGCATCTGGTCCGTCTGCCGCATGGAGACGCCACCCACTCCCGCCGCCGCTCCAGCCTCGGCACCGCGGGGCAACCACCAGCACCACCAGCTTGGACAGGTGCTGCAAGAGGTGAACGCCCATTGGGACCGCCTCGCAGCCGGGGATCAACCCCTACGCTCCACCCCCAATCCCTGGCCCCTGGCCGTCCGCTGCAAACGCTGGCTACGGCGCTGGCGCTGAGCCCCAGGACCCCATACTGTCAACATCCCCAGGAACAGGATGACCATCCTGGATCATCTCAACAGCAGCCAACAGCAGGCCACGGCCCACCACTGCGGTCCTCTGCTGGTGGTGGCGGGTGCCGGCAGCGGCAAAACCCGGGTGCTCACCCACCGCATTGCCCACCTGCTGGGTCGCCATGGGGTGGACCCGGAGGCGATCCTGGCGGTCACCTTCACCAACAAGGCGGCACGGGAGATGAAGGAGCGCCTGGAACTGCTGCTGGCCCAGCAGCAGGCCCTGGACAGCCATGGTCAGCCATGGAGCACCCTGCCGGAGCCGCAACAACGGCAACTGCGCAGCCGCATCTACCACGAAGTGACCAAATCCCTCTGGATTGGCACTTTCCATGCCCTCTTCGCCCGGCTCCTGCGCCTGGAAATGGACAACTACCGGGACCCGGAGGGCTTCGCCTGGACCCGGCAGTTCACCATCTACGACGAGCAGGACGTGCGCAGCCTGTTGAAGGAAGTGGTCACCCAGGAGATGAACCTGGACCCCCGCTCCTTTGATCCCAAGCAGGTGCGCTGGGCCATCAGCAGGGCCAAGAACAACGGCCTCCTGCCCGATGCCTATGCCGCAGCCCACCAGGGCCACCGGGGCAGGAAAATGACCGAGGTCTACCGTTGCTATCGCCGCGCCCTGGCCGCCAACAACGCCCTGGACTTTGACGATCTACTGCTGATCCCCGTGCAGTTGCTGAGGGACGACAGCCAGGTGCGGCAGCGTTGGCACCAACGGTTCCAGCATCTGCTGGTGGATGAATATCAAGACACCAACCGCACCCAATACGAACTCTTGCGGCTACTGGCCACCAACGGCGCCGATCCCCACACCTACGGGCCATGGCAAGACCGGTCCCTTTTTGTTGTCGGGGACGCCGATCAGAGCATTTACAGCTTTCGGGCGGCGGATTTCACCATCTTGATGGACTTCCAGAGGGATTTCGGGGACGGGCAGGGGGATGAACACACCCGCACCATGGTGAAGTTGGAGAAGAACTACCGCTCCACCGCCACCATCCTGGAGGCCGCCAACGGGTTGATTGCCCACAATCACGAGCGCATCGACAAGGTGCTCCACCCCACCCGGGACCGGGGCCGCCCCATCCAGCTCAGTTGTTGTGACGACGAGTTGGCCGAGGCGGATGCCCTGGTGCAAACCATGGTGGCGGCCAGACGGAGGAATCCCGGCCTGCAGTGGGGGGACATGGCTGTCCTCTATCGGGTCAATGCCCAGTCCCGGGTTTTGGAGGAGGCCCTGGTGCGCGCCTCGGTGCCCTACACCGTTGTTGGTGGCCTGCGCTTCTATGACCGCCGGGAAATCAAGGACGCCCTGGCCTATCTGCGCCTCGTGCTCAATCCCGCCGATAACGTGAGTCTGTTGCGGGTCATCAACGTTCCCCGCCGCGGGATCGGCAAAACCACCCTCCAGCGCCTGACGGATGCCGCCACCCAGCTTGGGGTTCCCCTCTGGGAGATCATCTCCGAGCCGGAGTCTGTGCAGAGCCTGGCGGGGCGTTCCGCCAGGTCCGTGGCGCAATTTGCCACGTTGATCAACACTTTGCAGCAGGAGGTGGAGCACATGCCCCCAGCGGAAGTGATGCAACGGGTGATTGAAGACAGCGGCCTCATGGCCCAACTAAAGGCGGAGGGCACCGACGAGGCGGAGGAGCGTCTCCGTAACCTGGGGGAATTGGTGAATGCAGCACTGCAATACCAGGCGGAAACCGATACACCCGACCTCCGGGATTTCCTCACCTCCGCCGCCCTCGCCAGCGAGGACACGGACAAGGACAAAAGGGATCTGAAGACGGATCAGGTGGTGCTGATGACCTTTCACGCCAGCAAAGGGCTGGAGTTTCCCTTCGTGGCCCTGGTGGGTCTTGAGCAGGGATTGTTTCCCAATCACCGGGCCATGGAGGATCCAGCCGCCATGGAGGAGGAACGCCGCCTTTGCTACGTGGGGCTCACCCGGGCCAAGGACGAGCTGCACCTCTTCCATGCCCGGATGCGTCGGCTCTGGGGTGGGGGACGGGAACCCGCCCCGCCTTCCTGTTTCCTGGAGGAACTGCCGGAGCAGTTGGTGGAGATTCAACGTCCCCGCAGCAGTGGCGTGGCCCTGCGCCGCCAAGTGTACCCGGACAAGCTGCTGCGCAGTGATCGCCCCGCGGGCACACCGGAATCCCGTGACACCGCCGCCACCCGGACCGCCTGGCGCGCCGGAGACGTGCTGGAGCACGAGCACTTCGGGCAGGGACAGGTGACCCATTGCTTCGGCGCAGGGACCAAGCTCTTCCTGGCGGTGAAATTCGGCAGGCAGTCCCCCAAGGTGCTGGATCCCCGCCTGGCTCCCATCCGCCGCATCAGCACCGCTGGCTGAGGCGTGGCAGACACCACCGGCCGCCCCCCGAACCTGGCCCCTGAGCTTCAACACCTGCTGGGCCGGCAGACCAGCCAGGCCTTGACCGCGCTCCTGGCCAGCCTCGCTGCCCAGCCCCTGGGGGTGTGGCTGGTGGGGGGGGTGGTGCGGGATCAACGGCTCCACCGTCACCGCGCAGGGGCCGGCGGCCAAGGCGGCAGGGTTCAGCCCATGGACGTGGATCTGCTGCTGGCGCCGGATCCCCGGGCGCCGGAACTGACCTTGCCTCAACTGGTGCCCCGCTGGGAGACGGCACTGTCGGCAGTGGGGTGGTCTCTCAGTGCCCAGGTGCATGGAGACTTCGGCACAGCCCACCTGACGCTAGAACCTGCCCAGGCCCGGCAACCGCCCCATCCCGCGGACCGGAAGCTGCTGACCGTTGACGTGGCCATGGCCCGCACCGAGCACTACCCCGCACCTGGGGAGAATCCCCGTGTAACGCTCACAGCGGCGCCCGATGCGGTCCTGGTGGACCTGCGCCGCCGGGACGTGTCCATCAATGCCATGGCCCTGCCATGGCCCCACGGCCCACTGCTGGATCCCCACGGCGGCCAACAGGACCTGAAGCAGGGCCTGCTGCGCTTTCTCCATGGCGCCAGTCTCCATGACGACCCCACCCGGGTGATTCGCGCCGCCCGCTACGGCGCCCGTCTCCACATGGACCTGGCTCCTGAAGCGCGCCGCCAACTTCAGGACACCATGGCCCTCTGGCCATGGCGACGGGAGTCCCCCTGTCCGCCAGCCCTGGGGAGTCGCCTGGGTATGGAGCTGGCCTTGCTGCTCCAGCAGGAGCCATGGCGCCATGGCCTCACCCTCCTGCAACGCTGGGGCGCCCTGGACTTGGTGGATTGGTCGGGAACCCTGCAGCAGGACGCCACATGGCGCCGCCGACTGCATTGGGCGGGCCGCTGGAAGGTGCCCCTGCTGCCGGCCCTGTTGATGGGCGCCGCCGACCCCCTGGCCGTGGCTCAACGGTTGCAACTGCCCATGGCCCAGCAACGGCTCATGGCCCAGACCTTGGCGCTGCAGGATTGGCTGGGGTAGTGCTTCCGATCAGGAAAGACTCTACTTATCAAAAAGACCTGAAATTATTAGACAGTCGTCCTCAAAAGCGGGTGACCGGACTCGAACCGGCGACGTTCAGCTTGGGAAGCTGACATTCTACCACTGAATTACACCCGCACCTATGGCCTAAGGCCAGAGTTTAGCAGCGGCGGCGGCAACACCGGCGCCGGGCTTGATGTGGCCCTCCCCCAACTCCATGAGCACCGCTTCAAGCGCGGCAACGGCGGTGAGAACGTCCCGATCACAGACAAAACCCAGATGGCCCATGCGGACAATCTGGCCCTTCAGGTGATCCTGACCCCCTGCTAGAAGGATATCAAAGCGCTTCTTCATGTGCTGGCGGATGCGTTCGGCATCACCACCGGGGATCACGGCGGTGATGGCGGGGCTGCCATGCCCTTCCTTGGCCAGCAGTTTCAGGCCCATGGCTTTGACGCCGGCCTGGGTGGCGGCCCGGTGGCGGTCATGGCGGGCAAAGACCGCCTCCAACCCTTCCCGCTCCAACATGGTCAGGGCGGCCTCCAGGGCAAACACCAGGTTCACGGCTGGGGTGAAGGGGGTGCTGTTGCCGGCGGCGGCCTTGCGGTAGCGGCCCAAATCCAGGTAGAACTTGGGCAGGTCGGAGCGTTCGTAAGCTTGCCAGGCCCGGGTGGACAGGCTGACGAAGGACAGGCCGGGGGGCATCATGTAGCCCTTCTGGGAGCCGGAGGCCACCACGTCCAACCCCCAACTGTCCATGGGCACCGCCGTGGCCCCCAGGCTGGTGACACAGTCCACGATGGTGAGGGCCTCCCCGTGGGCCTTCACGTGGGCGGCAATGGACTGCAAGTCGTTGAGCACTCCGGTGGAGGTTTCCGAGTGGGTGAGGATGACGGCCCGGATGGTTTTGTCCACATCCGCCTCCAGGGCAGCGGCAAAGGCGGACGGATCCAGGGGCTGACCCCATGGCACCTGAACCACCTCCACCTGCAGGCCGTAGGCCCGCGCCAGCTTCACCCAACGCTCCCCGAACTTGCCGTTGTCGCCGCAGAGCACCCGATCCCCACGGCTGAGGGTGTTGATGATGCCCGCTTCCATGGCAGCGGTGCCACTGCCGGTGAGCAGCAGGACGGCATTGCGGGTCTGGTGGAGCCACTGCAATTGCTGTTGCACCCGCTCCAGGGTGGCGCTGAAGGCGCCGCTGCGGTGGCCGATGGGGTGACGGGCCATGACCTGCAGCACCCGTTCCGGAACCGGCGTGGGGCCGGGAATCATCAGGGTGAGCTTGTCCTCCATGGCGGCGGCAGACAGGACGGGAACAGCCAATCACTATAGGAACCGACTTCCCGCCGCCATTGGGATTGCTCTCAACCCGTTATTCGCAACAGCGCCCCCAGTGTCCAACGCCTCCGAAATCGTCAAGGGCTATAGCCTGCCGGTGTGGGTGACCGCCGTGGCCATGGCGGCCCTCCGCTGCCTGCGGGGTGAACCGTTTGTGTCCCCGGTGTCCGTGCAGTTGCCCCAGGAAAGCGGCCCCCACGGGCTGCCGGTGCAGCAGGCCGCGCCACTGGGAGCGGACACCGCCTTGGCCATGGGGCGCTGCCAGCCCGGCGACCACCTGGACCTGACCCGGGACCTGCCCATCTGGGTGCTGGCGGAACGGCTGCCCCGTGAGCGTGGTCATCCTGCCCTGCAACTGCTGCCTGGGGCGGGCGTCGGTGTTCACACCGAGAGCGGCAGGATCTGCGCCTCCAACTTTGCCCTGGACCTCCTGCACCGGAACCTGGAGCCCCTGGTGCCCGGCCAGGCAGCCGTGCGCCTCACCCTCGTTTTCCCCACCGGCGCCCGCCTGGCGGAGCGCACCAGCAACCGGGCCTTCGGGGTGGTGGATGGCCTGGCCCTGTTGGGCATGGGCGCCCGGGTGCAGCCGTCGGCAGCCCCGGACCAGTTGGCCGCCGCCCGGCAACGGCTGGCCAACGTTGTGGAAGCGCGCCCCCATGATCCCGTGGTGCTGGTGCTGGGCGCCAACGGCTGGGATCTGGCCCGCCGCCATGGCCTGCCCGAGGCGGCCATGGTGAAGGTGGGCAACTGGATCGGTCCCCTGTTGGTGGAGGCGGCGGAGCGGCGGTGCCACCAGGTGTTGCTCTGGGGGTACCACGGCAAACTGCTGAAGCTGGCCGGCGGCATCTTCCACACCCACCACCACGTGGCCGATGGCCGCGCTGCCGTGCTCACCGCCTTCGCCGCTTTGGAAGGTGTTACGGGTTCGAAGCTGGAGCAGTTGTACAGGGCGCCCACCGTGGAGGCCGCCCTGAACCAGCTTCGCCACCACGATCCGGGCCTGTCCAGCCGCCTTGAGGCGCGCCTCCTGGCGGAAGTGGAACAGCAGGCCCGGGCCTACGTGGCCCGCCATGGGGAGCACGTGCCGGAGGTGGGGGTTGTGGTCTTTGACGGCCACCGTCAGGTGCGGGGCACCGGCCCCCACGGCCGGTGTTTGCTCAACATGGTGCAACCACCCGACCTTGTGGGAATCCTGCCTTAGTGTGAGTTCACGTCGACCATGGTCATGCCCTTCAGCGTTTTGTTTTCCGTCTTTGGCATGGGAGTTGCCCTGATGGGCCTCCAGATCCGCCTGTCCGGCCAGGTGAGAGATCAGATTCGAGGTGTCTATGGGGAGGTCAAAGACCTGGGCGGCCGCATTGAGCGGGTGGAAGAACGGCTCAGCGGCCGCATCGACCAGGTGCGTGACGAGCTCAACGGTCGTATTGACCAGGTGCGCGACGAACTGAATGGCCGCATCGACCAGGCGCGTGACGAACTGGGCGGTCGTATCGACCAGGTGCGTGACGAACTGAATGGCCGCATTGACCAGGTGCGCGACGAGTTGAGCGGTCGCATTGACCGGGTCAGTGGTGAGGTCAAGAGTGTTCGTGACGAACTGGGCGGTCGCATCGACCAGGTCAGCAGCGAACTCAAGGAAGTGCGTGGAGAGGTGGCGTTTATCAAGGGCCACCTCTCCGCCGCCCTGACGTTGGGATTGTCCAAGACGGTTGAAACACCGTGAGCTTCAACGCTGGTTCAACGCCATGGGGGGACGGTCGAGGAGCGCCCAGCGGATTGGTCCATTGCCGTTACGTGAAGATTGATTGCCCAGCTTGCACCTGGGCCGCAGGAGGCTTGATAAAAGCGCGGTTACCTGCTCAAATATCAATGTTGCCAATGTTTGTAGCGTTCCCTCGTATGACTCAAAGAGCTGTCCCCCAGTTCTCAAGGCCCACACCGGCACACCGGCACACCGGCACACCGGCACACCAGGCTAGCTAACTTCATCAAGCCTGGTGCGAATGATAAAAATCTTGTAATAAAACTTCGCAACAATTTGTCGGGACTGGGCCTCTCTTCTCCAGGTTCTCCCGGATGCAGGTCTTGCCCACGGGACGGCGCAAACGTCTCGGGTAAAACAAGCCCACGTCAGTTGCTTCCCCAAGCGGATCCAGGCGCAAACTCCCTGACTCCTCTCCTGTCCGGATGGCCCGCTGCTGCATCGCTGGCGGCGTTGGCGGTTTTATCTTCAGGAGGCTTGGGCAGTCCGGCTCTGGGCCATGTACGACCCCCATTTGACTATAGGCATACTTGCACGGAAGATGATATTCTACCAGCCTATCGTAATACATGGTTTGGGCGGGACGTAACGGATACTGGTGAGATCCTTTATCTCTATCTAGAAAGCCAGCAATATGGCCGCGGAGACTGCCATTTCCATACTGGCAAATTCGTCGACCGAACAACTGAAGAACCAGAGGAGGAGCCGGAAGCGCCAGAAGAGGAAGAAAACACCCCACCCGAGGTCGTCCGTCGACATAGAGACATAACTTTCCCTAGAGCCGGCATCGACCCGACTGATCGCCTTGCCTGGGGTTTTACTGATAGCGATCTAAGCAACGATTTCCGCGATCCCGACGGGGACGCGCTCACTTACAGCGCGAGCAGCAGCAATCCCGGCCTGGTGAGGGCAGTGGTTGATGGCTCCAGACTGACGTACAACGCCGTGGTAGGAGCAGGCACGGGAACCGCCACCGTCACGGTGACCGCCAGTGACGGGGAGGACAGTGTCAGCATGTCTTTCACCGTTGTGGTGTCGAGTAACAGGCCCGAGAGTTCCAGGCCTGGGAACCAGCCGGAGGAACCGGAGACGCAACCAGAAGAACCGGAGAACCAGCCGGAGGAACCGGAGAACCAGCCTGAAGATGAAAACTCCTTCCTGGACGACCTTTTGGATAATACCGCCGATTATGCCGCTGAGGAAGCAGTGGAAAAGGCGACGGAGAGGATTCTGGAAAGGGCTTCGGAACAAGCCGCCCGCCAGGTCTTAAAAACAGCTTTGAAGGGTGCGGCCCGTGCGGTTCCCGTTCTGGGAGCAGCCATGACCGCCTACGACATTTACACCATTTACCAGGACCTCACCTCCTACGACTACGACAGCGGGGAACAGTTCAAGCGGCTGGCGGAGAACCTGTACATCCACCACGCGGCGCTGGAAAACGGCTCCCTCGCCTGGGAGCAGGCTTTCTCCGGTCAGGAGTTCACCGTCCCCCTCAGACTGTCCCGCACCTCTTCCCAGGAGGGAGACCCGTCGCCCCGCTTTAACGCTCTTTTCAAGGGCAACGTGGACTTCTCCCGCTTCAGCGACAGCGCCACCGATTTTCACGTAGACGGCAGCAGCACCACCTACCGTTTGGGTCTGGACGTGCTGCCCAATCCTGAAGCGCCCCTGGTGACCGGCGTGCAGTTGGCCTTCACCCGCGCCGACGTGGATTTTGAAGACAGGGAGATCGACACCGAAGGGGACTATGCCCTGCGGCTGTTCACCGTATCCCCCACCGTTGCCTGGGACGCCACGGAACATCTCACCCTCCAGGCCAGCATCAGCTACGGCCGCGGGGAAGCAGAAACCACCATCGACGCCATTGCCGACGACCGTTTCGACTTTGTGGAAGGCTCCACCACCACAGATAGCGGCGATCTTTTCAGCGTTGCGGCGGGCGCTAACCTGCGTGTCTGGCAATCCGAGGCCAGCGCCTTTCATCTGAAGCTGGGGGGCTCTACTGCGTCTTTCCTGGACACCAAAGTGCAGCAGGGCCGCCTTGCTGCAGAGTTGTCCCGTGATCTTGCCCTTGAGGCGGGGCGGTTGCGGTCTTCCGCCAACCTGGCCTTGCTGCTCAGCAATACCGACCCCAGCGCCACGGAATTGAGCGGCAACCTCAACTGGCTTCCCGCCCAGGGCCGCTTGAGCGGCTCCACCACTGCACGGGTGTTGCTGTTTGGGGGTGATCGCAGCGAATGGGGCATTAGCGGCGGCCTCTCCCTGTTGCCCGGCCAGCAAGGGGAAGGCCTTTCCCTTGCCCTGCAACCCTCCTTCGGCCAGGCCAACGCCTCCCTTGCGGGGCTGGAGGGTCTGGATGCCTGGGATCGCTACAGCGACTTGACGGATCTGGCCCTGGGCGCGACGCCCTTGACGGCCCGCTTCCATGCCGAGGCGGCCTACGGCTTCCGCAAGGGTAACGCTCTCCTCACCCCCTACACCCAACTGGACATGAGCGACACCAGCACCCTCTACGGCGCCGGCTTCCGTTATGCACTGGACAACAGCCTGGATCTGGACCTGAGCGCCAGCCACAGGCAACGCTCCTCCGGCAACAACGACAACCGCCTCTTCCTTCAGCTTCGTACCGATCTCTGATTGGTGCGGGGCTCAGCGCCAGCCGGATTGTGCCTCCCGATTGGCGCTGGGGCGCTCCCTCAGACTTCACCTCTCCCTCTCCTGTTCACCTTCGCTCACCAACTCCCATGACGACACAATCTGGTGTTCCTGTTCCCCGAGCATTGGCTCTCGCAATGACAGTCATCTCGACCAGTACATTAATAGCAGTGTTAGTTCTTCTATCTAGTGAGAGTCTTGCTCAGAATGGCCGTTTCGGAGACAATCCATTGAATCCAGAGCGCTGGGGTCCAGGAGCAATAGGTGGCGTTTTAGGTGGCGTTGTGGGCAGTTTCCTTGTCATCTCTGTCTCTAATTCTATTTCTAACGATATCAGAAAATCTGCACAGCTTCTTCAGGAGTCCGAGACATCTCTTCAGAAACTTAGCAGGCGCTTGGGCAGTAATCCTGGTCTTCACATGAAGGATGCTTCTTTGGTTAAGAAGCAAATGGATTTAATCGATCAGCAAAAACAATTGATTGATAAACAAATGAAAGGATAAATGTAGATTATGGTATGTGATTGAAATCGGAAAGGACTACTGTTCACCGTTTCTTGCCCCCCTGCCAATGTTGCACTCTTTGCCACTACTGGCCACACCCGCTTTGTTCAGCTTCCTGTTGCTCCTCCCTCCCCCTCCAGCCGTTGCAAAGTCCAGCAAGGCCTGGCAACCTTCGCCACAATGCGGCATCAGCTCATATGACTTGACCCATTGCTCTGACATGGGTCTTCTTACCCAAGCCTCGGATTCAGACCAAGACAAAGAAGACAAGGAATTAAAGATACTAAAAATACGAAAGCCTGAGATTAAAGACTTGTTCAGTGGCTATGCAGGAAGTTTGATCAAAGATGATGATCCATTAAACATATCAGAAGGGAAAACACTTGTTTTCTATGTAAATTTAAACAGACAACCAACAAGTCCTGTAAAAGTAAACATCTTACCAAACATCTTATTAAAAGACAATCAAAAACAAGAAATTGATCTTGAAAAGTCTCAAGAAATCTTTATCACTCCTAATTCTTTAACTTTCACTGAGGATAGTTGGCAAACTCCTCAAGCAGTTACGTTTCTATTAGATAATAACATTGATAAGGAAAACGAGAAAATAAATATCTGTTTTGATCCTTCTGGAGATGGCTACACTGAACCAGTTGTCTTAGATCTGGTGATAGCTAATGATGATACTCGCGGATTAACATTGAATAGTCCTGAATTAATCGTGACGGAAGGAGGAGCAGGTTCCTTCTCAGTGAAGCTAGACACTGAACCAACAGAGCCTATAGTGATAAAAGTTTCTGTCGCCAAAAATAAAGATGAAGATTCTGAACAAGTCTTCCTTGACTCCGACTACTTTGTTAAGCCCTTCTACTTTACAAAGGAAGACTGGGAAAATGTCACAACGGAGCAACTACAAAACCTGAAAGCCGGTTTCTCACAATTCTTCCCGATAAGCTTAAATTACATAGATCAAACAAGACGCACTTTCCAGGCTTTAGCGAATAATTTTTCCCATTTCAATAATGATTCTTTCATTATTAATTCTCATTTTTTGGTTTTTTCTGTTGTAAATTGGAACATTCCTCAATCAGTCATGGTTTTTGTAAACGAAAATCAAAAGGATCAAGATGATCGATGGACAATCGTTTCTCTTGATCCTTTCGGAGGAGGCTATGATAATAATCAATCAAAAGAAATTGAGATAGAAATTAAAGATACCACATCACCAAGACCATCACCGCAAGGACCTATCGTACTGACATTATTTATAGGAGCAAACATTCTCGCACTTAAATTTGCTGTAAGTGCAAAGATCAATGACATTGATATTAAGCTTCAAAACAAAGAAAATGATCTTTTGAGTGAAATTGATGAAAAAGTTGCAGACATAAAAACGGAGGTAGAAGAGATCAAGGAAGACGTGGAAGAGATAAAAGATAAGATCGAGTAGAGATAAAGAAAATCTTGGCTAATCAAACAAAACCTGAAGAACCTTGAACCCCAGACAGCCGGCCACCAGGCCGGACAATTTCCGATGGCCCTCCTCCACCAGCAGAAGACCACATGCTCAGATGACGGTTCCCGACCTAAGCTGGCCACAGTCCGTTTCCGCTCCCATGGCGTCATCGTCCCCTGCCCTGGCACACCCACCCACGGTGACGGATCCCAACGGTGAATTGCAGCGGGACTTGGCGCGGCACCCCACCATCGTGATTCTGGACTTCGGCTCCCAGTACGCCGAACTCATTGCCCGCCGCATCCGCGAGACGGAGGTGTTTTCCGTGGTGCTGGGCCACGGGACCAGCACCACGGAATTGCGGCAGTTGCAGCCCCGCGGGATCATCCTCAGCGGTGGTCCCAACTCCACCTACGGGGAAGGAGCGCCCCGGTGTGATCCTGGCCTTTGGGACCTGGGCATCCCGGTGTTGGGGGTGTGCTACGGGATGCAGTTGATGGTGCAACAACTGGGTGGGGAGGTGGAGTCGTCGCAGCGGGGGGAATACGGCCGTGCCCGGCTTTGGGTGGACGACCCCACGGGCCTGCTCACCAACGTGGACCACGGCTCCACCATGTGGATGAGCCACGGGGACGGGGTCAGCCGTCTCCCGGAGGGGTTCACCCCTCTGGCCCACACGGACAACACACCCCTGGCGGCCGTCGCCGATGCCCAACGCCGTTTGTACGGGGTGCAGTTTCACCCGGAGGTGGTGCATTCCACCTGCGGCATGGAGTTGATCCGCAACTTTGTCTTCCATGTTTGCGGGTGCAGCCCCAACTGGAACACCGCGACGTTTGAGGAGGAGGCCGTTGCCGACGTGCGGGCCATGGTGGGGCAGAGTCGTGTGCTGCTGGCCCTCTCCGGTGGCGTGGATTCTTCCACCCTGGCCTTTTTGCTCAACAAGGCCATTGGTGCGCAGCTCACCTGTGTGTTTATTGATCAGGGCTTCATGCGCAAGGGGGAAACGGAGTTCCTCATGAATTTCTTCCGGGAACGGTTTCATATCGACGTGCATCACATCCAGGCACGGGAGCGTTTCCTCAAACGACTCAAAGGCGTGACAGACCCGGAAGAAAAACGCAAGGCCATTGGCGAGGAGTTTATTCGTGTCTTTGAACAGGAAAGTAAACGTCTTGGCCCCTTTGATTATCTGGCCCAAGGCACGTTATATCCAGACGTGATTGAATCTGCCGGCACCAACGTGGATCCCAAAACCGGGAAACGTGTGGCGGTGAAGATCAAGAGCCACCACAACGTGGGTGGACTACCAGAAGACCTGCGCTTCCAGTTGGTGGAGCCCCTGCGGCGCCTGTTCAAAGACGAGGTGCGCAAGCTGGGCCGCAGATTGGGGCTGCCGGAGGAGATTGTGGGGCGCCACCCCTTCCCAGGGCCTGGTCTGGCCATTCGCATTCTGGGAGAGGTGAGCGAAGACAAGCTGGAGATGCTGCGGGATGCAGACATGATTCTCCGGGAAGAGATCAAGGCGGCTGGCCTGTATCACGACATCTGGCAGGCGTTGGCGGTGCTGCTACCGGTGCAATCCGTGGGGGTGATGGGGGATCAGCGCACCTATGCCTATCCCGTTGTGGTGCGCTGCGTCAGCAGCCAGGACGGCATGACTGCCGACTGGTCCCGCCTTCCCCATGAGCTACTTGAGCGCATCTCCAATCGCATCGTTAACGAAGTGAAGGGCATCAACCGGGTTGTGTACGACGTCACCAGCAAGCCACCCGGCACCATCGAGTGGGAATGAGGGAAGAACGGGCTCGATTGATGCTCAATAGATGCCGCCATCCACTTGCAACACCTGGCCGGTGATGTAGGCGGCAGCGGGATCGGCGGTAAGGAAGCGGACTGCCCCGGCCACGTGCTCGGGTTGTCCCAAGCACCCCATGGGGATGGCCTTGAGCAGGGCATCGTTTTCCAGTCCCTTGGTCATGTCCGTGGCGATGAAGCCGGGGGCCACGGCATTGACCGTGATGCCGCGGCTGGCCAACTCCTTGGCACTGGTGCGGGTCAGACCAACGACACCGGCCTTGGCTGCGGCGTAGTTGGCCTGTCCCGGATTGCCCATCAGCCCCACCACGGAGGTGATGTTCACGATGCGGCCCCGTTTTTGTTTGAGCATGGGTCGCGCCGCCGCACGGGTGCAATAGAAGACGCCGGACAGGTTCAGGTCCATCACCGCCTGCCAATCCGCTGTTTTCATGCGCATCAACAACCCGTCACGGATGATCCCCGCATTGTTCACCAGCACGTCAAGGCTGCCGCTGCGTTCCAGCGCCGCCTTGATCAAACCGTCTGCTTCCGCCTCCTTGCTCACGTCCGCTTGCAGGGCATAGGCGCGGCCACCCCCCTCCTCGATGGCGGCCACCACTTCGGCGGCGGCCTCGGGGGAACGGGCATAGTTGACCACCACCTCCGCCCCGGCATCAGCCAACGCCACGGCCACGGCCCGGCCAATGCCACGGCTGGCGCCCGTCACCAGGGCCGTGCGATCCGTGAGCAGTTGATTGGCCATGGCGGTGGTGGGACAACAGGGAAGACTTCAACCTTGCCACAATGGGGCCATGGACATCCTCGTGGTTGGGGGTGGGCTCTGCGGCACCTTGGCGGCCCTGGCCCTCAGTCGGCATCAGATTGCCGTGACCCTGCTGACAGGGGCGGCCCACCCGCAAGCCATACCCGCCGCCACCCGTTACAGCTACGGCGGCATTCCCTGGTGGATGGGCGTGGGGAATGATGGAAGGACCCTGGCAGGCCAGGGACTGGTGTGCTGGCGGCAGTTGCAGGAGCGGCACGGGGATCTGGGCCTGCGGCCAGCCACCCTGCTGCTCCACTGGTCTGCGGCTGACGACGCCGATGACCACGCTGGGGTAGAGACTGCCGTGACGGCGCTCATGGCCAGCCTTCCGCCAGGGATCACGCCGGAGCGCCGGGAACGTTCGGCCTTCCGCCAGGAGGACCTGCAACCCCTGGGGTTGACCTGTGCCGGGGCCATCGGTCTGCCCTATGGACGCATTGACAGCCACCACTATCGCCACGCCATGGTCAGGGTGTTGCAGTCCCAGGGGGTGCGGTGCTTACCGGGGGCAGTGGCCCGGTTGCTGGTGCGCCATGGGCGCTGCACCGGCGCCCGCCTTGCCGACGGCGCCGTGGTGCGGTGTGACGGCGTGGTGCTGGCCACGGGGGCCGCCATGGCCAGCCTGTTGCCCCTGGCGGGGGCAGACAAGTGGTTCCCCTACAGTTGGGCCAGTGTGCTGCCCCTGCGACAACCACAGCCGTGTCCCGAGGTGGTCCTGATGCCCCTGCTGGGGGGGCGGGAGCGGATGGAGCGCCAGGGCCGGGCAGACCTGGTGGTGGATCCCGGCCTGGCGCCGTGGCATGGGGGCGTGGTGTTTGGCCAGGCCACATGTCTTCAGCACCAGAGCAGGCTTTCTGGTGCTGAAGACGGCCCCGCCGCGCCGACACTGACGGGACCATGGCAGCCGGCCGTGGCGGAGGCCCGTCTCCGGCAGGCCTTGGCGGAATTGGCGCCCGGGTTGGCGGCAGCGGCCCGGCGGCAACAGGCGACGGTGCGCCACTGCCCCGTCAGCTACAGCCCTGACGGCCGGCCGTGGGTTGGTGGTTGTCCCGGCACCGAGAATCTCTGGCTGTTTGGGGGCTTTCGGGGGGGATTTGCCCTGGCGCCGGTCCTGGCGCCGGTCCTGGCGGAGGCCGTTGCCCACAACAGCACCGTTGCCGTGGAACTGGGGGTGGATCCGGCCCGCCTGCTGAAGCCGCAGGGCCGCTCCTGTCCCCCGTCTCAGGAGGGGGCGCCGAGGAGTTCCGGGTCCTGATCCGGTGCGGGGGCGGCAGGTTCGGTGGGGGCGTCAGTGGCAGCATCAGCGGCGGCGGGCGACACCCCGTGGATTCGGAACAGATCGGCCAGGACGCTCCGGTGGCGGGTCCGCTCCACGATGCAGTCCACAAAACCGTGGTCTTGCAGGTATTCCGCCGTCTGGAAGTCAGCGGGGAGCTTTTCTCGAAGGGTTTCCTCCACCACCCGCCGACCGGCAAAGCCGATGGTGGCCTTGGGCTCCGCCAGGTTCAGATCCCCCAGCATGGCAAAGCTGGCGGTGACGCCACCGGTGGTGGGATGGGTCAGGAGGGGAATGTAGAGGCACCGGGCCTGGCGATGGCGGTGCAACGCTCCGGACACCTTGGCCATCTGCATCAGACTGAACAATCCCTCCTGCATCCGCGCCCCACCGGAGGCGCACACAATCACCACGGGATAGCGGTATTGGGTGGCTGTTTCCACCAACCGGGCGAGCTTTTCCCCCACCACGGATCCCATGCTTCCCCCCATGAAGGCGAATTCCATCACCCCAAGGGCCAGGGGCATGTCGTGGAGGCGGGCCAGACCCGTCACCACGGCATCGTTCAGCCCGGTGGATTTCTGGTAGTGGCGCAGACGATCCACGTAGGCCTTGCTGTCCCGGAAACCGAGGGGGTCGGTGGGGCGCAGTTGCTCATCCAGGGGCTGGAAGCTGCCCTCGTCCACCAGCAAGTGAATGCGCTGCCGACTATCGATGCGGAAGTGGTAGCCACAGTTCAGGCAAACACTGGCATTGGCCACCAGGTCTTTGGTGTAGTTCACCTCGTTGCAGCTTGGGCACTTGCTCCAGAGGCCGTCACTGCTGTCACTGTCCTGAAGGCTGCGCAGGGCAGGGGCTTCCCGTTTGCGGCTGGCAAACCAATCAAGGAGGGACACGCTTGGCTGTGGCGGGATGACGCCTTATTCAAACCGCTTCAGCCGCCAAATGCGAGGCCCACGGTGCTCAACCAGGGCAACAAAATGGCCAGCCACTGCCGATGCAGCAGTTCCGGGGTGAGCCACACCAGACCAGCGGCGGTAGCCAAGAAGGGTCCAAAAGGGAAGGGTTGTCGGGGCTTGAGGCGCCCGGCGAGGCGCCCCACCAAGCCAAACAAGCCGCCACTGAGCACCGCCAGAGCCAGGGCCAGCAGGAGGCCCCGTCCCCCCAGCCAGGCGCCCAGCAGGGCCGCCAGCTTGCCGTCTCCCCCACCCAGGGCCGGCGCCTTCAGCCACCACGTCCCCAGACCACCCACCAGGTCGAACCCCAGCAGAGCCAGGGCTGCCGCCAGACCGTGGTCCACGAGGGGCGCGAAGGGATTCGTGCCCTCTGCCACAGCCAGCGCCACCGTCGCGGCCAGGCCACTGATCAAGCCCCAGCGGCAGAGGGGCTCAGGCAACCAGAAGCCGTCCAGGTCCAGCAGCAGCAGCAACAGCAACCCGCTGATGAAGAGCAGACCGGCCAGAAGGCGCAGCCCACCGGCGACACCACTGGCTGCAAGCGGGGTCCGCAGCGCCACTGCCACCCAGAGGGCGGCGGTGAGCCCTTCCGTCAGCCAGTCCCGCAGGGGGATGGGCGCGCCACAGGTGCGGCAGCGCCCCCGCAACCACAGCCAACCCAGCAGGGGGAGGTTGTCCCGCCATGCCAGGGTTCGACCACAGGCTGGGCAGTGGCTGGCCGGCCACGTCAGGCTTTCCCCCCGTGGCAGACGCCAGGCCGCCAGGCTGAGGAAGCTGCCCACACAGGCGCCCAGCACGGCCGCCACCACGAATCCCATGGCCAGGACCCTAGGCCGCCATCTTTTTCTCCTCAATCATGCGGTGGATAATGGGGGTGAGAATCAACTCCATGGCGAAGCCCATCTTGCCGCCGTTCACCACCAGACTCGTGGGGCTGGACATAAACGAATCCGGGATCATCTGGAGAAGGTAGGTGGGTTCAATGGAAAACTGTTTTTTTACGCCACGGCGGAAATGGATAATGACAAAGCTCTCGTCCGGTGTTGGAATATCGCGACGGATGAAGGGGTTGGAGGTGTCTACCGTCGGCACCCGCTGGAAGTTGATGTGGGTTTCAGAAAATTGAGGGCAGATGTGATTGATGTAATCCGGCATCCGGCGCAGAATGGTCTCGACAATGGTCTGGGCCGAGTAGCCCCGCTCCGCGTTGTCCCGGTGAATCTTCTGAATCCACTCCAGGTTCACGATGGGCACCACGCCGATGAGTAGATCCACCAGGTGAGCCACGTTATAGTCGTCGCCCTTGACGCCCCCGTGCAGCCCTTCGTAGAAGAGCAAATCCGTGTGGGCGGGGAAGGGTTCCCAGGGGGTGAACTCGCCCGGGTTCAAGTTGGTGCCGAGGCGCTGGTTCTGCTCAGCCGCCTCTTCCGGGCTGTGGAGGTAATAGCGGCGCTCGCCCGTGCCCGTGTCCCCATAGGAGAGGAAGGTCTCCTCCAGCTTTTTGAAGATGTTGGCCTCCGGCCCGAAGTGGGAGAAGGTGTGGTTGGCCGCGGTGGCTTCCGCCATCTTGACCTTCATGGTCATGCGGTCAAAGCGGTGGTAGCTGTCGCCTTCGATTACCGCGGGGTTAATGCCTTCACGGCGGAAGATGTGCTCAAATGCCCGCTTTACGGTGGAGGTGCCGGCGCCGGAAGAACCGGTGACAGCCACAATGGGATGCTTCTTCGACATGGGGGAAGGATGGGGGACAACGCCGAGACCAGTGTGTAGCCCCAAGGCGCCGCTTGGCTAGACCCGGTTGACGTCCGGCTGTGGAGCCCCGTCTTCCCCAGGCTCCTCCAGGGCTGCCAGCAGGTGCTCCCCCATGGCACGACAGCCCACGGCAACACAGCCCTCGGCCATCATGTCCGGCGTGCGGACGCCCGCCTTCAGCACCCGGTCCACTGCGGTTTCCAAGGCGGTGGCCGCATCCTCCTGCCCCAGACCCAAACGCAGCATCATGGCCGCGGAGAGCACCATGGCCAGGGGATTGGCCCGATCCTGGCGGGCAATATCGGGTGCGGAACCATGGACAGGCTCAAACAGTCCCGGTCCGCCGTCCCCCAGGGAGGCGGAGGGCAGCAGGCCAATGCTGCCGCTGAGCATGGCCGCCTCGTCACTCAGGATGTCCCCGAACAGGTTGCCCGTCAGCAGCACGTCAAACCGGCGCGGCTGGCGGACGAGCTGCATGGCGGCATTGTCCACGTACATGTGCTCCACCGTCACGTCGGGGTAGGCGGACGCCATGCGCTCCACCCGCTCCCGCCACAGTTGGGACACGTCCAGCACGTTGGCCTTGTCGACGGAGCAGAGGCGGCGGCGGCGCTGGCTGGCCAGCCTGAATGCCATGGCGGCAATGCGATCCACCTCCATGGCGCCGTAGGTCATGGTGTTGAAGGCCCGTTCGTCGGATCCGCTGCCGATGCGCCCCTTGGGCTGGCCGAAGTAGATGCCGCCGGTCAGTTCCCGCACCACCAGCAGATCCACCCCGGACACCACCTCCGGCTTGAGGGAACTGGCCCCCACCAGGGAGGGGATCACCTTCACCGGGCGCAGATTGGCGAACAGGTTCAGGCCGGCCCGCAGACCCAGCAGACCGCTCTCGGGGCGCTGCTGCCGGGGGTTCCGGTCGTATCGGGGGTCGCCGATGGCGGCCAGCAACACCGCGTCCGCGGCGCGACAACGGCGCAAGGTGTCCTCGGGCAGGGGGTCGCCACAGGCGGCAATGGCGGCGCCTCCCATGGGAGCCTCCTCCATGGTGAGATCCAGCCCATGGCGGCTGCCCACAGCCTGGAGGAGAGCCTTGGTCACCGCCGTGATTTCCGGGCCAATGCCGTCGCCGGGCAGGAGGGTGATGTTCATGGCTGTCGGGAACGCTCCACCTGCTGCTGCAACCGTTTGAGGTTACGACTCAACTCCGGCAGGCGCGCAAACAGGGCCGAGGCCCGGAGCCAGAGCCGGTTGGGGATCACAGGGAAGCCGCTCACAACTTCCCCGGGGGGCACGTCGGCATGGACACCGGCTTTGGAGCTGGCCACCACCCCGTCTCCTATGCGGACCCGGTTGCCCACACCCACCTGCCCCGCCAGGATGACGCCACGGCCCACCACGGCCCCACCGGCAATGCCCACCTGGGCCGCAAAGGCACAATCTTTGCCGGTGACCACCCCATGGCCAATCTGGACCAGATTGTCGATCTTGGTGCCGGCCCCCAGGCGGGTTTCTCCAACGGCGGGGCGGTCCACCGTGCTACAGCAGCCCACCTCCACCCCGTCCTCCAGCACCACGTGGCCTGTTTGGGGCATTTTGCGCCAGCCATGGCCGGTGGGCACAAAGCCGAAGCCCTCGCCGCCGATCACCGCATTGGCCTGAACCACACAGTTGCGCCCCAACCGGCTGTGGGAATGCACCACCACGTTGCCGTGGAGTTCACAGCCCTTGCCAATCCACACGTCGTCGTAGAGCACCACGCCGGGATGAAGAACAACCTGCTCCCCCACGTGGCAGCGGTGCCCCACCACCACCCCGGCCGCCAGGGATGCACAGTCCGCCACTTGAGCATCAGGCGCCACCACCGCCCGGGGATGGCGGCCAGGGGTGGGGCGTTGCCGGGGGTACAGGCAATCCAGCGCTTCGGCAAAGCTGAGGCGGGGCTCTGGAGAGGCTGCCCAGGCCATGCCCTTTTGCCGGGCCAGGCGCTGGAGCGACTCCTCGCCGGCAGGCAGCAACACCGCACTGGCGCCACAGTGGGCCAGGGCTGCCGCCATCGGGTTGTTGCGCTCCAGAAAGCTGAGTTGGCCCGACCGAGCCTTGTCCAGGGCAGCCGCCCCATCCAGGGGCGGATCGTCCGCCAGCCAGCGGACCCCATCCGGCGGGAGGCTTTCCAGGGCAGCGAGCAGTTCACTGAAACGCATCAAGGGGCCACCTCGGGGGAGCGGGTCAAGACCAGGGAATCACGGTGAACCACACAGGCGGCGCCGGGCTGCCCCAGCAGGGGGGTGACCTGGTTGCGGGAGAGGCCCCGGATCCTGTGGACCACCTCGCTGCTGTGACGGCTGATGCCCCGCGCCATTTCTTCCCCGTCCGGTCCACAGAGACGTACCGCCTCATGGGGTCCAAAGGAACCCTCCACGGCAGTGATGCCGGCAGCCAAAAGGGACGCACCCTGCTCTTCAATGGCCTTCACGGCCCCCTGGTCCAGATGCAGGCTGCCCTGGGGCAACACACCGTGGGCCAGCCAGCGTTTGCGGATGGGGATGGGGAGGGCGTCGGCCTGGAAGCGGGTCCCTGCGTTGCCCCCTTGCAACAAGCCTTCCAGAACGGCAACGGTGCGGCCATCGGCCAGATCCACCGTGATACCGCTGGCGGTGGCAATGCGGGCGGCTTCCAGCTTGGTGGTCATGCCCCCTGTGCCCCACTGCCCCCCTGGTTCCGCCGCTT
The DNA here is from genome assembly GCA_009840445.1 of Synechococcus sp. SB0662_bin_14. GTDB lineage: Bacteria > Cyanobacteriota > Cyanobacteriia > PCC-6307 > Cyanobiaceae > Synechococcus_B. Next base: position 27,167 of record VXNS01000008.1, read on the forward strand.
GAGCAAGGCGCAGCAGTTCCGCACGATTGCGCACCGCATCGATGGGGCTGGCTTGCAGGTCCCGCCTCGGATCAGCCGAATAGAGGCGGTCCACGTCCGTGAGCAGGATGAGCCGCTCGGCCGCCACCGCCACCGCCACCCGTGCGGCCATGGTGTCGTTGTCGCCAAAGCGCAGCTCGTCGGTGGCCAGGGCGTCGTTTTCGTTGACAACGGGGAGCACACGGCGCGCCAACAGGCCCCGTAGCGTGGCGGTGGCATTGAGATAGCGTTGCCGAGACACGAAATCGCCACGGGTCAGCAGCACCTGGGCCACCAGTTGGTCATGGACGCCAAAGGCCTTGTCATAGGAGGCCATGAGCAGCCCCTGGCCCACGGCTGCCGCCACCTGCTGTTGCAGCAACTCCCTTGGACGCTGGGTGTCCCCCAGTCGACGACTGCCCAGGCCGACGGCCCCACTGCTCACCAGCACCAAGGGACGACCCTGCTGACAGCAGTGGCTCAGGACCCTGGCCAATTCGGCAATGACGGTTTCCGTGTCCCGCTGGTCGTCTCCCCGCAGGATGCTGGTGCCCACCTTGACCACGATGGGGGAGAGGGAAGTGCCGGAGTCAGCCATCGGACGGGGAGCCTGACATATTTCATCACTCTCGACGGGGATGGGCAACACCGCGGTTAGGTTGGCAGTGCTGTTCAGCTTTGCATCTTTGCACCATGGCCATCACTAGGGGGCAGAAAGTTCGCATCAAGCGTCCCGAGTCCTATTGGTTCAACGAAGTGGGCACCGTGGCCTCCGTGGACACCAGCGGTATCCTGTACCCGGTAGCCGTGCGTTTTGACAGCCTCAACTATTCCTCCTACAGTGGTGTGGAAGGTGGCCTGAACGTGAACAACTTTGCCGAGAGCGAATTGGAGGCGGCCTGAGGGCGCCACGGGATTCAGCCAGGGCCGGTCTCCGGACCAACCGTCTCTTGATCGCCGTTTGTGCCGGAGCTTCCTGAGGTGGAGGTGGTGCGCCGTGCTCTGCAACACGGTGTTGGCCGTCTCCTGATTCACCATGTGGAGGTGCTGCTGGAGCGCACGGTGGCCTTCCCCGTGGGTGACGGCTCAGCCTTTGCCGCCGCCCTCACGGGATGCCGGCTCACTCCCTGGCGTCGTCGCGGGAAATACCTGCTGAGCCAACTCTCGCGCCAAGGTCGGCCCGCTGGTCAACTGGGCGTTCATCTGCGCATGACCGGCAGGTTTCGCTGGCTTGACAAGGGGGAAGTCCCTGTGTGTCCCCACACCAGGGTGCAATTTCTGGGGGATCAAAAGGAATTGCGCTTTGTGGACACCCGCAGCTTTGGACGCATGTGGTGGGTACCCCCCGGTGCGGTCACGTCCCGGGTGATCCCGGGGCTGGGGCGTCTGGGTCCGGAGCCCTTCACCCCCGACTTTGACGGACCCTACCTGGAGAAGCGCCTGCAAGGGTCCAGACGGCCCATCAAAACAGCCCTGCTGGACCAGTCCGTGGTGGCCGGTGTGGGCAATATCTATGCGGACGAGGGGCTTTTTCTAGCGGGTATCCCACCCCATGTGCCCAGCGGCAGCCTGAACCAGGGGCAACTGGCCCGGCTCTGTGGGCGGCTGGTGCAGGTCCTGGCCAGAAGCGTGGAGCAGGGGGGCACCAGTTTTCGGGATTTTCGCGACCTCCAGGGTATCAACGGCAACTACGGCCAGGAGGCTTGGGTCTACGGGCGGTCAGGGGCCCCCTGCCGCCGCTGTGGCACACCCATCCAGCGCCGGGTGCTCGGTGGACGGAGCAGCCATTGGTGCCCCTGCTGTCAGCAGGAGGGACGGTAGGCCACCCCTGTTACAGGCCTGCTACAGGAGGAGGGGCAAGGTGTCCAGGGCATGGAGGATGGCCCCTGCATGGTGGCGGTTGGAGCGCAGCAGGGTGTCCGGTCGCACCTGCCGCCACCACGCCAGCAGTTCCGGCCTGGCGTTGCTCACCATCACCCCCCACCAGGGACCACCCAGCATGGAGCGGTCATTGCCGGAATCACCACAGCAGAGCACTTGGTGCGGCTGCAGACCCAGCTTCTGCTGGAGATAGCCGCTTACCGCACCCTTGCCCGCGGCCATGGGCAGCAGATCCAGTTGGTAGCCACTGCTCAACACAATCCGGGCCTGGAGATCGGCCTGCCGCAGACCAGCCCGGAGGCGCTGTTCAAACTGATGGGCCTCCGCGCCCATCCGGGGTGTGGTCAACTCGTAACTGAGCTTGTAGGGGGTTTGCTCGGATGCCGGCTGCAGGGTCAACTCGCTCCAGTGGGACAACAGGGCGGCGAGGGCATGGCGATCCCAGCAGCGCTGCAACCGCTGATCCCAGACCGGATCCGGCTTCCCGCGCCACAGCAGGGTGGAGCCCACACCCGTGGCCCAACCCTCGGGCTCCAGCAGGCTTTCCTCTTGCTGCAATTGGCGCGCCCCAGCCAGGCTGCGGCCTGTGGCATAGACCAGGCTGATGCGAGAGCGCAGGATCTCTAATGTTCGATTAAGACAGGTCAGGGCCTGTCTGTCTCCCACAAGGGTATGGTCCAGATCGGTGACCAACAGCAGGTCCTTCATTGCCCGTTTCCTCCCCTGACGACTGGGCGCCGTAGCCATGTCCCAACCCATCATTCCATCCCGCTCCCGCAGCCGAGCCAGCCTGAAGGAAGAGAAGCTCGTCCAATCGGCAGAGGCCCATCTTGAGCGCACCCTCGTCAAGGTGAAGGGCCAGTTGGCAGGCGCCGTGGCAGCCATTGAGCACCCCAGCAAAGGCATGTCCCTCAACTACGGAGAAGTGTTTCTCCGGGACAACGTGCCGGTGATGATCCACATGCTCTTGAAAGGGCGGCACGGTCTGGTGCGCCACTTCCTGGGGCTGTGCATGGATCTGCAAAGCAGCGCTCTGCAAACCCGAGGTCTGTTCCCCACCAGCTTCATCGAGAAAGAGGGGGAGCTGGTTGCGGACTACGGCCAACGGTCCATCGGGCGGATCAGTTCGGTGGACGCCAGCCTCTGGTGGCCCATCCTTTGCTGGATCTACGTCTCCCACGTGCAGGACTGGCAATTCGGCTGCGACCAACGGGTGCAGCGGGCGGTGCAGCGGCTCCTGGACCTGGTGATGCAACCCTCGGTTGCCGGCACGCCTGTCCTGTTCGTGCCCGACTGCTCCTTCATGATTGATCGTCCCATGGACGTGTGGGGCGCCCCTCTGGAAATCGAGGTGCTGTTGTACGGCTGCCTGAAGTGCTGTGTCCATCTCATGGAGTTGGCCCAACACCACAACGCCGCCCCCAGCAGGCTCCTCAGTCAGAGGATCCCCCTGACCCGGCAGTGGATCCATGACCTGCGCTCCTACCTGCTGAAGCATTACTGGGTCACCAGCAAAACCATCCAGGTGCTGCGGCGGCGCCCCACGGAGCAATACGGAGACGTGCAGCACCTGAACGAGTTCAACGTTCAGCCCACGTTCATTCCGGACTGGCTTCAGGACTGGCTGGACAACCGCGGCGGCTATCTGATCGGCAACGTGCGCACGGGACGGCCGGACTACCGTTTTTTCACCCTGGGCAACAGCCTGGCCTGCATCTTCGGGCTGCTAACGGCTCCCCAGCAGCGGGCTTTGTTTCGGTTGGTGCTGCACAACAACAATCATCTGATGGCCCAGATGCCCATGCGCATCTGCCACCCTCCCATGGAGGGACAGGAGTGGGCCATGAAGACGGGCTCCGACCCCAAAAACTGGCCCTGGAGCTACCACAACGGCGGGCATTGGCCCAGCTTGCTCTGGTACCTGGTGATGGCGGTGGCCCTGCACGACAAGGACCACCCCAAGGCGGATGTCTTGTTGACGGGCCAACTCAAAACCCTGCTGGAGAGGTCCTACCAGATCCACCTCAGCCAACTGCCCCGCCAGCAGTGGGCGGAATACTTTGACGGCCCTACGGGAACGTGGGTGGGTCAGCAGGCCAGAACCTATCAGACCTGGACCATCGTGGGATTCCTGCTGACCCGTGAACTGCTCCGTAACGGCTGCCAGCTCAATTTTTCGTTTGCGTTGAGCCAGGAGACTTCAGAAGAGTCCTAGGGTGAGGGACTTGTCAATGGGCAGGGTGGCGCCGATGCCCAGGTAAAGAGCCATGAAAGTGCCAAACAGGAAGACGGTCATGGCCACAGGCCGCCGGAAAGGATTCTGGAAACGGTTGAAGCTCTCGATAAAGGGAACCAGAATGAGGCCCAGCGGCACCATGCCCTGGAGCACAATGCCCAACAGCTTGTTGGGCACAACCCGCAGAATCTGGAACACGGGATAGAGGTACCACTCCGGCAGGATTTCCAGAGGCGTGGCGAAGGGATCGGCAGGCTCCCCAACCATGGCGGGATCTAGAACGGACAGCCCCACCACGCAGGCGAGGGTGCCCAGGATGACCACGGGGAAGATGTAGAGGATGTCGTTGGGCCAAGCGGGCTCACCGTAATAGTTGTGACCCATGCCTTTGGCCAGCTTGGCCCGGAGCGCCGGATCGCTCAGGTCGGGTTTCTTGAGGATGGACATCGGTGGGATGGGTGGGATGGGTGGGGGGACGCAGAAGCCAGGAGACGTGGGGTTCGCCCATATCAGGCTAGAGGGGACCTGAAATCCCTTGCTTACGGATCATCAGGAAGTGCATCAGCATGAAGACCGCCAAAAGCCAGGGCAGCACGAAGGTGTGGAGACTGTAAAAGCGGGTCAGCGTAGCCTGACCAACGCTTTCGCCACCCCGGAGAAGTTCCACCAGTTGGTCGCCGACCACGGGAATGGCGGCAGGCACGCCGGAGACGATCTTCACAGCCCAGTAGCCCACCTGGTCCCAGGGGAGAGAGTACCCGGTGACCCCAAAGCTGACGGTGATGACCGCCATGGTGACACCCACCACCCAGGTGAGCTCCCGGGGCCGCTTGAAGCCCCCCGTCAAGTAGACGCGGAATACGTGGAGAATCAGCATGAGCACCATCATGGAGGCGCTCCAGCGATGCACGGAGCGGATCAGCCAGCCGAAGTTCACCGAGGTCATCAGGTACTGAACGGAACTGAAGGCCTCGGCCACCGTGGGCCGGTAGTAAAACGTCATGGCAAACCCCGTGGCGAACTGAATCAGGAAGCACACAAGGGTGATGCCGCCCAGGCAATAGAAGATGTTCACATGGGGCGGAACGTACTTGGTGGAGAAGTCGTCCGCGATCTCCTGGATCTCCAGGCGCTCTTGGAACCAGTCGTAAACCTTCGACATAGGAGCAAGGGGGATCAGATGCTCAGGGATGGGAAGGGACAGGAGCCGTAGCCAGCCCTCCGGCACAAGGCTCACCCTGCGCAATAAAACAGGACTCTAAGCAATCCACGTCAAAACATGGGTGCTGGGGAGGCCATCGCCAAAGAGATTTTATAGCCTTGAAGCAGGGGACATGACCATGGACAGGCATCGCGCCAAGATGGACGGGTGGGCGCAAGGTGGTGTGCGCAAACTCAGGATTTGTCTTTCTATCGTCATTCTTGCTGGCTTCCTCCTGTGGGCGCCAGCGGTTCAGGCCCTCTCCGAAGACCAGCAACTGGTTGTGGACGCCTGGAGCTTCGTGAACCAAAGCTACGTGGACCCCACGTTCGAGGGGGTGCCGTGGCGCCGCTTGCGGCAAAAAGCGCTGGAGCAGCCGATCCCCTCCAGAGAGAGTGCCTATGGGGCCATTGAGACCATGCTGGAACCTCTCGGCGACCCTTTCACCCGTTTCCTCCGTCCAGAGCAGTTCAAGGCCTTAACGGACAGCACGGCAGGCTCCATCAGTGGTGTGGGCCTGCAGTTGGGCATCAACCAAGGGGAAACAGCGGTGCAGGTGATCTCCTTCCTGGAAGGTTCTCCGGCGGCAACGGCCGAGATTCGGCCAGGCAGCGTTATCCTGTCTGTGGAGGGTGACTCCGTGGAAGATCTGGGCCTGGAAGGGGTTGCTGCCGCCCTGCGGGGACCGTCCGGCACGGTTGTGGACATTGAATTGGTGGCGCCGGACGGTCAGCACCAATCCCTGTCCCTTGAGCGGCGCACCGTGGATTTGCGCCCCGTGCACAGCCGCCGCCTCCGGGAAGACGGGCACACCTACGGCCTGCTGCAGATCAGGCAGTTCACAAGCACGGTGCCGGACCTGGTGAGCGCGGCATTGGCGGAACTGCAAAACAAGTGCATCGAGGGACTGGTTCTTGACCTGCGCAACAATCCCGGTGGTCTGGTGAGCAGTGGCTTGCGGGTGGGTCATTCCCTGCTGGACGGCCAGCCCCTTGTGAGCATCCGGGACCGCAACGGGATTGTGGACACCATCACCGCACATGCCGGGACCCTCTACGACGGTCCCATGGTGGTGCTTGTCAACAGCGGCACCGCCAGTGCCAGTGAAATTCTGGCCGGGGCCCTGCAGGATGATGGGCGGGCCGAGGTGCTGGGACGTCCCACGTTCGGGAAGGGGCTGATCCAAACCCTGATCCCCCTGAACGACGGCAGTGGCCTGGCGGTGACCGTGGCTCGCTACGTGACGCCAGCCGGCCGTGACATCCAGAGCACGGGCATCACCCCCGACCAGGTGCTTGCAGCATCAACGCGGGAGACCCCGGAGGAAGACGGCCAGGATCCCTGGCTGGAGCGCGCCATGGTTGCCCTGCAGAACCAGCTCCATCGCCATGAAAAGCACATTGAGCGCACGGCCATGACCTAAAGGGCCGTGCGCTAGGGGCCTGGTGGCGTCACCAGGCCCATCTCCATCAACAACCTCAGCACGTCGTCAAAGTCATGCCAGGGGTGGAAGTGTGTCCCCCGCTCCGTCAGCAACCCGGCCAGAACGTCCCTGGCAAAAACCGTGTCCGCCGCCGCCGCCATGCGCACGTCCGTGATGCCGTCGCCAACAGCAATGGTGTGACCCTGACCGTACGCTTCCATGACCAGCGCCTTTGCCACCAGTTCCTCCTCGGAGCTGTAGGGGCTGTGAACGTGGTGACGGGTGCCCCCGTGGTTCTGGGGGACAGGCAGGCCTGCAATGATGGCTCTGAAGCGATGGCGGTGCTCGTGGAGCACCGCCTCAACCAGAGGGAGAAAACCGCCGGACACCACCACAACGGGGATGCCGGCCCGATCCATGGCGTCGAGGAAGCGCAGGAAGCCGGGTCGCGGGACAAACGTGGCCATCCGCCGCTCCATGGCTGCCAGGTGCCGGGCCGTGAGGACGGCGCCCAGTTGATCCATGGCCTCTCGAAGCGTGACCCGAAAGCACAGCAGGTCCCCCTTGAGACGACGCCAAAAGTCTCCGTAGGCGTCCTCCATCAACAGGTCGAAGGTGTCGACGGGGGTGATGGTGCCGTCGAAGTCGCAGAAAACCGTGGCTGGAACCACGGGCCTATCCAGAACCATCGGTGGCGGACCGGAGACTGACCTAATATTTGCCTGGAACCACCGCCAGCAGCGCGCCATGGGTGCCAGCTTTTTGCCAGCATCGGGTTCGGAGTTCATGGGTCGGCTACGGCTTTCAGGGGCCAGCTTCAGGGGACCGGCGCTGCTCCAGGTTGTGGAGGCCGCCTTGCCAAGGCTCAATGGACGTCAATCTCTGGAACTGGATTGTGGGGACTGGCGATTAAGCTGCGGAGACCTGGAGCAACTGCAAGAGCTACTGCTGCAACACAGTCTGCATCTGGTTGCTCTGCGCTCCGTCGAACCGCGAACCATTGTGGCTGGCACTGCCCTGGGGCTCATGGCCCAGCCCCGGATGCCAGCGCCCCAGGCGCAGCAGCAGCCCCCTCGCCCCCCCCAGGACCCGGCGCCGAAAGCTTACCTTTACGAGGGGCGCCTCCACTCCGGGGACTGTCTGGAACACGGGGCCACGGTGGTGGTTTTAGGGGACGTCAACCCCGGAGCCCAGATCCGTGCCGCCGGAGACGTGATTGTCTGGGGACGACTGCGGGGCATGGCTCATGCCGGCAGCCGGGGCAATGGAGCCGCCCGCATCGCCGCCCTGCAACTGCAACCTCAGCAGGTGCGCATTGCCTCCACAACAGCCTTGGGGCCTGGCGAACATGGGCCGCCAGGGCAACCGGAGCAGGCTGTACAGCGCAACGGTCAGATTGTGATTGAAGCTGCTACGCTTCTGCACGACCGCATGTCTGGCATGACGCAACGGCCCCCTGTTGCCAAGTCATCTGGCAAGATTAAAGCCACCAACGCCTTGCGTCCCAGCTCTTCCCCATAGCACACAATGCCTTCTTCTGGTTTGATCGCACACATTGATGCCCTGAAGACCAACAACTGCCGCTCTATTGTGCTGTGCTCAGGGAAGGGGGGTGTGGGCAAAACTACGCTCACCGCCAATCTTGGGGTTGCCCTGGCCAAGCTGGGGCACAAAACCTGTGTTGTGGACGCAGACTACGGCTTGCGGAATCTGGACTTGCTGCTTGGCCTGGAAAGCCGCATTGTTTTTACGGCGCAGGAGGTGATTTCCGGCAGTTGCAGGCTGGGGCAGGCTCTAGTAAAACACAAGCACGAAGCAAACCTGATGCTGATGCCGGCGGGGAATCCTCGCATGATGGACTGGTTAAACCCGGAGCATATGCAGAGTCTGATTACCATGCTGGCGGACGGTTTTGACTTCATTCTGATTGATGCCCCGGCAGGTGTTGAGGACGGCTTCAAAAACGCTGTGGCCGGGGCCAGCGAGGCCATCCTTGTGGTGAACCCTGAAATCTCCTCCGTACGGGATGCCGACCGGGTGGCGGGACTGCTCTCGTCTCAGGGCAGCGTGGACCTCATTCAACTGGTGATCAACCGTGTGCGGCCCAGGATGGTGGAAAAGCTGGATATGATGTCCATTGAGGACGTCCTCGATATTCTGGCGGTTCCCCTTCTTGGAGTGGTCCAGGAGGACGAGCAGGTGATCATTTCCTCCAACCTGGGGGAACCTTTGGCCTTGGGTAAGTACAAATCACCTGCTGGCGCTGCCTACGGCAACATTGCTCGTCGTATCCAGGGAGAAGAGGTCCCAATCCCTGATATCGACAAACCGGCGGGCTTTATAGACCGTCTTGGTGACTTTCTGTCCACGCGAATTATTTGAGGTGCCGCCATGACCATTAGGGAATTGTTGAACCGTCTCTTTGGCAACACGAACACCAGCGCCAACTCTGCTTCCAGCCGTCTGCGCATGGTGCTGGCCCACGACCGCAGTGACTTGAGCCCCGCCATGCTGGATCAGATGCGCTTGGAAATCATGGAAGTGGTGTCCAAGTATTTGGAGTTGGACCATACCGGCAGTGAACTCACCCTGGAAACCGAGGAGCGCTCCACGGCTCTCGTGGCCAATTTGCCCATCCGCCGTGTCAGGAAGCTGGTGCGCTGATCACTTCTCCTGGTGGTCGAGCAGGTAGACGGCAAGCAAGGCATCCAAGCAGCAGGCCAGCGCGGCAAAGCTGCTCACAAGTCGCCAGAACGGGTTGGGCAACAACAGGCAGAGGGCAAGGCCAGTCAGCGCCAGACTGACGTCAACGAGAATGGCGCGACTCAGCCATTGCTCGGGAATCCTGGTTAACATAAGGTTTCAGGCAGATTGAAAAGGGTTTTGGGGCATCAGCGTGGCCAGGGTCTGACTGGTCTGGTCCAGGGCTTGGCGCTCATGGGCAGACAGGATCCAGCCTAGGGCCTGCTCCATAACGTTCACATGGCGCGGATGGCGCAGGCCGGGAATAGGAACGGTTCCATGGGCGCGGCACCAGTTGACGGCCACGCCAGCCGGTGTGGAGCCGTGGTCCGCCGCCATCTCCCCCATCAATGCAAGCAGTGGCTCCAGTTGCGGCAACAGGCGGGCAAAGAGCAGGCCCCGGAGCCCGGATGGACCATGCCTGGCGGTGTACCGCCCGGTCAACAGGCCCAGGGCGAGGGGAGAATAGGCGATCACCTGGATGCCCAGCTCTCGACAAGTCTCCAGCACACCCCCCGGTTGGCGCGGCTGCTGGGACAGCAGGGAGAACTGCACCTGCACACTGCGCAACGGCACACCGGCATCCGCCATCCAACCCGCCACATGGCGCAGCCCACGAGGACCCAGGTTGGACAGTCCCACGGCCTTGGCACCCCCAAGCCGCACCTGATCCACCAGTCCCTGCAACAAGGGCGTCTCCTGCCATGGGGCGTAACGGGCCGTACTCCAGTGGAGCTGCACCAGGTCAATGGGTCGCCCCAGCCGTTGACGGGAAGCTGCCGCAGCCTTGCAAAAGCCGCGACGCCCCAGGCGCCAAGGGTAGGGCGCCAACTTGGTGGCCACGGTCACCCGTTGGCGCTGTCCCGGTGGCAGGCGGGACAGACCTTGGCCCAGCAGGCTTTCGCTGCGCCCCTGAAGCTTGCCGGTGCCATAGGAGTCGGCAGTGTCGAAGAAGGTGAGCCCGGCCTTGATGCACGCTTGAAAGGTATGGAGCAGCAGGGGATCATCCCGCTGGGGGTCGTAGTTCCAGAGCAGGCGGTTGCCCCAGGACCAGGTGCCCACCCCGATGGGCGCCACGGCCGGTGTGCCCCACATCTGATCTTCTCCGCCCATCCCCGATTCGCTCCCACGGATCAGGCACGCCAATCTAGCCGGGACCTAAACAGGTAATGGCCATGGGCAGGCCTGCCGCGTCCGTCGCCGGGATGCTGGGCAGTGTTTGACGTTGCCTGTCCATGGCCACGGCAAGGCATGCAAGGGCATCCACCAGGTCATGGCGTTGGAGGTGACGGCTGCTGCTGCGAACGAGGGCTTGATCCACAAATCCTGTGGGATCCCAGCCCCAATGCTGACCAAGGAGCTGGAGGCGCCGATGCTGACCTGAACGCCCGTGTTTGCTGACGGGTGCGGGCCACTGGGGTTGATGCCGTTGCTGCAGTTGCAAAAACGTCAACTCCGGGTGGCATTCCCGCAACTGCCGGGGGCGCTGTGGCTGTGCCTGAAGCCAACCGTCCAGCTCCCGAATCCGCTTCAGGAGATGCCAACTCTGGATGGAGAGGCCTGGCCCACCCCCAGAGCGTTGCGCTGCCGTCGCCAGACCATGGCTGGGCAGAGACAGGCAGCAGCGCCCTGGTGGAGAAAACACACTGCTGCTGCGCCCCGCGGGCGCCAGAAGGCGTCGCGCCCAGCGGTCACAGCAGCGGGACTGCCCATGACTGGTGAGGCCAATCGGCATGTCGATACACCCCACGTGCTGCTCACCCATCTCCAGGGACTTCAGGCTGGCCAACAGGGACAGGGTGAGTCTCTCGTCCGTCAGGCGCGCCAGAATCCAGCCCCCACGGCAACCATCCAGACCCAGCCTCGCCACGGTGGGTGACCCTTGGGGACCGATGGGCCGCCTGATCACTGCGAGGGGCTGACCCAATCGTGGATCAGGCGTCGGACCACTGCACTTCACCTGTTAGGATGTCCTCCGCTTTGGCTGGCGGGCGTCGCCAAGTGGTTAAGGCAGCGGCTTGTGGCGCCGCTATTCGGGGGTTCGAATCCCCTCGCTCGCCCTTCACAACTTGTTTTGTTGGCCCCATAAGCTGGCCTCACAATCTGGCTGCTGCTCCCATTGCGGCTCCAACAACGGTTGAGTGTGTCTGGAGTTGGGCCAGGATGCCTGCCCCCCCAAAGCGTACGGGGTCGTCACAGAACAGACCGGTCTCCTGTTGGGCGGCGGCGATGGCGGCACGGGCCTCCTCTGGCTGGAGGTGGGCCGTATTCAGGGCAACGGCCCGCAGCCGACAGGGGAGCGACAGGGCAGGACAGGCCACGGCAGCCACGGTCTCGTAAAGCTTCACCACCTGGGGCAACGGGGGAATGGGAACGGAGGGGCCGTCAGGGGCCAGGGAAAGCAGGCGTTGCTGTCGGGCCCGGTGCACCAGCACCAGATCGGTGGGCTGGCTGCCCCGCAACAGGGGAAGGGTGGCGGTAGAGCCGGGATGGAGCAGGGAGCCCTGGCCTTCCACCAGCACCCAGTCGGCGCCCGCGCCGGCCTCCAGCACCGCTGCCTCCACGGCGCCCGCCGCATAGTCCACCCGCACCGCATCCAGGGCAATGCCGCCGCCACTGATGAGGATGCCAGCTTGACCGGTGGCCACAAAGTTCATGGCCAACCCCTGGTCCACCCCGGCCCGGTGCAACTCCAACGCGGCGCTCATCTTGCCCACAGCCATATCGGTGCCAACAAACAGCACCCGTCGAGCAGGGCTGCGGGCGGCACGGGCGGCACCGACCCGCTGCGGGTCGGGTTCACGGCGCAGGTCCCAAATCCAGCAATTCGGCCGCAGCAATGCGCGCAGCTTGGGGTCGTCAGCCATGGGGGTGTGCAGACCGTTAGCCAGGCTCAGGCCCGCGGCCAGGGCAGCCTCCACATCCCGACGCATCACCTCCGGAATCCGACCACCGGACGGGGCCAGGCCGATGGCGGCCACCGTGGGTCTCATGGGCAAAGCCTCTTCCAGGGTAGCCACCACGGGCACGGGACGGGGAATTCCCGTGACCTCAACCAACCGGGCCCCGGCGTTGTCGGGGTCAATCACCGCCACGATGGGACCACGTCGATAGCGCAGCATGGCAAGACCGGTCTTGCCGAGGAGACTTTGCAGGCCACCGTGCTGGAGAAGAACCAGGGGGGCGGACGCACTCAGCATTGGAGGGGTTTGGCAAGTTGAATGCCCAGACCAGGGGCAGTGCCGGGCCGGATCACGTCCTGGATCCGCTCAAGGCCCAGAAAGGGGTCATGGCGCAGATTAAGATGGCTGTCCAGGTCGGGCCATTGCACCAGGGGGAGCAGTTGGGCTGCAGCGCCGTTGAGCAGGCTGGTGTCCCCGTAGCAGCCCAGCATCAATCGGAGGCCCAACTGTTGGGCCACGCGGGCCATGAGCAGGGTTTGGCCCAGGCCACCGTGTTTGAGCAACTTCAGGTTCACCCCATCCACGTGGGGGGCGAGGCGGATCAGATCCTGAAGGGTCCAGCAACTTTCATCCACCACCAGGGGGAGGGGGCAGTGGAGATGTAGAGCAGCATAGCCTTCATGGTCGTTGCCGGCGGCAGGGAGAGGTTGCTCAAGCAACACTGCCCCTTGATCCGCCAGCCATGGGGCCATGGCCATGGCCTGATCCAGATCCCAGCCCCCGTTGGCGTCAATTTGCACGTCCACGGGACGGGGCCAGCGTTCCAGCTCCTGAAACGTGGCCTGCACCAACTGCCGGTCATGGTCCAGGCCTTGGGGGCTGCCGAGTTTCAACTTGATGCGGCTGGGGTGCACCTGGTCAAACCATTGCCGCAGCCGTTGCCGCACCGCCGCCACGGAGCCGAGACCAACGGTTACGCTGGTGGCCCTACACCGTTGCCGATCCAGGCCCCAGAGACGCCAAAGGGGTCGCCCCAAGGCCTTGCCCCACCAGTCCCGGAGCGCCAGGTCCACCCCGCAGCGGGCTGGGGGGGAGAGGGTCTCCAGCAGCGGCTCACACTGTTGCCACTGATCCGGAGCATAGGGCTCCAGTTGGGGCCAAAGCCGGGCCAGCTCTGCCGCCACGGCTTCACCGGTGTAGTGGTGATGGCCTGTGTCCACATGACCCGTTTCCCCGAGTCCGGTGATGCCCCCATGGCTGATTTCCACCAGTAACCGCTCCAGACAGTGGGTTTGGCCACGGCTGATGGTGAGAGGAACGATTCTCTCAATCTGGAAGGAACGGCAGCAACCGTGCATGAGCGACTGGTGTGCAGGTGGGCGCCGCTGGTGCAGCAATTGGGGAAGACTATAAAAACGTGAACCGCCGCAACGCCCTGATGTTTCCCCTGGCCCCTGCCACCCATCCCTCCACCCCAGGCCGCCGCTATGCCATCACCACCTTTGGCTGCCAGATGAACAAGGCGGATTCCGAACGCATGGCCGGCATCCTGGAGGCCATGGGCTACCGCCATGAAGAGGACGAACTGGCTGCCGACCTGGTGATCTACAACACCTGCTCCATCCGGGACAACGCCGAGCAGAAGGTGTACAGCTATCTGGGACGACAGGCCCAGCGCAAGCGCCACAATCCCCGTCTCACGTTGGTGGTGGCAGGTTGTGTAGCCCAACAGGAGGGGGAAAGCCTGCTGCGGCGGGTCCCGGAGTTGGACCTGGTGATGGGACCACAACACGCCAACCGCCTGGGCAGCCTGCTGGAGCAGGTGGAGAGCGGCCAGCAGGTGGTGGCCACCGCGGAGCACCAGATCCTGGAAGACGTCACCAGGCCCCGACGGGAGAGCAGGGTCACGGCCTGGGTCAACGTGATCTACGGCTGCAACGAGCGCTGCACCTACTGCGTTGTTCCCGCTACCCGCGGCCGTGAGCAGTCCCGCGCACCGGAAGCCATTCGCAACGAGATCGAGACCCTGGCCCGACAGGGGTATCGGGAGATCACTCTTCTGGGTCAAAACATTGATGCCTATGGCCGGGACCTGCCGGGCATCACCCCTTCGGGTCGGCGGCGCCACACCCTCACGGACCTGCTGCACTTCATCCACGACGTGGAGGGCATTGCGCGTATCCGCTTTGCCACCAGCCATCCCCGCTATTTCACCGAGCGGCTGATTGCTGCCTGCGCAGAACTGCCCAAGGTGTGCGAGCACTTCCATATTCCCTTCCAAAGCGGGGACGACCAGGTGCTGCGTCACATGGCCCGTGGCTACACGGTGGGCCGCTACCGCCGCATCATCCGCACCATTCGCCGGTACATGCCGGAGGCTGCCATCAGCGCCGATGCCATTGTGGGGTTCCCCGGGGAAACGGAAGCCCAGTTCCGGAACACCATGGCCCTGGTGGAAGAGATCGGCTTTGACCAGCTCAACACCGCGGCCTATTCACCCCGCCCCCACACCCCGGCCGCCACCCGGACAGACCAGGTGCCGGAGGCGGTGAAGGTGGAGCGACTGGGGCGCCTCAACAGTTGCGTAGAGCGTTGTGCCCGGCGTCGCAATCAACGCTATGCCCAGCAGGTGGTGGAGGTGTTGGTGGAGGGGCGCAACCCCAAGGATCCTGACCAGTTGATGGGTCGCACCCGCAGCAACCGGCTGGTGTTTCTGCCGGATGCGGGCCATGGGCCGGGGGATCTCGTGTCCGTCCGTATTGGCGCGGTGCGCCCCTTCTCCCTCAGCGGCTGTTCCCTGACGTGAACCCGGGGGACCACCGCCACGGTTCACCTGATAGGTTCCAGTGCAGTGCAACCCCCTCCCTTTGCCCAATCCCGCCCCACGGTCAACGGCCACCAGGGTAGGTCTGGTGTTTGGGGGACGCTCCGGTGAGCACGACGTGTCCATTCGCTCGGCCCGGGCCATTGCCCATGCCCTCTCCACGGGGGACAACCGTCAGCGCCACCAAGTGGTTCTCCACTACGTCACCCGTGGCGGCCGATGGCTTGTGGGGGACGGGGCAGC
This sequence comes from Synechococcus sp. SB0662_bin_14, assembly GCA_009840445.1. Taxonomy (GTDB): domain Bacteria; phylum Cyanobacteriota; class Cyanobacteriia; order PCC-6307; family Cyanobiaceae; genus Synechococcus_B. The sequence continues at coordinate 42,638 of VXNS01000008.1, forward strand.
AGCGGCGCTCTCCGGTGCAATCCCGCCAGAATCCGACCGCCACCTGCCCAGGTTGCCCACCACAGCCCATCAGGTGGACGTGTGGTTTCCCGTGCTCCACGGACCCAACGGAGAAGACGGCACGGTGCAGGGGCTCTTCACCTTGCTGGATCAGCCCTTTGTGGGCACGGGGGTGCTGGGGGCCGCCGTGGGCATGGATAAACAAGCCATGAAGGCAGCCTTTGCGACAGCCGGCCTGCCCCAGGCCGCCTATGTCTGCGCCACGGCCAACGAATTAGCACGCCCCGACGAATTGGTCAACACCGTGGAACACCGACTGGGCTATCCCTGCTTCGTCAAACCGGCCAACCTGGGCTCCTCCTTGGGAGTGAGCAAAGCTGGGGATCGGGAGGGGCTCCTGGCGGGACTCCAGTCCGCAGCCCGGCTTGACGACCGTCTGGTGGTTGAAGCAGCCGTTCCGGGGCGGGAGCTGGAGTGTGCCGTATTGGGATACGGGCATCTGGATGCCTCCGTTGTTGGTGAAATCCTTTACGACACGGAATGGTATGACTACACCTCTAAATACTCTCCGGGCCGTAGCTCCTTGGTGATCCCTGCATCCATACCTCAGGCCATCCATGACCGGATCCGGCGTCTGGCAGTACGGGCCACCCAGGCGGTGGGCGCCTACGGTCTCAGTCGTGTGGATTTCTTCTACCAGGAGGATGGCCAGAACCTCTACGTGAACGAGATCAACACCATGCCGGGCTTCACGAGCCAGAGCATGTATCCCCTACTGTGGCAAGCCAGCGGCGTGTCCGTGGAGGAACTGGTGCATCGCCTGATTGAGCTGGCCCAGGAGCGCCATCAGGGTAGCCCCTCGTCCAGGTCCACGAATCGGCCCATTCAGTCCACTGAATTGTCATGCTAGAAGGCTTGCTCTGGCTCCCCCTGCTGGTGATCTTCGTGGTCCTGACGGCCCTCGGCTGGCTGGAGCGACGGCGCCAGGCCTTGTTCCGTCGCTGGGCGGAAGGATCGGAACTGGCCAAGCTGGATGCCACCATGGCCATGCGCCTCCGGGATGGGCACATCAGTTGGGGATCTGTAGGCCCCAAAGGCGTTGAGTTGGCCGGGGACATTGCTGTGAAACATCTGGAGATCTGCGAGTTGATGGCGGATCGCTCCGGGGACGTGCCCCTCACGGACGAGGCTTACGGCCCCTGTCGTTTGCGCCTGGTTACGGAGGGTCGCAGTCTGGACATTCCGTTTAGTGACGCAGTGCGGGCCCGCCTGTGGGTAGATGAACTGATGTCTCGGGCGTGTTGCCAATTGTGAGGCCCAGATCCCAGGAGATCGGACAGGGGTGGTGGCGGCTGATCCAGTTATGGCGCCTGCTGGTGTTCAGTGGCGCTGTGGTGGGACTGGCCTGGGTGCTGCTGGAGAAAGGCTGGTGGGTCAAGACCGCCGGTCAGGTGGTGTTCCATGGCGCGTCTCCACAGGAGCACGGGACGCTGGTGGCGGCCAGCCCGCTCCAATTCCCCACCCCCTTGCTTGCAGTGGACCCTTCATCCATGGAGCAGCAGTTGCGGCGTTTGGCCTGGCCAACGCTCCAGGTGCAGGTGCAACGGGCCTTGGCGCCACCGCAACTGGTGGTTCACCTGCAGAACACCACTGCCCAGGCCTGGGCACGGCGTTCCTTTGCGGATCGGGTGGAGCGGGGCGTGCTGGACCACCAGTTCAATTGGACCAGGGTTGATGGACACCACCCGTTGGATCGTTTTCCCGTGGTGCGGCACCACGTGCTGGTGGAGTTCTGGACCCCGGGCCGGCAAGACACGCTGGCTGAACTGTTCGCGGGTTTGGAGCACCTGCAGACGCCGGTGCAGACCATCCGGATCACGGCAGACGGGCAATTGGTGCTGGGCACCTCCCAGGTTCTGGGGGAGGTGCACCTGGGCAAGCCGGATCATCTGGAGCGCAAGCTTGCCACCATGGATCACCTTTACGCCCACCTCCAAAGAAGTGGGCCGCCGTTCTCCTATGCGAACGTGGATCTACGCAATCCTGATCAACCCAATCTTGGTTTATCAGAGGGGTAAAGCTAAGGACAAACCCACTCCACTGATGCTGGAGGCTACTAGAATGCCCCATGCCCCATGGGGTCAGGCGTTATTTGAGATCTTAAGCTTCTGCACAGAATTAAGGGCTTGACAATGGCAAGTCAATTTCGGACTTTGCTGCTACATTGAAACTGCCCTATTCCTAAACCTTGAGCAGAGCCATGGACAACAGTAGCGGCTACGGCACTCTGGACGGACAGTCAGCCGCCAAGATCGTCCCTGCTCAAAATGCTCGCATCCGTGTTGTCGGGGTTGGCGGGGGCGGCAGCAACGCCGTGAATCGTATGATCGAAAGCGATTTACAATGCGTGGATCATTGGGTTCTCAACACCGATGCTCAGGTCCTGCTCTGCTCATCGGCGAAGAACTGTCTTCAGCTTGGTCAGCGGCTCACCCAAGGTCTTGGCGCGGGAGGCAACCCGTCCATCGGCAAGAAGTCGGCCGAGGAGTCCCGATCAGAGATCCAGCAGATGATGGAGGGGGCCAACCTGGTGTTCATCACAGCGGGCATGGGGGGGGGTACAGGAACTGGCGCTGCTCCCGTAGTGTCCGAGTTGGCCAGGGAGTCCGGGGCACTCACGGTGGCCATTGTCACCAAGCCGTTCAAGTTTGAGGGTCGCCGCCGGGCCGCGCAAGCGGAGCAGGGGATTCGGGAGTTGTCCGCCCACGTGGACAGCCTGATTGTCATTCCCAACGATCAGCTTCGCAGCTCTAGCGTTTCCGGTGGGCGTTTGCAAGACGTCTTCAGCAGTGCGGACGATATCCTCTATTGTGGTGTCAAGGGCATCAGCGATATCATCACTCAACCAGGGCTGGTGAACGTGGACTTCGCCGACGTCCATTCCGTGATGAAGAACGCTGGCACGGCGTTGCTGGGCATCGGCAAAAGCTCGGGCCGCTCCCGCGCCAAAGAGGCTTCTCTTGCAGCCATTAACAACGATTTACTGGAATGCAAGAAAATTCATGGGGCTAAGGGGTGCATCATCAACGTCACCGGGGGGAGAGACATGACCCTGGATGACCTGACGGAGGCCTCGGAGGTGATTACAGCCATGGTGGATCCAAGCGCCAACATTATTGTGGGTGCGGTACAGGATGATTCCATTGAAGGAGAAACAACCGTTACTATTATTGCAACAGGTTTTGATCGCGACACAAGCTATGCGAAGGAGCAAGGGAGCCACGTTGTTGAGTCCCGAAACAACCTCCTGGAGGAACAGGATTCCTTCACGCCGTCCCTTGACGAGAGGCCTGGGGCAAAAATTCCCTACTTCCTTGAGACGCGCCGTGGTCGCAACCGCAATCCCCAGTCTCTGCATGGAGCTTCGGGCAATGGCAGCGGTCCAGACACCGTATCCCATCCATCGGAAGACAGGGTCTCGGCAAATCGTTAGGTGACCCGGAGTCCACGCCAATCCCGAGCATCCCGTGTGGCTGCTGCCTTCCGGCTCTGACCAGGTTTGGGCGTCTGGAACGCGTGGGTCCGAGTCACGTCAATAATAGCATCTGCATGACCAGGGTGCCATTTGCCTCTCACGATTCGGGATTTGCAGAATTACAAGCGTCAGGGGCGCATCATTACGGCCCTGACCGCCTGGGATGCTTTGAGCGGGGCTTGGGTAGAGGCCTCGGGTTGTGACGTGGCCTTGGTGGGAGATTCCCTGGCCATGGTGAGCCTGGGGCACGCCACAACCCTGCCCGTCTCCCTGGAGGCCATGGTGCATCACACCCAGGCGGTGGGTCGGGCAATCCAGCGGCCTCTACTGGTGGCGGACCTCCCCTTCCTCAGCTATCAGTGTGGCGCTGAGCAGGCCGTGGCCGCGGCGGGTCGCTTTCTCAAGGAAACCCCATGTCAGGCCGTCAAGCTGGAGGGGGCCGAACCAGAGACGACGGCGGTGATCAGCCGACTGGTGCGGACCGGTATCCCGGTGATGGGCCACCTGGGACTCACGCCCCAGTCTGTCCATTGCCTGGGGTGGGGTCGCCAGGCTCGCAGCGCCCCCGATCAAGAGCGGTTACGGCAGAAAGCCTTGGACCTGCAGCAGCAGGGATGCTTTGCCCTGGTGCTGGAGCACGTCCCGGCGGTGCTGGCCAGCGGACTACGGCGGGAGCTGGAGATTCCCGTGCTGGGCATTGGCGCCGGCCCGGATTGTGACGGTCAGATTCTGGTGACGGCCGACCTGCTGGGACTCACCCCCAGCCAGCCCCCCTTCGTGAAGCCACGGCTTCAGGGGGCGGCCATGTTCAAGCAGGCTCTACAAGGCTGGTGTCATGAGCAGCGCCACCAGGAGCAAACAGCTCCTCCACCCACAGCAGGCAATCCGCCAACACCTGGTTGCTGAGACGAAATCCTTGGGGTTGACTCAGACGCAGGCAGGGTCCTTCACAACACAGCAAGCCTTGGGCACAGTCCCTCTCCAGCCGTGGTGACAGGGTCATCAAGGCCTCCGGCGGCAAGGAGCACTGCTGCGCCAGTTGCCGACAATTGACCCCTTCACCGCGGCGCAGTCCCGTGATCAGCAAATCCTCCAAGCGCTCTTTAGCACTGGCGGGAGGATGCACCCCATGTCGTGGTCCACGGAGCCATGTCTGATAGCCGGAACGGGTGCGGGGGCGGATCAGCCGTTGCCCCGCCACGCTGCTGGCGGCCCCCATGCCAAAGCCCCACCACTGCCCGCCTCCCCAATACACCCGATTGTGGCGACAGGCATGGCCGGGCAGGGCAAAGCTGGAAATTTCATAGCGCCGCAAGCCGGCCGCCTCCAGCCGCTGGGCTGCCCGATCCAGCATGGCCGCAGAGGTGTTCTCCGGCGGCAAGGACAGACGCCCCTGCTCCAGCCAGCGGTCAAAGACCGTTCCCTCGCCGATGGTGAGGTCATAGAGGGACACATGGGGGGGAGCCAGGGACAAGGCCTGGTCCAGGGTTGCCTCCCACAGAGCCGGGGTGAGACCCGGCAGACCGGAGATGAGATCCAGGCTCCAGCGGCACAGGCCTGCGGCTCTCAACAGCGCCGCAGCGGTCTCAATATCCCGGCGGCTGTGGCGGCGCCCGATGGCCGCCAGCAGCCCATCCTCAAAACTCTGCGCCCCAAGACTGACGCGGTTCACACCCGCTGCACGGTAACCCTCCAGGCGCTCGGCAGAAACATCCGCCGGGTCCAGTTCCATGGTGATCTCCGCACCAGGAGCCAGGCCAAACTGGTGGTTCAACAAGGCCAACAGCCATGCCGTCTGCGGGGCGCTCAGCAGGGAGGGGGTGCCGCCGCCCATGTACACGGTGGAGAGGGGGGGACCCGCCGGGCTGGTGCTGATTTCCTCCTCCAACCAGCCGAGGTACTCCGCTACGGAGCCGGACGTGGCCCCATCCGCCCGCTCCCCCAAGGGCACAACGGGAAAATCACAGTAAAAACAACGGCGATGGCAAAAGGGAATATGCACATACGCACTGCGTGGCTTTGAAGAGGCCATCATGGTGTGGCAACCCGGTTCAAACTCTGCCCTTCTCCCACGGCACCTGTTGTGATTTTTAGCGATCACCCCAGCGCAGAGATGACCGCACCCCTATTCGAGCGCATCCTGCCGTTGATCAACGCCCTGGAGCGCCCCTGGCTCTGGCTGATTGGCGTCGGGGTGGTGCTGGGGCTGGCCATGGCCCTGCTGGTCCAGCAGGTGCGCAACTGCCTCCGGGTCGAGGAACGTCAGCTTCCCTGGGACATTCTGCTGATTCGCGCCGCCGGCCTCAGTCTGGGGTTGGTGCTGGCCAATCTTCTGGCGGCGCCCTTACTGCTGCTGCCCTTACCGGAGTCATGGCAACCGGTCAAACCCGTTGCCCTGGTGCTGGCCAACCTGGTGCTGGGGTTGGCTGGTCTCGTTGTGGGACAGTTGCGGGGGCAAGCCCTGCGCCGCCTTCTGGGGGCCACCAGCAGTGAAACCTTGCTGCTGGAAGAGGGCCTGGTGCAGCGCTCCGCCCCCAAAATCCTTGACACCAGCGCCGCGATTGACGGGCGCATCGGGGCGCTTCTGGACTCCGGTCTGCTGGAGGGTCAAGTGATCATCCCCCAGGTGGTGCTGGAGGAGTTGCAAACCCTGGCGGACTCCGGGAAAGGGGAAAAACGCAGCCGCGGCAGGCGGGGATTGGACAATCTGTCCGCCCTGCGCCGTGACTACGGTCGCCGCATCGTCACCAACAGCACCAGCTACGACGGCGAGGCCGTGGACGAGAAACTCCTGCAACTCACCGGCGACGCCAGCGGCATCCTCATCACCACGGACTACACCCTGGCCCAGGTGGGGCGTCTGCGCAACATCCAGGTGCTCAGCTTGAGTGAACTGGTGGTGGCCCTGCGGCCCGAAGCGCAGCCGGGGGATCAATTCACCCTGAAGCTGGTGCGCCAGGGCAAGGAACCGGGACAGGCCATCGCCTACCTGGAGGACGGCACCATGGTGGTGGTGGATAACGCCAAAGCGCTCATTGGCCAGTCAAGAAACGTGACCATCACCGGCGCCCTGCAAACCAATTCCGGCCGCATGGTGTTCGGCCAACTCAGCCCCGGGGCGGAATCTCCAGGGGCAAGCCAGCCTCCCCCCCGGTCTGGGAATCGGGGGCACCGCAAAGAGCCGCAAAGAGCCGCAAAGAAAGGTGACCAGACATAGGACAACCTTCCCTACTGGATGCCCTCGCACCATGGGAAAGTCAGCCGTGGAGTGGGTTTGCGTGGGCCAGCAGACTGAACAGCGATTTTCCCAGGTTCCTGTTGCGACAACCATAAAGACTCAAGACAGAAGGCCCGCAGCGGCGCGCCGGGTCTTCCGCTCATGGGATCTGCGTAGCAATTATCAGATTTAGCTTTTATCCCTTGAAGATATAAATATATTCTCACGATGCCATTTTAAGTATTCTAAATGCTTATTAATATCATTGACATGATCAAAGCTGATAGAATTACTATATGGACCAATTTTATCTAAATCTTCAATAATATGCCTTGAAGGATGTAAGGTACCATCCTGATTAAAAGTTATCAATCCTTGATCAAATGCAGCGTCCCAAGAAGCGGAAAGAAGCAGACAATTATCTGGATCTAATCTAATATCCTCAAATTTAGCCCAAGGCTTTATATGAGAAGCTCTTAGTAATTTTGGATTTTTTATACCTGTAAGAGAGCATTGTTCTCGACTTTTTATAAGATACTCTCTAAGGACATCTTGCCCTATACGTCTTTCTACTATTATCTTTCTTTCTTCTTCATCTTCAGCTAATTTCCCAATTTTACTCTTATAATCACTTAACAATAGCCCCTTATCTTTCTCAGGTTTACTACGGATACTAGTATCAGCCTTATTAGTATCTTCTGATTTCGATTCTTCAATTACCTGTTCAGTGCCAGGCAAATCATTATTTCTTCTAATATAAATCTCTTCTAATTCTAAAATAGTAAGACCATTGACTTTATGATTCCATTCTCGAATTCCGGTAGTACTTGTACATAAAATAACGGATGAAGCCTGGGTAGGACTACTAAAACCACAGTTTTCTACCAGCTTAAGGAAATTTCCTTCTTGAATTAAATGACCTTTTTGTTTAAGTTCGTCTATTTTTTTCATATAAGGCTTAAATCTCCTAGGATAATCTGGATTTCCTCTAATCTTATCTTCAAAGGAATCCTCGAATTTTGCTTCTTTTATGACTACGAATTCATCCTTTGGATTCTGTCCTTGTGAGAAAGGTTTATGCGGACAATAATCACTGACTGGATTATTAGATGGGTTTTCATGCGGATAAAACCCCCTGACTGGATTTGTATGCCCTCTCCGTCTAAGGTAAAATTCCTCTCCTCTTATAGAATCAATAAAATCAGGATTAACAACGTGCCTAGGCATAACGAAAGACCATAGTAAAAGATTACAGGGCACCTCGAAAAATTGCCATCCCCCCGCACGGGAAAGCTTGCTGGCCTACGAGAAATCCCGCTAAAACTGACTTTCTCATGGTGATACGGCAGCCCTCCAGAGGGCTTTGTCCGATTTTTCGAGGTATCCTACATTTATCGCAAATCCTTTCATTAGTCAATAAGTATGAATACTTATGGGACTTCACCAAACAACTGTACGCTCTTTGCCCAACTCAGCAGCCCCAGCGGGGAGCCTCCCACCGTCGCACGGGAGAACCCACCCCAACCCCGCCAGCACCATGAGTGCCCCTCAACTGGCTAGGCTACCTGCTACGGCCCAGACGAGCAAAAGCACGATGCCCCGAGGAGTCACCACTTCCATCCCCCAGGCCATCTCCACCGCCTATGAGACGGCGGAGACCAGTGTGCTGCGAACACCGCCGCCCGACCTCCCCTCCCTGATGCTGCGGGAGCGCATCATCTATCTGGGCTTGCCCCTCTTTTCAGACGACCAGGTGAAACAGCAACTGGGGGTGGACGTGACCGAACTGATCATTGCCCAGTTGCTCTATCTGGAGTTCGACAATCCCGACAAGCCCATTTTCTTCTACATCAACTCCACCGGCACAAGCTGGTACTCGGGCGAGGCGGTTGGTTTCGAGACGGAGGCCTTTGCCGTTTGCGACACCCTCCGCTACGTGAGGCCACCGGTTCACACCATCTGCATCGGCCAGGCCATGGGCACGGCCGCCATGATTCTTTCCGCCGGCGCCAAGGGGTATCGGGCTGCCTTGCCCCACGCCTCCGTCGTTCTCCACCAGCCCCGCAGCGGCGCCCGGGGCCAGGCCAGCGACATCCGGATTCGTGCCCAGGAAGTGCTGCACAACAAGCGCACCATGCTGAAGATTCTGGCCGCCAACACCGGCCACACCGTGGAGAAGTTGGCCCGGGATTCCGACCGCATGACCTATATGACCGCAGAAGACGCCAAGGAGTACGGTCTGATTGACCGGGTGCTCACCAGTAGAAAGGAGTTGCCCGCAGCGCCACCGCCAACACCTTGACCCCAACCCGCCTCCCCTCTCACCACACTCCTGTCCCATGCCTCTCGGAACCCCCAGCGTCCCCTACCGCCTGCCCGGCAGCCAGTTTGAGCGCTGGGTCGACATCTACACCCGCCTTGGGGTGGAGCGGATCCTGTTTCTAGGCTCCCAAGTCACCGATGGGGTGGCCAACGCCCTGGTGGCCAACATGTTGTACCTGGACTCCGATACCAGCAAGCCCATCTACCTGTACATCAACTCTCCCGGTGGTTCCGTCACGGCGGGCATGGCCATCTACGACACCATCCGCTACGTGAAGTCCGACGTGGTCACCATCTGCGTGGGCCAGGCCGCCAGCATGGGGGCGTTTCTCCTAGCCGCCGGCACGAAGGGCAAGCGTTCGGCACTGCCCCACAGCCGCATCATGATCCACCAGCCCAGCGGTGGCACCCAGGGGCAGGCCAGTGATATTGCCAGGGAGGCCAAGGAAATCCTCCGCAACCGGGACAGCCTCAATCGGGAGTTGGCGGCCATGTGCAGCCAGCCGGTGGAGAAGGTGGCCAAGGACTCGGACCGGGACTTCTTCATGGGGGCCGAAGACGCCAAAGCCTATGGTCTGATTGATCGGGTCATCGCCCACCCCGGTGAGGCGTAGAAGCTGCCGTGGTGGGGATGTGGTCATGGATCCTTGACAGTGGCTCCCTGAACACGGGCACGCAAGGGGCAAAGCTGCTAAAGCAAAGAGAATTTTGTTAACCTTCTTGGATCTCAAAACCGCTTTTGCTGCTGTTGGCCATTGCGCTGTGTGGTCCGATCTGGACGTGAGCGACGTGGAGAGGAACGCCTTTTTTGAGGAACTCAACGCTCGCCACCCCTACAACGCCATGGAAGAGGAGGAGTGGCTTGCCCTCACGGATCAGTTGTGGGACCGGCACCGCAAGGACGGGCAAGAGGCCATGTTGGCAGAAGCGACCACAGCCTTGAGCCCCGGCCAGCAACTCACCGCCTTTGCCATGGCCTGCAAAATCGTCGCCAGTGACAACCGGATCAATCACGACGAGATCAGCTTTCTCATCCGTCTCGCCGAGACCAACGGTCTCAACATCCTGGAGAGTCGCACCATCCTCAGCGTGATGCAAATTCTCTGCCTGGATGCCTTGGCCTAGAGTACTTAGGACCAGCAATCCTCCACTGGGGTCAGGTTCCTTTCGATGGCCAATCTTTTCTACGACAACGACGCTGATCTCTCGGTCCTGACCACAAGGACGGTGGCCATCATCGGCTACGGCTCCCAGGGCCATGCCCATGCCCTCAACCTCAGGGACAGTGGGGTGAAGGTGGTTGTGGGTCTTTATGAGGGGAGCCGCTCCGCCGCCAAAGCCCGGGCGGACGGCCTGGAGGTGGTGTCGGTGCAGGAGGCCGCCGCCCGGGCGGACTGGATCATGCTGTTGCTACCGGACGAAGTCCAGAAGCAGGTGTACGAGGCATCCGTGGCGCCCCACCTCACTGCGGGAAAGGTGCTCAGCTTTGCCCACGGCTTCAACATTCGCTTCCAGCTTGTTGTGCCCCCCACGGACGTGGACGTGGTGATGATTGCCCCCAAGGGGCCGGGTCACACGGTGCGTTGGGAGTATGAAAACGGCCAGGGTGTTCCGGCCCTCTTCGCCATTGCCCAGGATGCTTCCGGTCAGGCCCGCCCGTTGGCCATGGCCTACGCCAAAGGCATCGGCGCCACCCGGGCGGGCATCTTGGAAACCAGCTTCAAGGAGGAGACGGAGACGGACCTGTTCGGGGAGCAGGCCGTGCTCTGTGGCGGCCTGAGCGCCCTGGTGAAGGCGGGCTTTGAAACCCTGGTGGAGGCGGGCTATCAGCCGGAACTGGCCTACTTCGAGTGCCTCCACGAGGTGAAGCTGATTGTGGATCTGATGGTGAAAGGTGGTCTCACCGCCATGCGGGACTCCATCTCCAACACCGCTGAATACGGTGATTACGTCAGTGGCCCCCGCCTCATCACGGAGGACACCAGAGCGGAGATGCGGCGGCTGCTGGCGGAGATCCAGGACGGCAGCTTTGCCAAGCAGTTCGTGGCGGAGTGCGAGGCGGGCAAGCCCCGGATGAACGCCATGCGCAAGCAGGATCAGGATCATCCCGTGGAGGCTGTGGGCCAACGGCTGCGGGCCATGTTCAGTTGGCTGAAGGCCGCCTGACGCCGTTGCGGTTGCGCTGCCGTGTCCCCACTGGCGGGCTGGGGCCTGTTGGCGGCCGCCAGTGGGTTGGATTGGCTGCTGGGGGATCCCCTGGCCTGGCCCCACCCTGTGCAGGTGATGGGCTGGGGCATCAACCGGCTGCGCCATGGGCTGGAGCCCTTGTGCCGCCAACAGCCCCGACGGCTCCAACTGGTCGGAGTGGCGTTGGCGGCCGCCATGGTGCTGTTGGCCATGGGGGCGGGCATGACCCTGGAGTGGAGTACACGGCGCTGGCCGCTGTTGGGCACCCCCTGGTTGATTCTGGCCATGGCCAGTTGTCTGGCTGGGCGCAGCCTGCGCCAACGGGTCATGGCGGTGCTGGCCCGGCTGGAGCCCTCCCCGGATCTTCCCACCGCCCGTCAGGCCCTGGCCAGGATCGTGGGGCGCGACGTGACGGACCTGAGCCGCCGCCATATCCTGCGGGGCGTGGCGGAAAGCGCCAGCGAAAACGCCGTTGACGGGGCCTTTGCCCCCCTGTTCTGGATGGGGGTGGGGGTGGCGCTCCAGGCCCTGTGGGGGGAAGGGGCGCCGGGTCCGGTGGCCATGGGCTGGTGCTTCAAGGCGGTGAGCACCATGGATTCCATGGTGGGCTATCGGCAGGGAACCCTGCGCTGGCTGGGAACCGCCGCCGCCCGGCTGGAGGACGGGATGGTGTGGCTGCCCTGCCGCCTGGCGGTGCTGAGCCTGGGGGTCATGGTGGGGCGACCCCTATGGCTGTTGACCGTGGCCCAACGGGATGGGGCCGCGGATCCGTCCCCCAATGCCAGTGTCTCCATGGCGGCCTATGCCCATGCTGTCGGGGTCCGGTTGGGAGGGCGCAACCGCTACGGCCGGGAGGAACGGGACAAACCCCTGTTGGCCGCCGGCCACCCGGATCCCCAACCCGCCAGTGTGCTGGCCATGGTGGACCTGACCCGACGGGGTCTGGTGCTGTGGCTGGTGCTGGCGGGCGCGCTCAGTTGCTGACGGGCGCTGGCTGGTGGCCAACTGTGGTGAGCCGACCGTCAGTAAGCCCCGTTGTCCCTGGGGAAGAGCACCACCCCCACGGTGCGCCAGAGAATCGCCAGATCCAGCAGGAGGGAGCGGCGAGCCACGTATTGCACATCCAGGGCAACCCGCTGGTCATAGGTGAGATTGTTGCGTCCCGACACCTGCCACAGCCCCGTCAGGCCCGGTCGGACGGACAGCACCTGGTGAATGGCGTCCCCGTAGCGCTCCACCTCGGCCCGCACAATGGGGCGCGGCCCCACTAAGCTCATCTCGCCCCGCAGGATGTTGAGGAACTGGGGCAGCTCATCCAGACTGGTGCGCCGCAGCAGGTGACCCACAGGGGTGATGCGGGGGTCGTTTTTGAGTTTGAAGCACCGGTGAAAATCGTCCTGCAGGCGGGCAGAGTTTTTCAGGGTGTGGCGCAGTTGCCGGTCCGCCCCCTGCACCATGGTGCGAAACTTGATGCAGCCAAAAGGGTTGTGATCCCTCCCCAAGCGGCGCTGCACATAGAGCGGCTTCCCCGGGGAGCTGCACCGGACCGCCAGCACAACCACCAGGAACAAGGGGGCGCCCACCGTCAGGGCCAGGCCGGCCACCGTGATGTCCATCAGCCGCTTGAGGCGTTGACTGCGGAGCACCCGCCCCGCCAGAAGGCCCCACCGTGGCGCTGCCCAGCGCCCTGGCCAGTGGAACCGGCCATGGACAGGCTGGCGATCCACAGGGGGCAGCACCCGGGTATCCATGGAGAGCGGGCAGTGAGGGAACCAGCCTAAGGGACCTGGGGAACCCGGGACCAAGCCCCCTGGAACCGCCGCCAACTCTTGTGCAGCAGCACTTCCATCCGCCCCCGAAACCGCCGGGCGGAAAACCGCTCCGCGTGGCGCCGCAGCCGCTCGGCCGGCAACTGCCGCCACAGGCGCTGGTCTTCAAAGTGGCGGACGGCCTCCGCCAGCACCCGGGAACAGGGGCGATCAAACAACAATCCGGTGGCGGAGGCCGGATCCTGGTTATGGCAGCGTACGGAATCCAGGAGCCCCCCTTGCCCCAGGGCAATGACCGGAGCACCAGCAGCCATGGCCTCCACCGGCGCAATCCCGAAATCCTCCACACCGGCATGGACCAGAGCCCGACACCGCCCCAACAGGTCCTCCACCTGGTGGGCGCTCTGCCGCCCCAGAAGTCGGACCGTCGGGCCGGCGCGCCGACGCAGCCGCTTCCCCTCAGGACCGTCCCCCACCACCACCAGGGGCAGGCGGCAACGGTTAAAGGCCTCCACCACCAGATCCACCCGCTTGTAGGCCACCAGCCTTCCCAGGCACAGGTAGAAGTCCTGCCGGGGCTGCTGCCAGTGGAAGCGCTCCACGGCCACGGGGGGATGAATCACCACACTGCGGCGGCGCCAGCAACGCCATATGCGCCGCGCCGTAAAACGGGAGTTGGCCACCAGCACGTCCACCCGCTGGGCGCTGAGGTGATCCCATTGGCGCAACTGGTGGAGTTGCCAGCGGATCCACGGCCCCAACGGCCCCCTGGCCATGGCGTTGTGGCGCAGATAGACGTTCATCTGATCCCAGGCATAGCGGGGCGGGCTATGGACGTAGCTCACGTGAAGCTGGTCAGGCGCCGTGAGCACCCCCTTGGCCGCCAAGTGGCTGCTGCTCACCACCAACCCATGGCCACTGAGGTCCAGGTGTTCCACCGCCAGGGGCAACAGGGGCAGGTAGAGTTGCACCCGGCGCACCCCCCAGGGCAGCCGCTGAATAAAGCTTGTGGTGACGGAACGCCCCGCCAGCCAACTCCCTGGCCGCCGGGACTCCCCGTCCACCAGGGCATAGAGCCGGGGCGACAGCAGTTGATCCAGCTCCCGCACCACCGCCTCGGCGCCCCCTGCAGCCCAGGGGCTGAACCATTCATGGACCAGGGCGACAGAATCCGGGGAAGAGGACACCACCCGCTATGGGCAAACCGCTGCCAACCGTAAGGCCGGATCATTCCGCCGCCAAGAACGGTCACGGTCATGGGGACGGGCCGACGGGGATTGTCCAGGGGGATTCCCTGGAGTTAATCCAGGCGGTGCCGTCGGAATCCGTCCATCTGATCCTCAGCGACATTCCCTACGGCATCGGCGCCGACCATTGGGACGTGCTCCACCGCAACACCAATTCCGCCTATCTGGGCCGCAGTCCTGCCCAACGGTTGGCGGGAGCGGTGTTTCAGCGGCGGCGGAAGCCCATTAACGGTTGGTCTGCGGCAGATCGTCGCATTCCCCAGGAGTACGGGCAGTGGTGTGCTTCCTGGGCATCCCAGTGGTATCGGGTGCTCAAGCCGGGGGCCAGCGCCCTGGTGTTTGCGGGGCGGCGCCTGGCCCACCGCTGCGCCTGCGCCCTGGAAGATGCCGGCTTCTGCGTAAAGGACAACCTGGCCTGGCTACGGGACCAAGCGCCCCATCGGGCTCAGCGCCTCAGCCTGATCTACCAGCGCCGTGGCCAGCAGCAGGCCTGCGCCCAATGGCAGGGCTGGCGGGTGGGCAACCTGCGCCCCACCTACGAGCCCGTTTTGTGGTTCGTCAAACCCTATAAAGTGGGGGGCACCATCGCTGATAACGTGCTGAACCACGGCGTCGGCGCCTATTGCCAGGATGCCTTTCTGAATTATATCAACGCCCCTGATAACGTGCTGCGGGTGGGCCTGCCCACGGCGGAAGCAGGCCTGCACCCCACCCAAAAGCCCCTGCGGCTGTTGGAAGCCCTCATTGCCCTGACCACCTGTGAAGGTCAGTTGGTGCTGGACCCCTTCGCCGGCAGCGGCTCCACCCTGGTGGCCGCCCAACGTCTGGCCCGCCGCCACCTGGGGTTTGAAGCCCAGGCGGAGTACGTGGCCATCTGCAAACGGCGGTTGGGGGAATTGGGACTATCTTCATAAGTGTTCTCGCAGATCCAGTGCTTTTGATTTAGTTTTTTGAGATGCGAGAATCTTAACTCTAATTCCATAGATTTCCTCAAGCTTAGCCTGCTGGTTCAGCGGCGGCAGCGGCATTCGTCCGGTAATAACAAAGGCTCTTTCAATTGGCTTGGGGGTCTTTGGAAAGCACTCAACAATGCATTCATACTTTTGATCTTGCCTTACAGATGCCAACTGTGCAAAGGCGTCTTTAATATGCGTACCTTTCAGCTCAACAAGTACGATATAGACATTTTTATTGTTCTTCTTAAGGATAAAAAGGTCGTCACATTTCTTTATTTTTTGACTAGACAACAAGCAATCATCAACAACAACTGCTTTCACAGTCTCTCCTGATCGAGCTCTCAGTTTAACCTGTTTGCCGTTCTCCTGAAACCCATTGTCTCCCCAGCAGATTGGGCAGGGACTACCAGTATTTGAACAGACACAACGGGTAACATGTTGTGGCAAGTTCATAACTTTTCTTCCTCGTCTGAAGACCCGTAAACGGCTTCTGCTGATTCAAAGTCGTCTTCAAGGTCACGCATCCGGTAAAATGTGGCTGAGACCTTGTTAAACCATTCAATCAGGGTATCCCCTGTCAAGCCTTGGTCAAGGTCCAGTAAATTTTCCGGCTCATTATGCTCATTATGCTCATTATCTTTACTTAAAGAATAGACACATGTGTCCTTTGGGGCAAGTGGGTAGAGATCTTTGATGAAAGTCATTTCATCAGACTCTATTTCAGTTTCAAGCCCTTCTTGGTGTATTTTTGTTAGCAAAGAATCAACGTCGTGGCGTTTTAATAAGTTATTGATACTTTCCACAAGGATTGGGCTATGGCTCGTCAGAATAAACTGGGTATGGGGGAACGTGCGTAGAAGGCCGCTGACGACATGTTGCTGCCATTCAGGATGAAGATGAAGATCCACCTCATCGATCAAGACAATTGCCTCTGTTGCCAAAGGATCCGGGGAAGAGGGATTGGCCTCGACCATGCGTCTGCCGAGATCCATGGCCAAGCCCAGCATTGTTTTACAGCCACCGCTAAGCTGATCAATTTCAAATTCTTGACCCTGATAGGAGACCAGGAATCGTAGTGGATTCGTGTCTGTACGGGGATTGCTGACATGGGGCAGAAGACTGGATATGCACCGGCGTACAGTTTCCAGTTCTGGTAACCTGGCATCAAAGTCTCGCTTATCTTTCTGAAGGCGGAGCTCCTCGTTTTCCTTGTTATAAAACCAAATAAAGGCCGAACGAAAACGACTGGTAGCGTTGAGAGAATCTGCCAATAAATCAAATCGAGTATAATTTTTGGAAAAGCCCCGCCGACGCATGGGCACATCAAGTACCGCTCGACTTACACCGTAATAAGCAAGAACTGGCAATTCAAAGGAGGATTCTTCTTCTGAGGAATAGTATTCCTGCCATGGCTCAATAATCTTTCTATCAAGATACTGACGAAGTGCTCTAACTCCCAATCTTGGTGGAACCTGTTCAGTCGTTCGCTGACTTTTGTCGCGCCTTTTCAGACAGTCCCAGGCCAAGCCGTCCTCCATGGACTCAGCCACAATCCTTGTGTAGGGAGCTTCTCGGCCATTGCATTGGAAAATATCCCCCCTTTTTCTGAAAGTAATTCCACTCACCTTTGGCAAATAGGTGAGAATGGCACCCAGAGCGATGGCAACGGCATCGAGATAGGTGGTTTTCCCGGAGCCGTTTTCACCCATGAGCAAGGTTAGCCGCGAACCGAGCTTGAGCTCGGTAGCCTGCTTTGCGCGGAAGTTTTCAAGGGAAACACGGCGGAGCTTCATGGCTGAAGGTGGGCCTTGGGCAAGTGTAGCAGCAAGGGCAGAACCTGTACAAGCAGGGGCAAAGCCGGGTCCGGGGGGCGGTCAGCCTAGAAAATTTCATGGGTGTAATTTTCATTTTCTCCAACTTTAAGCTGGTTAAAGGGAAGCAGTCTGTAGCCCAAGTCGGAGCAGGCTGCTTCCAGGTCCGTTGCAGAGGTTACGGGTACAGACTTGACGCTGGAGGAGTTGAAAGCCAGAACCTGCACCGGATCGTTATCACGGCTTAGGCGATATTCAATATGGAACCGACCATACTTACGGCCACACCATAGATAATGTCCCGAATCTTCGTATGAAGTGTCTTGAGAGTGGGCATAGTAATAATAATATTCCAGGTTGGGATCCCGATCCGTCACGGCCGTAATGCATTCATTGTGGGGGATTGTCCACCAGCCCCTGATGGTCCATCTGGGATTTACGGTAATGGTCAAACCAGTTGAGCCATCTTTGCGAAATCTTCTATGGATGTTGCCAAAGTTATAATAGGCGAGGGCCAAAGAGAGGGTGGAACCATCGTCGGTGCGGTTGCAAAACTCAAGACCTGCAAAGACTGGCGGCGCGGAGGCGATGGCGGCGGCAAGGAAGCCGACGGAGAGGGTCAACAGTCTTGCGGTGAAGGGTTTCAGTGTTAATGGGTGGTGGGCAAGACGAGCCGTCACTGGGTGGCGCCTCATAACAACCTGACGAATTGAAGTTCCACCCGCGTCTTTTCATAATCCTGCAACTGGGCATTGGATTCACGGGTCTCCCTGGTGACCACCAGCTTGGGGCTGAAGCCTTGAACGGTAAAGCCGCGGTTGTACAGGGAGATGCCGAAGGTCTGGGTGCGATCCCTGCGGGAGTCTTCAGAGGCAAGCCATGGCAATACGCTCCCCCGCCCGTCGTAGTTGGTCCAGCGGTAGTCTCCGTTAAGGCCCACGGTGAACCCCCGGGGCAGATCGATGGACGTTCCCAGACCCACCGATTGATCACCGTTGCGCCAGAGTTCCGATTCCGTCTGTTCTCGGCTGAGCCCCACGGTGGCTTCCAGTCTCATGGTGGGGGTTGCCTGCCAGAGGCCGGTCAAGGAGAAGTCGCTGCGGGGACCGTCCAGGTGAACGTCTTCGTCATAGGAGCGCTGGTGGTGAGAGGCCTGGGTGCGGACCAGCACGCGCCTGCTCAGGAAATGGGACAATTCGAAACGGGCGCCCAGGTCGCCGTACTGGGGCTCACTGCCACGCCAGGAACGTCGGGCGCTGGCCAGGAGGCTCATGTCCGTCCTTCCGCTAGCCAGCCAGCGGGGTCCCCCGTGGGCAAAAAGGGACGTGCTGTCAAGCTCCCGACCCTCGTATTCCGTTCGCGAGACGCCGCCGCCTGCGCGCAGCCGTACCCTGGGGCTCAGCGGATGCTCGTACTCTCCACCACCCCACACGCGAAGGCCCAGGCCAGAGCGGAGATCCGGATCGTAGTCGGCCGGCAACAGTTGGCCGGAACCAAAAAAAGGATCGGCAATGTAGACCGTATCGTCAGTGGCGGACCCAGTGATGTTGGTATCGGGCGCCAGGGCCATGCCGAAATATCCGCTCCAGCGGCGACGCTGCCTGATGGAGGTCAGAAAAGTCCTGATGTTGGCCACCACCGGCGGCGGCAGATCCTCCGCCAGCACCCGCTCGAACTCCTTACGGGACAAGCGGTCGTCACCTTTGACGTAGAACGCCCGGGCCAACTCCAGTCGCACCCGCACCAACTCCGGCCGGAGCACCAGGATCCGGTGGAAGGCATCAATGGCCTCGTTCAGGTAGTCCTTACGCTCCGCTTTCGGGATTTCAGGATGCTCGGCGGCGCCCAATGCCGCCAGACCCACCAGAAACAGAACGTCCAGTTGCGGGGAATCACCCGGCTGATCCATGGCCAGTGGACGGAGGATGGACAGGGCCTCGGTAAAGTTCCCGCTCTCCACCAGAGTTCTCCCCTGGTTGATCTGGGAGTCGGACAGGGGACGCGGGCCGGTTTCTTCCTGTGCCCGCAGTGGGGCAGCCATGGACAGGAGGATAAAGACCAGCGTACAGGCTCTCTTGAGGGAACGCATTCAGTAACAACGACCATGAAGAAAAGCCCAACCATCATAGGACTGCGCTTCAGAGGCTGAGGCTCAGCACCGCCACCCCTTGGGTGTGGCTCCAGTCCGTGCCCACGCCAAAACTGACGGACAGGCTCTCCTCCTCCACAAGGTGGGCCAGGCCCACGGCTACGGACCCGCTGGTGGTGATGGAGGTGGAAAGATCCCAGCCCGGATCACGGGGCATGGGCAGGGATGCCAAGGCCATGGCCAGGGTGGGCTGGGCATCCTTGGCGAGTGCCCCCTGCTCCAGCTTGGCGCTTGGCGCCTGCCTGCCCAGTTGTCGTGTTGTCTGTTGGTCCGGCAAGGCCGGTGGTGCTGGCGGTGGCAGCCGAAACGATCCCTGGGCCATGGCCAGGGTGGAGGCGGGCATCGGTGGAGGTGTCCCGACGGTGTGGCAATGGTCGGGATCTGGATGGGGTCGGCCCAAAATTAAGCCGTCGTGGTAGGCGTCGCTGGGGGTGGCGTCGGTGTGTGGACAATGGGCCTGGGCGGCCATGAATCCGCCGCCTGATGCCAGGGAGGCCAGGATCACCGCCTGGCCGATCCTCGCGTTCTGCATAGCCGGGTTCAAAGCGCTTCCCCAGTGTCCGGTATCTTCACCGGAAGGGTAAGGCCCCTGAGGAAAATTCTTTGGGGCAGAACAAGACGCAGGCACTGTGGAGATTGCCGTCTCTGCACAAGACAGGTCGTCTGAGAAGTGGCCCTTGTCCTGGACCAGCCCCTGGGCACGGTCAAAGTTCCGGTGGGCGAGATCAATTCCCGTATCCTGCAAGAGATAGCGGCCCATGAACGTGGCGACGAAGCGGGGGCCATAGGCCAGAAAATCGGGTGCATCCTGGGGTGACTGCTTTCTACGGTTCTCTCTGCCTGTCAATGGGTCAATACCCCAATAACCGCCTGAGCGCCTTTCAGATTCTCGGTAAAAACTGTATCATTAAAGTGTGTAAAAGTGCCAGCGTCTGTATCCATTGGAGTTTGGCTATTTGTGGCAATGGCAATCGAATTGCTAAGATCCTTATCGTCATCGCCTTGCTTGAGGTGGTATATGCGCGCCAGAACTTCTACGATTTCTATTGCTTGAGAGCCGATTTATTGAGCCACCTACTGGACGTTGTGGGCGGGTTGTCCGCCGTTGACGGTTTGCATGCCACTCTACTGACTTGCACGCGCCCGTTATCCTTCTGCAAGGCGTTGTAACGAAACTGCGAACAGGTGATCGTATGTCCCGATCATTAGCTCCTCGCTGTGGTGACTGCTGCCTTGGACGCATGGGCCGGCGTGGTGGTGACCAACCTGATGGCCCTGTGGAGCAAACCGGACAAGCGGTTTGACGATCTCGAAGCTGAAATACAGGAGGGCAGAGCAGAGACGAGGGCGCTGAGGAAAGCGCTACTCCCCGTCAAAGCCTGCCCCCCTTGCAAACCAAAGTGGCCCCCATGGGCCTGGCCTTGGTGGGTTCACACCTTGCGGGAGTAGTACTCCACCACCAGCAACTCGTTGATTTCCAAGGCCACCCACTCCCGTTCACAGCCCCCCACCACCTTGGCGGTGAGCTTGTTCTTGTCCAAGTCCAAGTGGGGGGGCACGTTGGCCAGACCAGGGAACTCCAGGTTGTCCGTAGCCAGGCGCCTGCTGCCTTTCCGTTCCCGGACGGCCAGGGCGTCGCCGGCCTTGCACTGGTAGCTGGCGATGTTCACCATGCGGCCATTGACCGTGACGTGGCCATGGTTCACCAACTGACGGGCGCCGGGAATGGTGGGGGCAAATCCCAACCGGAAACACACGTTGTCCAGACGGTTTTCCAGCAGCTTGAGCAGGTTGGTGCCGGTGGAGCCGTCCTGGGCGCGGGCTTTTTTGATGTAGCGCACCAACTGCCGCTCGGATACTCCGTAGTTGAACCGCAGTTTTTGCTTTTCTTCCAGACGAATGGCGTATTCGGAGCGCTTGCGACGGGCTTGGCCGTGCTGACCGGGGGGATAAGACCGCTTGGCGGCCTTACGGGTGAGACCGGGAAGGTCTCCCAAGCGCCGCGTAATCCTCAGGCGAGGGCCGCGGTATCGAGACATGGGTGTTGGTCCTTGATGCAGTGAGTGGTGGACAAGACGTTTGGCACTATGGGGTTAGCCATGGTGTCAAACCATGATTGTACCCCCCGGAAGGGTAACGGCCCCCACTTGGCGGCTGGCGGCGCCGCTCATGGTTCTCATCGGCCTCTATCAGCGGTTCATCTCGCCCCTGTTGCCCCCCCGATGTCGTTTCAGCCCCAGTTGCAGCGCCTACGCCATGGAGGCCCTGGAGCGCCATGGCCTCTGGCGGGGCGGCTGGTTGAGTGTTTGGCGGCTGCTGCGGTGCCACCCCTTCACGGCAGGGGGCTACGACCCCGTTCCTGACCCATGATCCACCCCCCCATAAGCCATGCCGGCTGGCCACCCCTCGTTCTGCTGACCCGTTCCGGGTGCTGCCTCTGCGCCGGTCTGGCGGAGCGCTTGGGCTCCTTGCTACCCCAAGGGACGCTTCAGCTTGTGGACGTGGACGGGGATCCGGTGTTGCAGCAGCGTTTCGGGCTGCTGGTGCCCCTGCTGGTGGTGGGGTCGGACCCCCTGCGCGATCCCGTCCTGCCGCGGGTGCCGCCACGGCTCAAGGGGTTGGCGCTGCAGCGTTGGCTGGAGAAGCATCTCCATCGATTGGCCACGGCAGACCATGGCTGATTGGAGCCGGAGCCCGCAAGCTTGGGGGCCACGTCCATCGCCGGAACTGAGCCCATGGTTGCACCCATGCGCCTCCATGCCCTTCTGAAGGCCGCCGCTATTCCCTTCCCCGCCCCGCTGGCGGACGTGGAGATTCAGGGGGTATGCGGGGATTCCAGACGGCTGTCGCCCGCAGCCCTGTTTGTGGGGGCACCGGGCGCCCGCGTGGACGGCGGGGACCACTGGGCAGCCAGTCTGGCGGGTGGTGCGGTGGCAGCGGTCATCGGCCCCGAAGCGGCACGGCGGCATCCACCGGATCCGGAAGATCCGGTGGTGGTGGTGGAGAACCCCGCAGCCTGTCTGGGGCGGCTGGCATCCGCCTTCTGGGGGCATCCCAGCCGGCAGTTACAACTCATCGGCGTGACCGGCACCAACGGCAAAACCACCATCACCCACTGGATCGAGCACCTGAGCACTGCCCTGGGGACACCCACGGCCCTGCTGGGCACCCTGGAAAATCGCTGGCCGGGGACCGTCCTGAAAGCCACCCACACCACGGCGCCGGCGGACGTGGTCCATGGCCAGCTTGCCCAGGCGGTGGCGGACGGCGTTCAGCGGGCCGCCATGGAGGTGAGTTCCCACGCCCTGGCGCAACAGCGGGTGGCAGGGCTGGCGTTCAGCGGCGCCGTGCTCACCAACCTGAGCCAGGACCACCTGGATTTTCACGGGGACATGGAGACGTATTTCCAGGCCAAGGCACGGCTGTTTGCGGCAGACCTGCTTCACGGGCAGGCGGTGGTGAATTGCGAAGATGCCCATGGGCGCCTTCTGCGGCGGCAGTTGGGGGCCAAAGCCTGGGGTTGTCGTCTGCTGGATCCCCGGCAGCGGGATCAGTACTCCCCGACGGCGCCGGATGCAGAATTGGTGATGTGCGACCTGGCCATGGGCGACGACGGGGTGGAGGGACGACTCCTCAGCCCCAGGGGTGAAGGGCGGTTTCACTCTCCCATGCTGGGGCGTTTCAATCTGATGAACCTGCTGCAGGCAGTGGGTGTGCTGGTGAGTTGCGGGGTGCCCCTGGGGCGGTTATTGGAGCAGGTGTCCAGCTTCGGGGGGGTGCCTGGCCGGATGGAGGCCGTCACGGCGCCGGATATCACCGTTGTGGTGGACTATGCCCACACCCCTGAGGGGCTGGCCAGTGCGTTGCAGGCCTTGCGCCCCTTCGTGGTGGGACGGCTGATCTGTGTGTTCGGCTGCGGCGGGGATCGGGATCGGAGCAAGCGGCCCCTCATGGCAGCGGCAGCCGCCGCACTGGCCGACGAACTGGTGATTACCTCCGATAATCCCCGCAGCGAAGATCCCGAAGGCATCCTGGAGGAGATCTGCGCCGGGCTGCCGGCAGGAACGCCCCACCAGCGGGAACCGGACCGGGGCCTGGCCATTCACAGGGCGGTGATTCAGGCCGGGGTAGGGGATACGGTGCTCATCGCCGGCAAGGGCCATGAGACGGTCCAGATTGTCGGCCATGAACAACGCCCCTTTGATGATCGCCGTGTGGCGGCAGCCGCCGTGGCCCAGCGCTGAGGTTCCGCCGGTCCGCCATGACGCAGTGGCGGACGTGGACTCAGGTGGCAGCCATGGGAATCTGGTCGTCGGCGTCGTCTTCAAGGGGGCCGGCCATCAGGCCCTCTTCCTCCACAAGGGCATCGGCTGTGAACTCGATCATCCGCAGGCGGGCGTGGGGGTTGCCCTGGCGAGCGTCCTCGAACATGGACTGGATATGGAGACGGGCAAACCCGGTTTCCCGGAGAATGGTCACCACCTTCAAGGCGGGGAGCAGGGCGCCGGTCAAGGCCATATTCACCCTGTGCTCCGCCACGGCAAAGGCATTGGCAAAACACTGGCCATCGCTGCGGATTTGCACCGCAGCCAGGGGATGGAAAAAGCGGGGACGGCGTTTAGGGGACACAATCACGCTGCAAATATGATTGGAACCTTAAGCCTCGGGGGTCCCTGAATTTGTGACCAAGGAAGCAATTTCACGAATCAGGCATTCCGATTCCGTGGGCAACGTGGTCATGTGGCAGCAGGCCCGTACACAGTCCGGCTTTTCAAAGCTTCGTAACACCAGGCCCCGCTCCGCCAGGGCGTTGACCACCAGTTGCGACCTGTAGCCCCCAACACGAAAGCTCACCAAACCAGCGGGCGGCGCCTCCGGTAACAGGGTTTCCACCCCGTCCAGTTGCCGCAAGCCGCGCCAAAGCGCGCCGCTGCGGGACCGGATCCGCTCCAGCCGCTGGCGGGGATCCCCCACCGCCGCCAGACTGTGGAGAGATTGCAGCAGACCCGCCGCCAGGGGGGAACAACTGGTGGCAATTTCGTAGCGGCGGGCGTCCCCGTGGAGGCCCAGGGGGTTGGCCGGATCCTTGGCCAGGCCCCGCCAGCCAATCATGGTGGGTGTACCCACCTCAAGCAGGCGCCGGGAGAGGGCCACGCCCCCCAGCCCCTCCGGCCCGCAGAGCCATTTGTGGCCGGTGAAGGCGTAGACATCCGCTGCCGCCACCGCCTCCTGCAGGGGCACGGCGCCCACGGACTGGGCCCCGTCCACCACCAGCCACGGCTGGTTGACGTGCTCCCCGAGGCGTCGGCCCAGGGCAGGGACGGGCATGGCGGCCCCCGTGGTCCACAGCACATGGCTCAGCACCACCAGTCGCGTGCGGGGCCGGAGGGCCTGATCCAGGCGCTCCAGCACCTGGTCTGCTCCACAACAGTCCTGAACCGGCAGGGCCTTCACCATGAGCTGTTCCCGGCGGGCCAGCTCATGGCAGGTGGCCACGACACCGGGGTGCTCCCCGTCACCGATGAGCAGTTCATCACCAGGGCGCCACGGCAGCCCCCACAGGGGCAACACACAGCCGGAGGTGACGTTTTCCGTGAACGCCAAGTGCTGGGGTGGAATGCCGCAGAGGGCGGCCAATGCCTGGCGCAGTGAGGCGATCAACTCCCCCACGTAGGAGAAGACCGGCTTGGCGAAGGGTCCCAACTCCTGGATGCGGCGCCAGCTTGCAGCCATGGCATTGAGGGACGCCGTCGGCAACGGCCCCTGGCCACCGTAGTTGAAGTAGATCTTGCTGGCCAGGGCAGGCATGTCCTGCCGTAATGCAAGGACGGCCTCTTCCTGCTGGAGCGCTACGTCAGATCCACTGGCCAATGGCAACCGCAGCGACAGCGGAGAAAATGGTAATCCCTAACGCCATGAGAGGGTTTTGGCCCTGGGCGACCGCATAGGAGGTGACCACGCCCGCCGCCAGGGCGGCAACCGCCAATTGGGACGCAACAGTCCGTCCATCGAAGCCTGGTTTCACGGCGGGCAGAAAAGCGGGAGCAGCGAGACACTACCCAGACCCGCCCCCCCGGAGACGGACGGCAGCAGCGCTTGCTTACGCAACTTCAGATCTCTTGAGATTTCTTGATCTATCGGATGGATAGGGTGGGAACAATGGACCTGTGGATCCTCCTCGCGGCACAGCCCATGACCACCTCGAATCCCGTCCCTGATCCCGTAAAAAAGGAGTCCCGGATTCCCCATCCCGCGGATCCCTCCCTTGTTCCTGCAGGGGCGCCACAGAAGCAGGAGCGGGATTACCTGGTCATTGGTCTCATCATTGCCCTGATGGCCATAGTGGTGGCAGGGTTCTTTGCCTTGGATAGCAAGATCGATGCCATGGAAACGGGGCTGAACGGTCGAATCGATGCCCTGATCATCAGAATGGACGCTCTGGAAACAACCCTGAATGCCCGAATCGATGCCCTGAGTGGCAGGATCGACGGCCTGGTCACCAGGATTGATTCCCTGGAAACAACCCTGAACAGTCGAATCGACGCCCTGAGTTCCAGGATTGATGACCTGAGTTCCAGGATCGACGGCCTGGAAACAGCGTTGAATGCCCGGATCGACGGGCTCTATGAGTTGATGCTGTCCCTCAAGGCGTGACAGCATGTCAAGGCAGACGGACGAGGACCGGTGATGCTCAGCACCCTTATCCTGAACGGATTTCGAGAGGTTGTCTGGTGACGGCAAAGGCACGCTCAAGGTGAAGATCCTGTTGCTGGAGGAAGTGGGCGAGGAGGCGGATGACTGGGACCGTGGAGTGAAGAGGTGGCGGAAGCGGCGGCCTCTTGACCCGGATGAGGACATCACGCCCGTATTCGGCCTGAGCATTGAGACTGCCGTCCCTGAAAGCCGGACTCTGCTGCCGGTCATGGAGGACGGCACCATTGGAATTGGATACGACTATCCCCGCTCTATCCGCAACGGGCATTCCGTAACCCCGATTCAGTTCCTGACGCTGGACGCCTTTGATCCCACCCCTATGGGTGGGCTGTGGGACATGGTTCTGAAAGAGGGTCTTGAGGCTGAAATCGTCTCGGACATGAGGCTCCTGGAGCCCGACCTGGACTCGATTATTTTCCTGACCAGCGCCGGGCCGGGCAGCGGCATTCTGCTGGGCTTTCGCAATGGCGGACGCCGGTTCCCGATCAGCACCTACGGCGACGGCATGAAAAAGCTTCTTGCACTCAGGCTTTCCTTCGTTGGTGCAGAAAACGGCACCCTGTTGATCGACGAGATCGACGCGGGCCTTCACTGGACAGTCATGGAGGAGATATGGAAGTTCGTGATTGAAGTAGCGAGCCGATTGAATGTTCAGGTCTTCGCCACCACCCACAGCGACGACTGCATTCAAGGGCTTGGCTCTCTGCTTCGGAACTGCCCCGATCTGGAGGAGCAGGTGTCCCTCCAGAAGGTGACGCGGTTGCTATCAAAGGCGGTGTGTCTGCAAGGCGACCAGATCAGTATCGCAGTCGCGCAGGACATTGAGGTCCGCTGATGGCCACACTCGAACGCTCAAAGCTGTACGTGGAAGGGAAGGACGACCTCCACGTCATTTCTAATCTCTTAGAACAGTACGTGAACAGTACGTGAACAGTTCTGAAGGCCATGGTGTTGCTCCGAATGCCTCAGAGCTTAAGGAGATGAACGGCAAGGAGGCATTGCTCAGAGCAGTCCAGCCGACAATCGAGGTCGAGGTGGGTAACGGCAAGTCGGTGGGTTTCGTTCTGGATGCAGACGAGAATCCACGTGCTCGATGGAGTGCAGTGCGCAGCCGCCTCCAGAGGGTCAGGCTGAGTCCGCTCCAGGAGGCCAACCTGGATCTGATTCAAGAGATCGAACTGGATCTGATTCAAGAGATCGAACTGGACGTGCCGGAAGAGATGCCAGCCGGTGGCTATGTCACCCATGTGGAGGAGTGCGGTGTGCGCATTGGCGTGTGACTGATGCCGGGCAATCAACAGGCAGGTGCTCTGGAGGAGTTCCTGGCAAACCTGGTTGCTGAAGGCGATCTCCTGCTGGAGTTCGCCAAATCCTCGACGCAGCAAGCCCGCACAAAGGGCGCGACGTTTCCTGATGCCAAGCGTTCAAAGGCCGTGTTGCATACCTGGCTTGCTTGGCAGAGAGATCCCGGCTTGCCCTACGGCGCCGCCATCAGGGCGCAGTTCTTCCGCCACGACAGCGCCGCCGCGCAGGCCTTCGTCGCCTGGTATAGAAGCCTTTTTCCCGATCAGGATCACGAGCCGTAAGGACCATTGCCTTGCGCCCAAGCCTGCCAGCGGCGCCGGTCCCATTTGCCCTGGGTGTTGGGGGCCAGCCGAGGGCAACGGAGCCATTGCTTCGGACGCTGCGCGGGGGGACGCCCGGACACGGCCTTCTCCAGCACCCCCACGGCAACGGTTCCCCGGTACAGGGCCACCAGACGTTGGCCCCAATGCACGTCCTCCACACCCACCACCAGCACCGCCTCCAGACCGTCAAGACCCACCAGGCCGGCTTCAATCTCCTCGGGAAACACCGTCTCGCCCCCACTGTTGATGGCCCCGTCCAGCCGGCCCAACACCTGCAAACCGTGGGGTTCCAATCGGGCTGAATCCGTGGTGCGCCACCAACCGTTCTCCAGGGGCAAGGGCAACAGGCGACCCTCCACCAGAAAGCCGGGGGCCAGCACCGGGGTGCGGATCTCCAGGACCCCTGGTGAACCCAGGACAGAGACACTGCGCAACGCCACGTGGGGCAAGGGGAACCCATAACCCTCCACACCCGCCAGAAATTGCCGGGGAGCAAGGGCCGTCACCATGGCGCTGGTCTCCGTGCTGCCGTAGCAGGGGGACAGGTTCAGACGAGAGCAGCGCGCTCGCTGCCGCAGGGCCGGCGCCAGGGGGGCGCCACCCACCCAGCAGCAGGAGAGTTGCCGCAACCAGTCCACCCCCCCGGGCTCCCCCATGAGCCACTGCAACTGGCTGGGCACCAGAACCAGACCCCAGCCCCGCAGGGACGGGCGTTGTGTCCTGTCTCGCCATTGGCGGCGGGACAGGAAGCGGTGGGGAATGCCCAGAGCCTGGCTGCGGAGGGCAGGCATCAAACCACTGACGTGGTGCAGGGGCAGGGGATTGGCGAGACCCGCCAGGGCCAAGGGGAGCACCTTATGTCCGGGGCCGCACATCTCTGCCGGCCAGCCCACCAGGGCCCGGGCTGCCCGCAGCAGGTGGTCCAGGGGTTGGAGACACCAGCGCCGCTGCCCTCTGCTTCCCCCGCTGCCCACCACCACCGCCGCTTTGGCTCCCGTGGACAGGAGGGGACGTGTGTCCCCATGGCACAGGCGCTCGGCCCGCCCGCCCTGATGGCGCCAACCGGGCCTCAAGGCTGCCCGCAGCATGGCTTCTTCCTCCGGGCGGCAGAGGCCCACAACGGCTGCCGAAGCCAGGAGGGCGTGCAGACACCGCCAGTCCGCGGCAGGCTCCGGGCCGCAAATCAGAAGATGGCGTTCCTGCACGGCCATGGCCCCTGTGGTGCGTCAAGCGGTTGCCCCCAAGCCTGGGGCCGGACTGCCCCCAGCCGCCGCCAGCTTGGCCAGATCATGGACCACTGCCCGACCAAGAGATCCTTCAAATCCACTGGAGACGACGCAGCGACCGGGCCAGGTCCGCAGGAGACCAGCCAGTCTGCGGGGATCCCCCAGTTGGGAGGGCTTCACCACCAACAGGGGCCGGCCGGCGGGGGGCGACCGCAGCAGGTGCTCCACCTGGTCCAGGTTGGCGAGGGACTCGTCAAGGGCCAACTGCACCCCGGGGACGGGGGGGCGACCAAGTAACCGCTCCAGGAGAGGATCCGTTGGGGCCAGGGGCTGCTCCAGCCAACTGATGCACGGATCCGCGGCGGCAGCCAGCCAGTGGGAGAGGGCGGCGGCATTCAGGCGACCGTTGGCATCCAGTCGCAACCGGCCCGCCACGGGGGCCACCATGGCCAGCAGCGCCGCCAGCAGCGGCTGCTCCTGACGCCAGGAGAGAGCGCCGATTTTCCACTTCCAGCAGCGCCAGCCACGGGCCAAACCCCGCTCCAGCGCCGTCAGGGCCGCGGCGCCGGACGGCAGGAGGCCCACCGTTGGCCAAGGATGGCCAGCATCGGCAGGGGCGCCAGCGCCGGTGGGCATGGGGTCCGCACCGGTGCGGCGATGCCGTTGATCCAGATGCCACAGGGCACTACCCAGGGCAAAGGCCGTGCAGGGGTGTTGACAGGCCATGGGGCCCAGCCAGCGCTCCAGCTTCCGGCGTCCCGCCGTGGGATCCACGTGCTCCAACTGGCGCTGCAAACTCCGAAGGTGGCTCCCATCCAAAGGATCCGCACCGGATCGGTGACGTTCAGGCAGGGGACTGATTTCTCCTGCCCCCTGTTGCCCATGGGGATCTTCCAACTCTACCCGCAGCCCCTGGTCACGCCGTTGTTCCCCGTCCCGCTGCCAGCGCCGGAGGGGAAGGGGCCGCCAACGCAAGCGCCAATGATCCGCCATCACTCAACCGGACAGGGTGAATCTCCCTAGCGCCAGTCCACCGGCAAACAACACACCGTTCACCATCTGGAAGCGCAAGGCCAGAAACTTGCTGTGGCTGATGCGCCCGGGCTGGTGGTGGTGGCGCCCCAGGAGACGGATCAAGGGAAGAGCCACCGGCAGGCTGGCCAGCGCCAACAGGACCGTGGGGGGCCATGCGCCCCAGGCAACGGGCATCGCTTCCGCCAACAGGGCAAGGGCAACAAACCAGGGAACAAGGGCAGCGGCACGGGCTGTGCCCAGCCTCTGCACCGGTGAGCGCTTGCCGTGGGCCAGGTCGTCTTCCACTTGGTGAAAGTGGGAGCAGAACAACACCAGGGTTGTGGCCAGGGCCGGCCCACACCCCAGTTGGGAGGCCAGGGACAGGTCCAGGGGTCCGCCACCCCCCGACCCCAGGGCAGGGGCGCCCAGGCCCACCAGTGCCGCCGCCGTGGCCAGGGGACCAAAGGCCAGCCAGCAGAGGGGTTCTCCCAAGCCCTGATACCCCAGACGAAAGGGAGGCCCCTGATAGAGGTAGCCACAGCAACAGGAAGCCAGCACCAGGGGCAGCAGCCACCAACTGCTGGCCCTGGCCACCTGGACCATGAGCAGGAGACCCAGCACACAACAAAGCTGGGCTGCCAACAACACCAGCCGGGGGGCGCCGGTGATTTGAATCAAGGAGTGGGGCTTATGGACGTCAATTCCGGTTTGGGCGTCAAAGTAGTCGTTGCAGACGTTTTCCCAAGCCAGCAGCAGGACGGCGGCCAGCAAGAAGAAGGCCAACTGCTGGGGTTGCAGGCGCCAGGCGCTGCGTCCGGGACCCAGCAACCACCCCGCAGCCACCAGGGCCGGCATCACGGCCACCGCGTACATGGGCCATTTGACGGCAGCCCGCCAGAGACGGCGCCGTTGCTCGGCCACCTCACTTGGGACCACAAACTTCAGTTTGATGGCGTTCACGGATAAATTGTACAATTTCGCGTGACCATTCACGTCTGATCCGCATTCCTCCATTTGCTGCCATGTCCTTCCGGAGCCTCCTGACCATGGCCCAGGAGGGTGCTCAACGTTTGGGGGAAGAGGGGGTGCTCTGTCTTGGCGTTCCCGTCACGCCACTGGATCCTCTGGCGGTGTTGCCCCAATTGCCGCAGCAGAACGACTTCACCTGGGCATGGGATGGATGGCCAGGCCTGACGTTGGCGGCAACAGGAGTGGAGCACAGCCTGGAGTTGCGGGGGCCGCGACGGTTTTCCTTGGCTCAGCGCTTTATCGATGCGAGCCTGAGTCGACTGGTGTGTCCCCATCCCACCCGGCAGGCGGTGCAGCGCCCCAGGCTGGCGCTGGCCTTCAGCTTTTTTGGCCACAGCGACGGGGACGGCATGCCAGGGGTCACCATCGTGCTCCCCCGCTGGCAACTGGGGCGCCAGGGGCGCCACTGCTGGCTCCTGCATCAGCGCACCATGGGGGGGACCGTCACGGCCCGATCCATGGCGGAAGCCCTCTGGGAACAAGCGCAAGCCCTGGAGCAATCCCCACCGTCTCCCCTGGACCTGCCCAGACTGGTGGCCAGAAGCGATACCTGGCAGCGCCCCTTCCAAAAGAGTGTCCAGCAGGCCTTGGACCTGATCCACAACGGCGAGTTGTGCAAACTGGTGCTGGCAGCCCAGCAGGAGTTGTTGTTGAGCAACCCCTTGAACCCCGTTGAGCTGCTCCGCAGCCTGCGGCGCCACCAGAGGGGCAGTTGCCGTTTCCTCTGGCAACCCCTCAACGGCCGGGGCCACAAGGCTGTGGTGGGGGCATCGCCGGAGCGGCTCCTGGAACTGCGCTCCGGTCGCTTGCGTTGTGACGGTTTAGCCGGGACGGCGGCAGTGGACGGGGAAGGAGCACAGTACCTGCTCAGGTCCCACAAGAATCGCCATGAGCATGAGCTGGTGGTCAACGCCATCGTTCGGTCGCTCCAGTCCCAGGGCCTCACCCCCCGGCGCCGCGCCTGTCCCCGCCTGGCTCGCCATGGGAAGTTGATGCATCTGCACACCCTCATCCAGGCCCAGGCCCATGGTCACCGGGTGCTGGATCTGGCCGAGGCCCTGCACCCCACACCGGCCGTGGCCGGATTGCCGCGGCGGGAGGCTCTCAACTGGCTCCGCAGCCTGGAAGGATTCCCACGGGGGCACTACGGCGCTCCCCTCGGCTGGGTTGATGGGTGGGGCGATGCAGATTTGCGGGTGGCCATCCGTTGTGGACAACTGCAAGGACAACATCTGACCCTCACCGCCGGGGCCGGAATTGTCATGGGCTCATCACCGGGACGGGAGCAACAGGAGGTGGAGCTAAAGCTCTCCGTCCTGCAACAGCAGTTCGCCATTACCCGCCATGGTGAATTGCAGACGCAGACCGGTCGTCAGGTGCGAATCTGAACGGGCATCACCAGATAGGTGAACTGCACGTCTCCGCCATGGGGGCGCAGCACAACGGGATTGGTGGGGTTATTCATCTCAAAGGTCACTTCCGGCGCGGGGATCACCTTGAGGCCGTCCAGCAGGTAGCGCACGTTAAAGGCCACGTCAATGTCGCTGCCGTCCCCACCCGTCAGGGGAACGGACTCGTCCCCACGGCCCACGTCCTGGACTTCGGCGCAAATGCGCAGTTGCCGCTCAGCCATGGCAACGGAAAGCTTCACCACACTGTTTTGCTGATCCGCCAGGACGGCCACCCGCTCCAGGGCGGTGACCATGGGCAAACGATCAACGGTAAAGGAGCGACTGAACGTGTCGGGAATGAGTTGATTGTACTTGGGATAGACCCCGTCCAGGGTACGGCTGGTCACCACTTGATCAGCCCGGAGAAACACAACCTGCCCCTGGTCGTGGTAGAGGTCAATGGTCTCGTCGGTTTTGCGGATGGAGAGGAGTTGCTCCAGTTCCCGCAGGGACCGGGCGGGGATGGTGACGGCAAAGCTCTCCTCTTGTTGCACGATGCCGGTGTCGTGGTTGACCGGCACGGTGCTGCCGTCAGGATCCGGTGCGCCGCTGCCGGTGTCCTCTACCTCTGGCGCGGCAGCGCTGCCGTCACCGTCTTGCAGGGCGCTGTTGCCGTGGGGTTGTCTCACCACCGCAAGGCGGTGGCCGTCGGTGGCGGCAAATTCAAGACGGTCGGGGGACACCACCAGGTGGACGCCCATGAGAATCTGCTTGGCCTCGTCGGAACTGGTGGCAAAGAGGGTGCGGGCCAGGCCGTCCCGTAAGGACTGGGCAGATAGAGGGATGGCCACAGGGCTCTGGGCCATGGGCAACTCCGGGAAGTCCTCCGCCGGCATCCCCCTGACCGTATAGGCCCCTGTCCTTGCGGTCAGTTGGAACGGCAGGCTGCCTCCACCCTCCTCGCTGGAGGTATCGGAGCCGGGGGCTTGGAGAGATAACGGGCTATCGGCCGATAGACGGGAGACGATATCCACCAGGAGCCGGGAGGGGAGGGTAATGGCGCCGGACTGCTCCACAGCGGCCGTAAAGGTGGTCTGGATACCGAGGCTCAGATCAAACCCCGTGAGGCTCACCTTGCCGGTGCCCTGGTCAGCCGTGAGCAGAACGTTGGCCAGTACAGGGTGGGTGGGGCGGGCAGCCACAGCACGGCTGACGCACTGGAGGTTGCTGTTAAGGGCATCCTGCGAGCAGGTCAGCTTCATGGGGTAGCGGGGAAGGGGACCACAACTCCAACAGAGTGCCTGATATCGGGGGAAACGGCAAGCAGGTGGGGATCAGCCGGTTTTGCACATCCCCTTCCGGAGATGACGAAAACTACGAGATGAAATGAATGATGAACCAGAACAGCCGTAGCCGGGCCTGTGGAAACTGTGCAAAGTTCGCCCCATCCTGCTCAGGAAGAGACGACACAGAAAATCTGCCTGTGGAAAACGCTGTGGAAAACCTTCGGGCTTTTGTGGAAATTGAAAAATTCCTTTCCGATTGCGCCGGAAGGGGGCATCGGTTTTCCACAGATCCTGGCCTGGTTTTCCACAGCGTTTTCCACACCATGGAACGGTTTTCCACCAAAATTTCCACAGCCGGATCCCGAATGCAAGTGGGACGGTTTATTTTCTGTCCACCCACTATGGGCTGACCTGGGGCTGTTGGGGGGGGTGACTACAGTCCCATCACCTGGGCGACGGCATCCGGTTCCGGCGCCAGGTTTCTGTGAAAGTTGGCGTAGTCGTGGTCCAGGGCCGTGGTGGGGTCCTTGAGTCCGTTCCCGGTGAGGACGCATACAACCTGGGCCTCTGCGGGAATCTCACTGGCGTGCCTCAGCATCCCGGCAACGGACGCGGCGCTGGCCGGCTCACAGAACACCCCCTCTTCCCTGGCCAATACCCGATAGGCCGCCAGAATCTCCCCGTCGCTCACGGACGCGAAGCGCCCACCGCTCTCCTTGCGTACAGCTACGGCCTTCTCCCGGTTGGCCGGTTTGCCGATGCGGATGGCTGTGGCGACAGTGGTGGGGTTGGCCACGGCATGGCCGAGAACCAGGGGTGCGGATCCACTGGCCTGAAACCCCCACATGACGGGAAGCGTCTTGCTCAGTCCGGCGTTCCTGTACTCCTGAAACCCCATCCAGTAGGCACTGATGTTGCCGGCGTTGCCCATGGGAATGCACAACCAGTCCGGAGCATCCCCCAGGACGTCAATGACCTCGAAGGCCGCTGTTTTTTGACCCTGGAGCCTGTAGGGGTTGATGGAATTCACCAGGGTGACGGGATAGCGCTCCGCCAAGTCCTGGGTGAGGGCAAGGGCCTGATCGAAGTTGCCCTGAATGGCCAGCACCTCGGCGCCGTACAGCAAAGCCTGGGCCAGTTTGCCCTTGGCCACGTAGCCATCCGGAATGACCGCAAATGCCCGCAGTCCCCCGCGTCGGGCATAGGCCGCTGCCGCTGCGGACGTGTTGCCTGTGCTGGCGCAGATGACGGCCGTGGCCCCCGATTGCTTGGCCTTGCTGATGGCCACGGTCATGCCCCGATCCTTGAAGCTGCCTGTGGGGTTCAGGCCGTCCACCTTCAGAAACACCCGCACGCCGCGGCCAATGCGCTTCTCCAGGGCGGGGGATCGCAGCAACGGCGTATTGCCCTCCAGCAGGCTGACAACGGGGGTGTCGTCATCAACGGGCAGCCAGGATCGGTAATTCTCTACCAGACCAGGCCAACCCTTGGCCGTCGCCCCCCCAGGCCGGGCCAGTTGACCGGTCAGAAGCTGCTTCAGCGAAGTTACCAGGGTCACGGTTCACCCAATGCCTACCGTGACCGACTCTAGGAGAGACGCTCCGGAGGCCTCCTCCCTCTACCCTAGAACGGTTCCCGGAAAAAATCGGCCACCTCCTGGATACTGGTCAAGCGACTCAGCAGGTAGACCAGACGGGGCACATCAACGACGATGTCCTTGTTTGGATAGCTTTCCAGAAAATCAACGGGGTTGAGCCGTCTGGTGGTGTTCTGGGCAACCGAGAGGATGACCCCGGAGCGCAGGGCCCGAACGCTTGCTTCCGGGGCGTTGCGGGGGTAGAAGATGTTCGCCATCCTCTCCAGGAAGGCCTCGCCAAGGTCCGTGTACAGGAGACGACCCAACAGGGTGAAGGGAATGTCCACCCGTCTGCTCAGGGCGGATCTGGCCTGATCGTGTGGAACGTTGGCGAGATTCAGAGCCGTTTTGATGAGGCCCTGAGGCTCGGCTCCCTCACTGAAGCTGCGCAACTCCTGCACCTCCACGGACCGGCTGAAGGGACCAACAACCAAAACCACCCGTTCAGCCGCTCTGGCTGCAGGGTTGGCCCAGATGAGGAGACCACCCAGGAGTAGCCCCAGGTGTCGGTATCTTGAGGAAGGCGGCACCACCGATCATGAACAATGCAACGGCGGCATCTTAAGGTAATCCGAGTTCGGGATCAGTGGACTCCGGTGGAGCGCCGCTTACCCTGGCAAGGTTCCCCTGGACGAGTTGGCTTCAAGCGCCATGTGCTCATCGATGCACAAGGGCCAGTTCATGGCCACCAAGATCACCGATGACAAGGATGATTGCCAGGACGCGGGAAATGGGGTGCAACGTGAGTAATAAGCAGTGTGAGGAATAAAAAGCAAATGAAATCCTCAAGAATTTGTAAGTGTTTGTATCAGCGTTGCTAGCTGTGGTGAACGATATCAAATGCAGAAATAAATCATAACAAAGTAAATCCGGTCACACACCATGAACTTGTCCCAATTAAGAGGAATTATGATTGTTTTTCCTTCTCACTAGCCGTACGAAGGCGGTGCAACAGAAAAATATGCCTCCTTCTGCGAGATGCCAAGCTCTCGGTGCAGATGCATGGAACTGATGCCCTTGGGCGCCTCGAAAAATTGCCGTTTCCCCTGCATGGGGAGGTCAGCACGGGCCGTTCGGCCAGCGCAACTCCTCAATCCAACCACAGGGAGCCTCCTCGTCGCCAAGCATTTCTGCCACCTCCAGGAGTGTCAGATCCTCCCGGTGATATGGTTCTGATGCTTTCCTCATGAGCGCCTCTTCCAGTGTGATTTAACTGTAACACATGTCGCCTCCCTGGCTAAGCCTCATATGATTAAAAGTCCTAATTCGCTTTGCGGTAATACAACATGAAATTATAAGGATCCAAGGAACTGCTGGCGGGATCATGAGATACTTTGCTGATTGACTCCTGATTGACAAGGTTTTCAAGGCCTGGAGGTGTTGGCCAATGGGGTTGCTGCCTGCCTGTGCCAGTCCGATACCGGGCGTCATGGTGAGGCGGTTGCTGAAGGCGGGGAGGCCGTAGGTCAAGGTGCCTTCAAAGTGTTGGGCGCCGTTGCGGTGTGAATCAGCATCCAGCACGTCCAGGGCGACGGGATTGAGTAGTGCATTCATCCCCTTTGTAGAAACCCGTCATGGGGGCAGGCATCTGCCCCCGCCAGGGAGTTTGAATCCCACCAGCCTGGCATGAACGTCCATGGGCCATGTTTTGAGGGAAGCAGGCTTTTAGAAGAGGAAGGAGAGAACGGTCAGCAGAGCGGCGCCGAGAGCGGAGGCCTTCACCACGTCGGCAGTGCCCCCGGCCAGTGAGAAGTTGAGCCCGATGGAATGATCCACGGCAGGGTTTGTGGAGGAGCGTTGCTGCCGCTCGGCTTCGAGGGAGAGTTCCCAGTCCTCGGCAGTGTGACCAGGCTGGGGAACATAGGGCCTCAAAGCCCAGAGGAGACGGTAGGAGGATGTGTCTGAAGCCAGCGCCAGGCCGATGCCCGGTGTCATGGTGAGGCGGTTGTTGAAGACGGGGAGGCCGTAGGCCA
>VXNS01000038.1 GCA_009840445.1 Synechococcus sp. SB0662_bin_14
GTTCCAGTTCCGTTTCCATGGAGCCGTTCCCCCAGCGGCGTCTGTTTCAGGCGGCATCCTGGCCGGAGGTGGAGAGCATTTCCCCGGTGCGTTGGGGGCTGCTTGTCTGGAAAAACCCGGAAACCGGTGCACCCCGCGGCATCCTTGCCGTGGGCTTTGATCCCGACGACGACATCTTGCGCCTGGAGGGCCTTGAGGAGCAAAAGAAGAGCCTGCAACTGGATAAACGGGTTCTCTACGACCGTCTCAGCCGCTCCGAGTTCGGTCCTGTGGAGGAGTGGCTCAAGGCTGGGCGCACCGTCACCGCGGAAGTGGGGAACACAAGGCTACTGGTGGCGGATCTCGTGGAATTGGGGGTGTCCTTTGGAGCGGACGGGAACCTGCTCACCAGCAACCGCACCTTTAATCAGCTTCTGGGGTCGTCGGACGGCTCCAGCACCTCCATTGAACTGGGCCTGATTCGCCTTGTGCCTGGCGCGGATCCCGATACCGTGGCGGCAGCCCTGAACAAGGCGTTGCCCGATGATGTGCGGGTGCTCACCAAGGCGGAGTTCCTGGCGTTTGAGCAGGACTACTGGCGCTCCAGCACCGCCATCGGCTTCATTTTTAACCTGGGGGCAGCCATGGGCCTGGTGGTGGGGGCAGTGGTTGTCTACCAGATTCTGTTCAGTGACGTGGTGGACCACTTGCCGGAATACGCCACCCTGAAGGCCATGGGTTACAGCTCCATGGATCTGGTGACGGTGATTTTGCAGGAATCCCTGCTGCTGGCGGGATTTGGCTACATCCCTGCCTTTTTGGCGGGGAAGGGAATCTATGGCTTCGCCCGCAGCGCAACCAATTTGCCCATTGGCATGAGCAGCGGCATGGCCGCCTTCGTGTTTGCCATGATCTTCGTCATGTGCGTCATCTCGGGATTGTTGGCCATGGGCAAGATCAGGGATGCGGATCCTGCCGAGATTTTCTAGCGGCCCCTGCCGAGATTTTCCAAGTGACCACCCTGCAACCCACACCGCCACAACCCCTTGTGCGCATTGCCGGGCTGAACCATTGGTTTGGCCGTGGCGACCAGCGCCGTCAAGTGCTCCACGACCTTCACCTCACCCTGAATCCGGGCGAGATGGTGTTGCTCAGTGGTCCCTCCGGTTGCGGGAAGACCACCCTGCTCACCCTCATCGGCGCCCTGCGCACGGTGCAGGACGGCTCCCTGGAGGTGCTGGGGCAACAGTTGCTCAAGGCGCGCAAGTCCGTGCAGCGGCGGGTACGGCGTCAGATGGGGATCATTTTCCAAAGCCATAACCTGTTGCGCTGCCTCACTGCCGCCCAGAACGTGCAAATGGCAGCGGATCTTTTGCCCGGCTTGAGCTTCGGTCAGCGGCGCCAACACGCCATTGATCTCTTGTCGGAAATCGGTCTGGAGGACCACCACGGCAAGTGGCCATCCGCCTTGTCGGGGGGACAGTGTCAACGGGTGGCCATTGCCCGCGCCCTGGCGGGGAATCCCAAGGTGTTGCTGGCGGATGAACCCACCGCCGCCCTGGATCGCTGTACGGGTCGGGAGGTGGTGGAGTTGTTAAAGCGGATGGCCACCCAGCACCACTGTGCCGTGCTGATGGTGACCCACGACCCACGCATCCTGGACGTGGCGGACCGCTTGCTGCAAATGGAGGACGGCCGGCTCTCCACGGCGCAGGCGATGGCTCCGCTGTAAAGGAGCTCCGGTTTTGGGTAAGGGAGACCCCATGACGCTGCTTCAACAGTTCAAATCTCTGGCGGGAAGGCCTCACGCTCACGCCAGATCTCCTTCACGTAGGGATCGGTGACGTCGTAGCGGCCATGGCTGGGGCGCATGAGGATATTGTCCGCCAACAACTCGTTGACCACGGATTGAATCTCGTCAGTCCGCACCTCGCGGCCAACCGCCTTGGCGTATTCTGCGGCAGCCTCTGCCGAGAAGAGACCACGGGCAAGGGAGTCGGCGCGAGCCACGCGGCTGAAGACGGCCATGGCCAGGCTGCCAATCCTCTCCACCTTGCTGAGTTCAATGTCCACGGCCTTGGAGCGCAGCGTGCTGGCAATCACTGACAGGAGTGTGTCGGGTTCAACACCTGAAGATGCGTTGGCGTGCATCTGCCGAAGGGCCTGCCCGAGTTCTTCCGGCCGGTTGCCCAGGGTCTCGAAGCAGGCAACAGCCCCATCCAGCGACGGCAACGGCCTGATGCCAGCTTCCCCTAGCCGTTGCAGCACGTGCTCCACGTAGTCCCGTCCCAGAGCGGGATAGGGGAGAGACGTGGCTCCCGCGAATGCCTGGTTACGCCTGGCGGTGAGTTCACTGACCTGGGCACGGTGGGACCCCGTACCGATGAACAGGAAACTACCCGGCATGTGGGGTTGGAGATTGACGGCATCCCGTGCTGCTTTGAGGGCAAGGAGCATCTGATTGCCGTCGTCGCTGGTGACGGCCTGCTGCACCTCGTCGATGATTAACACCAGATCCGCCTTGGCCTGATCCACAACTTCCGCAAAAGCCTGCGCCATGGTTGCTCCTCCTTCCCGGCCCAGGGTCTCAAGCTGAAAGCCGAACGTGAAGCCCATGGCCGCCACGTCCACCTGTCTGAGGCTGGCAAGTTTGGCCCGCAGCAGGGAAGACACGGGCGACTGCAATTCAGCCAATGCCTGACGCACCGCCCCGCGGACCAATGCACCAGGACTCGCTTTGGTGTCGCTCCAAAGATCCACGTAGATCACCAGAGCCCCCTGTTGCTCCAACGCAGGGATGAGGTCGTTGCGCAGAAAGGTGGTTTTGCCGGTGCGCCGCAAACCGGAGAGAAAGAGACCGGATCGTAATCCCTCATCCAGGACGCCTGGATGGAGCAGTTGGCTGGCCATCTGTGCGGCCAGTTCAGGGCGCCGGAAAATTGCCGCCACGGAATTGCGCTTTTTAGATAAGAGAAATAATTATGGCTGATGCCTAAAATCGCATAAACCGCATGGCCGGTGAGCAGGCTCTTACTTGGCAGCCCTACTGCAACGCCTCCAGCGCCTCCCCCACCCGCTCGGCGCTGATGTCGTCACGAATCTCCACCCGACCCAGGGCGCGGGGCACCACGAAGCGCACCCGACCATGGCGCACTTTTTTGTCGCTGTTCAGGCAGGCCACCACAGCCTCCGGATCCAGAGGGGGCCAGCGGAGGGGCAGGCCGGCTTTGGCCAACACTGCGGTCTGGCGTTGGTGTTCCGCCTCCTGCCAATGGCCCTCCCGGCTGGCGATCCAGCCCATGGCTTGCATCCCCAGCGCCACCGCCTCCCCGTGGAGATAGGTGTTGTACCCCGTCAGGGTTTCCAGGACATGGCCCAGGGTGTGACCGTAGTTGAGGATGGCCCGGCGGCCGCTTTCCCGCTCATCGGCTGCCACCACGGCGGCTTTGGCGGCAGCGGAGCGACATAGCAGTTCAATCAGCAGGGCCGGTCCCACGGCAGTGGCGGAGCTCAGATCCTCCGCTTGCTCCAGCTTGGTGAACAGGTCCACGTCTCCGATGACCCCGTATTTGATCACCTCCGCCATCCCCGCTTGAAACTCCCGCTCCGGCAAGGTGGACAAGGTGTCCGGATCCACCAACACCAGGCGGGGCTGATGGAAGGCGCCGATGAGATTTTTGCCCCCCGGATGGTTCACGCCGGTTTTGCCGCCAATGGCGGCGTCCACCATGGCCAGCAGGGTGGTGGGCATTTGCGCCACGGCGATGCCCCGCAGCCATGTGGCGGCGGCAAAGCCCGCCATGTCCCCCACCACGCCGCCCCCAAGGGCCACGATCAGGGAGCCCCGCTCCAGGCGCTCACGCCAGCAGGCATCATGAATCCGGGCCACGGTGGCAGGGGTTTTGTGGGTTTCTCCCGCCTCCACCAGCAGGGAATTGGCGGTGAAGCCAGCGGCCCGCAAGGCCTCCATGACGTGGGTCCCATAATGGTGAAAGACGACGGGATTGCTCACCACCAGCACCTTGAGCCCCGCCCCGTACCCCAGCCGCCGCAACGCTTCCCCCACATGGAACCGGCAACCCCTGCCGATCACCACCTCATAGCCCCTCTGTGCCAGGGCAACGGGAATGCGTGTCAGGTTGGTGGGGGTCACGGTGACGGGATCTCTTCACGGTGATTCTCGCTTGCCATGACCCCATCCAGCCGCTCTGCAACGCCATGGCTGTTGCTCATGCCCGCCTTGCTGTTGTTGTCCCTGTCGGTGCTCGTCCCGGCGGTGTTGGCGTTGCTGATGAGCTTCACCCGCAGCGGCCTGGACGTGAGCGAACCCCTCACCTGGGTGGGCTTGAGCAATCTGCGACGCCTGTGGGCTGATGCCGCGTTCCGACGGGTGTTGGGCACCACGGTGCTCTATCTGGTGGGTGTTGTGCCCCCCATTGTGGTGAGTTCCCTGACCCTGGCCATTCTGGTGAACCGGAAGCTGCCCGGGATCCAGTTGTTGCGGGCCGCCTACTACACCCCTGTGCTGGTGTCCATTGTGGTGGCGGCCATTGCCTTCCGCTGGCTCTATGCGGAGAACGGCCTCCTCAACGGTCTGCTGGGCGCCTGGTTGGGGAGCGATGCACACCCCATCGGTTTCCTGACCGATCCACGGCTGGCCCTGGTTTCCGTCATGGTGGTGACCTTCTGGAAAGGAATTGGCTATTACATGGTGATTTTTCTGGCGGGGTTGCAGGGGATTCCCACGGAGCTCTACGAGGCTGCCGCCCTGGACGGCTGCCGGGGCTGGCGCGTCCATCTGCACGTCACCCTGCCCCTGCTGCGCCCCTACGTGGTGCTGGTGGCGGTAATCTCCGCCATTGCGGCCACCAAGG
This sequence comes from Synechococcus sp. SB0662_bin_14, assembly GCA_009840445.1. GTDB lineage: Bacteria > Cyanobacteriota > Cyanobacteriia > PCC-6307 > Cyanobiaceae > Synechococcus_B. The sequence continues at coordinate 4,854 of VXNS01000038.1, forward strand.
TGTTCGAGGAGGTGTTCCTCATGACCCAGGGCGGCCCCGCCGGCAGCACCCGCACCCTGGTGTACTACGTGTACGATCAGGCCTTCCGGGAACTGGACATCAGCTATGCCTGCACGGTGGGCCTGGCCCTGTTCCTGCTGGTCATGCTGCTGACGCTGTTGCGCTTCAGCCTGGCCCAGGGCAGTCGTTTCCTCTGATTGGGAGATCGGGCGGACCATGCGGGTGGGCATCATTGGAGCGGGCCAATTGGCCCAGATGCTGGCCATGGCGGCCCGGACCATGGGCATCAGCCTGGTGGTACAGGGTCCCTGTGGAGATGATCCCGCCGTGGCGGCGGCCAGCGGCTGGGTGCCTGGTCCCCTGGGGGCGCCGGAGGCGGTGCAGGCCCTGGCGGATCAGGTGGACGTGATCGGCTTTGAAAACGAACTCGTTGACTTGGCGCCCCTCCGGCCCCTGGAGCAGGCCGGTGTGGTGTTCCGTCCCTCCCTGGATACCCTCTCCACTTTGATGGACAAGCGGCGTCAGCGTCATGTCTTGCAGGACTTGAACATCCCGGTCCCCACCTGGGTCGACCTCAACGAGGCTCTGACACACCCGGAGCGCCTCCATGATTTTGACTATCCCCTGATGGCCAAGGCGGCATCCGGCGGCTATGACGGCCGGGGTCTCCAGACCATTGACGACGCCGAAGCACTCAAGGCATTTGCGGAAACCGTGGACACGGAAGACTGGTATCTGGAGCGCTTCGTGGACTTTGAACGGGAACTGGCCATGGTGGGGTCCCGCTCCGTGACGGGAGAGGCCCGCTGTTATCCCCTGCTGGAAACCCGCCAGCCTGGGCAGGTGTGCACCACGGTTCTTGCCCCGGCATCCGTGCCCCAGGACGTGGAAGCCCGTGCCGTCACCATCGTTGGCTCCATCCTGCAGCAACTGGACTACGTGGGTGTGCTGGCGGTGGAACTGTTTTTGGCGCCGGAAGGCCTGCTGGTGAACGAGTTGGCTCCCCGCACCCACAACTCCGGCCACCTCACCATCGAGGCCTGCGCCACCAGCCAATTCGAGCAGCATCTGCGGGCGCTGACGGGCACGTCCCTGGGGCCGACGCACCTGTCTACACCAGGGGCCGTCATGGTGAACCTGCTGGGATTTGAAGACAGCCGCAAGACCTATGCCCATGAACAGCAGGCCCTGGCTGCCCTGCCCGGCTTCCATCTCCATTGGTACGGGAAGCGGGTCAGCCGACGGGGCCGCAAGCTGGGTCACGTGACCCGCTGCCTCACCGGTTCCACTCCTGCTCAACGGCAGCAGGCCGTCAAGGAGAGCTTGGCCGCCGTGGATCGGATCTGGCCGGTGGCCCAGGCCATGGCTTAGGATGACAGCGGAACTGCCGTGTTGGTCTTTTGCTTTCTCCAGTGTTCTGATCTGACTCCCTTTCGATGTGGGAAGCATGTCGCGACGGTGAAGTAAACTGGCCCTTGTGCCGGAAATGGATCCCAGCTTTTGCTTCCCCCCTGGCTGATCCCAGGTCGAAACCTGAGGCAGGACGGCATGGCGGTTCCAAACTCTGACCTCAGCCTTCAACGATCCAGAATGCGCCGCACGGCGTTCTGGATCACGGCTTTCTCCAGTTGGGTGGTGATGAACACCTCCTGGCTGGAACGGCCTCTGCGGGCGATGGCCTTGAAACCACCTCCCCAAGGCAGGGGTGTGGTGATGCGCAACTGGAAGGTTTCGGCATTGGCGCTCCCATGGCGGATCACCGCCGGGGTACATGTGGTGACCCCCTCCACTGCAGCCAGTTTCCTGAGAACCTTGAGCAGCCCCGGGATGTAGGTGGAGTGGGTGACAACAACTCGGCCCATGGTCGCGCCCTGACAACTGTGCTGATATGAACTGCCCACGCTAAGGTGAGGCGGCAACGACCCACCGTTCATGTTGATTTCCGTTGGCTGGGCTGCCCTGGCCGCCATGTTCAGCCTTTCCATCGCGTTTGTGGTCTGGGGACGGGATGGGGATAACACGCTCAAGTTCTGAGACCCTTCCGGTCCCACAGCCCCAGTCTCTGTTGTGAGTGCAGATGGCGGAACTTTTTACGGCAAGCCGTGCCCTGGGCCTGATGGCCGTGGTGTTGCTGGTGTTTGTCACGGCCGGCGTCATGTACCTGTCGTTGATGGAAGCCAACGACAGGCGCCGCCGCCGCAAACCGGAGCAATCCTCAGATCGCCAAAAGCGTTAAGGGGGACTGCAACAGCGCGGGCAAGGGCGGCCGACTAGGCTTCCCCTTGCGGCAGAAGAGCCGCCAGCTTGCGGCGAAATTCCCCCTTGGGCATGCCCCCCTTCAACTCGCCATGGATGGTAAAGGCTCCTTCCGGATTACTGACCACCAAATAGGTGGGCCAGCCCATGCCCTCCTTATTGGGGTACCGGGCCAGGAGCACCTTCCTGTAGCGCCGGTAAACGTCGGTGTCCTGAAGCATCACGGTGATCAACTCCGCGCCCATTTCCAGGGCCACCTTGGCGTCGTAGTGGGCCATGCGATGGCAGGTGCCACAGTCTTTGGAGCTGAACTTGATCACAGCAAGCGTCATGGCGTAAGGCCCTGGACGCCCATACCTTAGGCAGGCGCCGGCGGCGTCCGGAGGCCGGGGATGGTTGCGGGGATTCTCTGCTCAGCCGCTTCAACGGCTTCGATCCGCAACGCACGAAGCTGCCGGCCCAATTCGGGGCCTCTGGGGACACCGGCAGCGAGTAATTGTTGAGCGCTTTGCCGAGGCTGAAGACGGCGCCAGCGGAGGCGCCAGCGCAGCAGGGGACGACGGGGCTGGAGTCCGCACGCCAGCGCCAAGGCCACTGCCTGCTCCATGGCCACGCCGGGCACACGTTGGGGACCGCCGGCGCCGGGCCACCCTTCCAAAGCAGCCGTCCACTGGCCTGCAGACCAGTTCTGTCCTGGCGCCATGGGAGCCTTCCCCATCAATTTTCCAAAAATTTCAGGCGACAAATATTATTCGAGAAAATGGAGACGCTGGGGCTTGCAAGAAGGACCTTAAGGTAGTTTACTGATTGTATCGGGGTGCGGATTGCATCCTCCATCTCCATGATTCTGGATCCACGGTGCGGTCTCTCTCCAAGTTTGCTGTCGCTTCCGCGCCCGTCCTGGCTGCTGTTGCGCTCCTCTCTGTATCTGCAACAAACATCAGGGCGGCTATTGAAAACTTGCACCCACGGATCTTTCGAGAACTGGCTCCCAGCACGTCACCTTCTGGAAAACAAGCTCACCAGCAACACCTGGTCTGGGTGCAATTGGAGCAAGATGCCTCCCACCTTGCATTGGCTGAGGCGCTGGACCTGCCACTGCAAACACTGCTTCATTTCAATGGGGTCACCGAATCCCAACCGCTGAAGAAGGGCAGTTGGATCAGTCTCCCGGTCCTGTTCAAGTCCCATCTGAAGGCCTACGCCGGGCCATGGATCAACCTCTCCAGCCTGCGGGAGAAGCCGCCCGAGTCTTTAGCCACGTCCGCCACCCTGGCCCAGCGGGAAGCCACGGTCTTTGAAGACCAGCAACCCCTGATTTGGATTCAGCTTGCCCAGAAAGTCTCCTACGAGGAGTTGGCCAGCCAAATCAAAATGTCTCCCAATCTCCTGCGGTGGATCAATGGGGGGTGGACAGACGAGAAACCACTGGCCCGGGGGAGTTGGGTCAGCGTGCCCCAGGACTGGCGCTTGATGGTGAAGTATGCAATTTCCCTTGACCTCCTGACCCTTCGAGACACGCCCCCGCCTGGGGTTGCCTTCTATGCCACGGTCCCCGGGCGAGGAGAGCGCATCCACACCGTGGCAGAGGGAGAGCAACTGATGGGCATTTCCGCCCAGGGGGGCTATCCGCTCACCTCTGTCCATGACCTCAACCCAGGCCTTGGCGGTCAGGATCTACGGCCGGGCATGAGAATCAAGGTTCCCGTGCCAGATCGCAACAGCCAACGCCTGGCCGCACGACCGGGTGTTGCTGGTCTGTCCTGGCCCAACCAGCAGTTGGCCGGCCACCCGCAAGGGTTACGATTTGATACACGCTGGGGTTGGCCCACCCTGTCCGGGTTAATCACCTCCGGTTATGGCTGGCGCTGGGGACGCATGCACAGCGGCATTGACATTTCCGACCACGTGGGCACACCCGTCCTGGCTGCTGCGGATGGCCAAGTGAAACGGGCCTCGTGGCACCACAACGGCTATGGCTATCTGGTGGAGTTGACCCACCCTGACGGCAGCCTCACCCGGTATGCCCATAACTCCAGAATTCTTGTGAAACCCGGGCAGGCCGTACGCCGCGGCCAGGTGATCAGTGAAATCGGCTGCACCGGCATCTGCACCGGTCCCCATCTGCACTTTGAAATTCACCCCACAGGCCGCGGCGCCGCCGATCCCCTGGCCCTGTTGCCTGCCCGCATCGTCAACTGACCTTTGGACTAGTCTTTGGAAGCAGTTCCCTGGCGTGTTGTTAGGATCACTACCATGGCTCGGTAGCTCAGCCGGTTAGAGCGTGGGATTCATAACCCCAAGGTCGGGAGTTCAAGTCTCCCCCGAGCCACTTCCATACCACCGAACACCACGTCCCCTGGACGATAGAGGCCATGCAGTGGGCCTGGGTCCGGGGGGATGAGAAACCCAACCCTGGCCTCCCTCAAGTCCTGCTGGTGGGGCTGCGATTTCACCGTTGTGGTGGTGATACCCTGGGGTCAGGGCGGGGAGCCAAGCTCCTAGTTCTGCTCTGAGCCCCCTGCCGGAAGAGGAGTGAAGATTTGTAAATGTGGGTAGCCCTTATCACAAGGACGGTGTCAGCTTTGCGGGTCCGTCAAGACCCGTCCGGATGCGAGTATATGCCCTATGGGGTGGCAGAGCCATACCCAATTATCCACCTTCTACCTTCACCACTGACGTGCTCATGGCACGGACATCCCATGGGCAAGGGTGTCTGTTTCCATCTACCACGTTCTCATGCTCATCCTTCATGGAAACTAGAAAATGAGACCAACTTAGGACTTGTTCCCTTGCTTTGGTATTATCCCATGTAAGTCCCTTCATCATCATTTTGCAAGATGCCACTTAGCTCCTCTGGCCTTGCCCTTCATACAGATTGTGTCACTGGCTTGCAACTGTTTGAGCATTGCTCTGATTTGTGGTCGCGTCTTGCCAGGCATAGCCTGCATAAGCTCACTGATGCTTGCGCCTTCTGATCCGCAGCCTCTAATGTGCTGGAAGACAAACTGCACATCTGTTTCTTGCTGTGCTGTAACAATATCATTGGAATCCTTAGCTTCTGCGGCATCCTGTTCATCTGACTGGTGATCATGTTCGTTAATCTCTACTGTTTTAATTGCCTTATCCAAGGTTTCATTAATGCGGTCAGCAATATAAGACTGGATGGCCTCGGCAACGATTAGGCGGAAGCTGTCCAGGATTTGAGCACGAATCCGCCTGGCAGAGTGAACCCGCTGGGCCATTTCCTTGACCAGCCAATCACTGGGCGCAGTCAATTCCTTACGAATTTCATCCTTGACACCTTTGATATATTTCAACTTTTCAGCAATGCCCAGTAGCTCGTCCAAGTTGAATTTGTGCTTGGTGACATGCTTTAACTGGCTCAGGGGCGCCTGACGAAGGTTGAGCAGATTGATCTCGGCAAAAGGCTTCTCATCCATCTTGTTGACCTCGTCCAGATCGGCGAAAAATTGAAAAACATGACCGTTGGTGAGAATGCCGATCCGTGCCTTGGTGGCATGAAAATACCGTTGCAACTGGCCACGCTCCGCCTCATCCAAGTTGGTTCGATATGCTTTGACTTCCACCAGAATCCTGGGCTGGTTGTTTTCCAGAATGGCGTAGTCAACCCGCTCGCCTCTCTTGATGAGGGGCAGATCAGCGGAAAACTCCGGCATCACTTCAGTCGTGTCGAAGATGTCGTAGCCCAAAGCACGGAGAAAAGGGGCCACCAAAGCCATCTTCGTGGCTTCCTCATTGGGGGGAGCCTGCCAGTTGGGGGCCTTTGTTTTTTTAGCCAGGGCCTCAAGCTGCTCGGTCCAATCCATTGGAGAATGTTTACTGGGGCTGATTTTGCCACAAAGCCAAGCCCCAGTGGGAGACAGGAGGGGGCCATCCCGGCCTGGACCATGATGGCCCCATGGTCAACCCTATCTCAAACCCGTCTCAGCGCATGTCAACGGCATTGAGGCGTTGACGGAAGGATCGGGACCGTTGTTTCTCCTGGCTTCGCCTTTGGCTTGAAGTGTTCCCCCGTGACGCTGCCGAGGCGTCTCTATCGGAGTCCGGAGCAGTTGTGGGGAGCCGTGGCGCCAAGTCGTCCTTGTTGTCCTTGCGCAGCTCGCCCCGAAGCTGATGAATCAAGCGCTGGTGGCTGGTGGTGGCAAATTTGCGCATGATGCCGGGGTCCCATCCCATGGGCAAGCGATCCGTGTTGACGTCCTCGCCACTATACCCCCCGCCCGGACCCACATGTTGCTAGGATTAGGAGCCACTGAGCAGGCCAGCGGCAGCATGCTGTGCTCAGGCCACCTTGACCCAATACCCACCATGACCATCCGTGTTGGCCAGCAAGCCCCAGATTTTACGGCAACAGCCGTGTTTGACCAGGAGTTTCAGGAGGTCAAGCTATCCCAATACCGCGGCAAGTATGTGGTTCTCTTCTTTTATCCACTGGACTTCACCTTCGTTTGTCCCACAGAGATCACGGCATTCAGTGATCGTCACGAGGAGTTCAGTAGCAAGGACACGGAAGTTCTAGGTGTTTCCGTCGATAGTGAGTATTCTCACCTGGCCTGGTTGCAAACAGATCGGGAAGCCGGTGGTCTTGGGGATATTGCCTATCCCCTGGTCTCTGATTTGAACAAGACCATTGCCAGGGACTACAACGTTTTGGACGAAGAAGCCGGTGTGGCCGTGCGGGGGCTGTTCATCATTGATCCGGATGGGGTGATCATGCACGCTACGGTCAACAATCTGCCGGTGGGCCGCAACGTGGACGAAACCTTGCGGGTGCTCCAGGCGTTCCAGTACATCCGCAGCCACCCGGATGAAGTGTGCCCCGCCGACTGGACACCCGGTGATCCCACCATGAACCCTGACCCGGTCAAGTCCAAAGAGTATTTCGCCGCCGTCAACTGAGACCCATCCAGTCCGCCAGGCCCTGGAACAGGACCTGTCCGTCCGTGCCGCCTGTGGCCTGGTCACAGGCTCGCTCCGGGTGGGGCATGAGCCCCAAAACATTGCCCGCCTCGTTGCTCACACCGGCAATCCGGTCAACAGAGCCATTGGGGTTGTCCAGGTAGCGCAGGGCAACCTGGTCGTTGTCCTCCAACTGGCGTAGGCCGGGAGGATCGATGTGGTAACACCCTTCCCCATGGGCAATGGGCAAGGTGAGAGACTCCCCCTGGGCAAAGTGGCGCAGCCAGGGACAGCGGCTGCTGGCAACCTGCAACCGCTGATTCCGGCAAATGAAGTGAAGGCCTCTGTTGCGGAGAAGACCTCCAGGCAGCAACCCCGCTTCCGTCAACACCTGGAAGCCGTTGCAGATGCCCAGCACCGGCCCGCCCCTGGCCGCGAAGTCCGCCACGGCCCTTAACAGCGGCGCGGAACTGGCAATGGCCCCGCAGCGCAGGTAATCCCCGTAACTGAAGCCGCCGGGCAGGATCAGGGCGTCCAGCTTGGGCAACGTGGCGTCCTGATGCCACAGGAAAGTGACGCGCCAGCCCAGGCAACCCGCCAAGGCCCAGCCCACGTCCCGGTCACAATTGGCGCCGGGGAACACCGCCACACCAACGTGCATCTCAACCCTCCTGGTCATGGAGTTCCAGACTCCAGGTTTCCATCACGGGATTGGCCAGCAAGTTGGCGCTGAGGGACTCCAGTTGTTGCCGGGCGGTTGCCGCGTCAGGAGCTTCCAGCCGGATCTCGACGGCCTTGCCGATGCGGATGGATTGGATGGCGCCATGGCCCAGCCGTTGGGCAGCCGCACAGACCGCGTCCCCGGCGGGATCCAGCACGGATGCTCGCAGACCCACCCGGACGGTGGCATGGAAGTGGGGCATGGCGACAGGTGTTGTTGGGGGCCTGTCTTCAGGATGGCAGACGCAGGTCCGCCAAGGCGGTACGCAGGGGCGCAGGATCCACCGACAAGCCGATGAGCACCATGGTCAAGCCCCCATGGTGGTCGGATCTGGCCTGGTACCAGGTCTCAAGGCGGGGTCCTACGGCCTGGATCGTCAGCGGCAGGGACTTACCGGCAATGGCGGCATGGCCCTTGGCCCGCAGCAGGCCCATGGCCGTGAACTGTTGCCGCAATAGCGCCTCAAGGGCCTGGCGCTCCCAGACCCCCTCCAGCTTCACCACGGCGCTGGTGACCGGCGCGTGGTGATGGTCATGGTGGTCGCCACCATGGTGGTCGCCATGGCCAGCAGGGTGGTGCGGGCCTGTCCGGCTCGGATCGTCCTCCGCGCCACGCTCCAGACCCAACAACACCTCGGAGGGCACAACACCGTGGTGACTGGGCAGCACCGGCACCCCCGGACGCATGTGGGGATGGATGCGCGCTTGAACAGCGGCCATCTCGTCAGCGGAAAGCTTGTCGGCGCGGCTCACCAGCACCACGTCCGCACTGCGCAATTGATCCGCCAACAAGGTCTCCAAACTGGTGAGATGCTCCAGTTCCGGATCGGCCTGGCGCTGCCGCTCCACCGCTGCGGCATCCCCCACCACGCTGCCTGCGGCCAGGGCCTCCCCATCCACCATGGTTACCACGCTATCCACCGTGACGGCCGTGCGAATCTCCGGCCAGCGAAACGCCTCCAGCAGTGGTTGGGGCAGAGCCAGGCCGCTGGTTTCAATGACGATGCCGTCCAAGCTCCGACGCCGCTCCAGCAACTCCAGCATCACCGGCAGGAACTCCTCCTGCACAGTGCAGCAGAGGCAGCCGTTGGCCAACTCCACCACGGTGGGGCGCTGGGGACCGGGACGGCTGGCGGTGCTGGCGGGTTCCGCATCACAGATGCCGCAATCCGCCAGGGCGGCGCCATCCAGGCCCACGTCGCCAAACTCGTTGACCAGCACCGCCAGACGACGGTCCTGTTGGGTAAGCGCATGGCGGAGGACAGTGGTTTTCCCGGCGCCCAGGAAGCCGGTGACGATGGTGACAGGGAGCTTGGTGCCAGTCATGGCCAAATTGGGTTTGCAAGGGGAAGGGGCTTAACCCCACAAGCCTTCAATGGTCCAGATCACCCCCAGGACCACCAGCAGGATTGTGGTGGCCATGCGGAGCCTCTGCAACAGCGCCAGGCTGCCCCTGGCTCGGGCCAGCAGAGAAGTTGCCACCAGCAGCAAGGCCCCCTGGGAGAGGAACAACCCCAATCCGTAGGCCACCAGTGGCGTTGGCTCAGCCCCGATCATGGGCTCCCCCAACAGGAATCCGTGAACTCCCATCAGGGGCAAGAGGACCCAGGCCGGCAGCCAGCCCCCATGGATCAGACCCGCTGCCACCAGGCTCAAGCTGACGACAAGCTCCAACGCCAGACCCAGTCCGGGTTCCGGTGTGGCGCCCACCAGAACCGCCAACCCACTGCCCGCCAGCCCACTGACCAGGAGGGGCAGCGCCCACCGGCGTGTGGTGAGGGCAGTGATCACGACAATGGCCAGCAGGAAAACCAGATGGTCGGTTCCCAGAAGAGGATGACCCAGCCCGCTCACCAGGCCCTGAACCAGGCTGAAGTCCTGGGGCTCCACACCCTCGAAGGGGTGGTGGGTCCAGCCGGGAGTCGCCGCGAGCACGACACCCACCACAACCAGGAGCAAGACGCGGGACAAACGAGACATCATCCAAAACTTCGAGAGAGAAAAACACCACCGGCTGGTGCTCCGGGGTGATGGGAGTCAGCCATTGGGTTGGGGGCAGTTGAGGCTAGCCCGTGTATCCCGATCCGTGATGCTGTTGTGACCGTCAGCCCGTTGGCAGAGTTGCGGCAACTGGCTCCGATCCACCACAGCGTCTGTGAAATCAGCCCCGCTGATCCGCGCATCCGTAAAGCTGCTTTGCATGAACAACCCGTCTTCCAACACGGCATTTCGCAAATCGGCGCCGTTGAACCGGCTGGCAAAAGCCACCACGTCACGGAGAACGGCGTCCCGCAGATCCGCGCCGCTCAGGTCGGAGGTGTTGAACACCGCACCGGTGAGGTCACTGGCGGAAAGATCCACCTTGGCCAGGTTGGCCTTGATGTATTCCGCCCCCTGCAGTTGGCGTCCATGCATGTCCGAACTGATGGCCGCATTGGCGCCGGCGCCGCGCAACTCCGGCGCCGTGATCGCCAATGCCGGAGCAGGGGGCAAGAGGATCAGCAGCACGGCCGTCGCCAATCCCAGCAGGCGCCCCAGGTGAACCATCGTCTTCCCCTCGTGTCCAAGTACTCTGGCAAGGGCAGACTAGCGAACCCCTTGGAGAGGATTGCCCCATGGCGCTGACACTGCGGGTTGTGGTGCCTCCTCATCCCCTCATTGCCCATTGGCTCACCGTGGCCAGGGATGCCCGGACACCAGCTCCCCTGTTCAGAACCGCGCTGCAGGAGTTGGGGCGTTGGCTGAGCTACGAGGCCCTGCGGGACTGGCTGCCTCACCACGCCATGACGGTCACCACACCGCTGGGGCAAACCACGGGCCACGTGGTGGATCAGGCGGTGGATTTGGCCGTGGTGCCCGTTCTGCGGGCTGGTTTGGGACTCTGGGACGGCGCCCAGGCGGTGCTGCCCCACGCCCGGGTTTGGCACGTGGGGCTTCGTCGTGGTCAGGAGGCGGAGACGGTGCAGTGGTATTACAACGGCTTGCCGGACGCCGTTGGCCAGAAGACCGGGGTGCTGGTGCTTGACCCCATCCTGGCCAGGGGCGCCACCATGCTGGCCGTGCTGGAGCGCTTGAAAGCCATGGGCGTGGAAGGCAAACGGCTACGGGTGATTACAGCGCTCTGCTCTGCACCAGGCCTGCAGCAGATTGGGTCCGCTTTCCCCGATCTGGTGATCACCACCGCCTGCATCGACCCGGAGCTGGATCCAGCGGGGTTCATTGTGCCGGGTCTGGGGGATGCGGGCGACCGCCTGTTTGGCACTGGCGACCGGGGTTGCTTCAATAATGACAATACCTGACAGGGAATCCGGGGCAACACCATGACGGATCGACCGGCAAGCGGCACCATCTTCACGGCCATGGTCTATGGAGCCGTTCTGGGTGGAGTGGCCATGGCCTGGCTGCTGCTGGCCCCAAGGCAGCGTGACCACTTGGCGAGTCGTCAACGGCGCATGCTCCATATGCCGCGCATGACCGGTGACGACAACTACGACTACGAAGAAGAGGAGAACACTGTCGCCCATGGGAAGGCTCTGCCCAAACCCCTGGAGGACCGCATGAGCCAGATCCAGGCCTCCATTGAAGACGTGCGGCGCCAACTGGAGGCCATGGGCAACGATGGGTGAGGGGTTTCCCATCCGTGCTCCATCCGACATGACCACCACAACCGCCACTGCTCCCCCGGCCATGCGTCGTTCCGCGGCCATCACCCAAGGGGTGCGCCGCACACCCAACCGCGCCATGCTCCGCGCCGTGGGGTTTGGCGACGACGACTTCAACAAACCCATTGTGGGCATTGCCAACGGCTACAGCACCATCACCCCCTGCAACATCGGCCTCAACGACCTGGCCCGGCGTGCGGAGGCCAGCCTGCACGAGGCCGGGGGGATGCCCCAGGTGTTTGGCACCATCACGGTGAGTGACGGCATCTCCATGGGAACCGACGGGATGCGCTACTCCCTGGTGTCACGGGAGGTAATTGCCGACAGCATCGAGACCGCCTGCAACGGACAATGCATGGACGGTCTCCTGGCCATTGGCGGCTGTGACAAGAACATGCCCGGCGCCATGATCGCCATGGCCCGCCTCAACATTCCCGCGGTCTTTGTGTATGGGGGAACCATCAAGCCAGGCCATCACGCCGGCGAGGATCTGACAGTGGTCAGCGCCTTTGAGGCGGTGGGTCGGCATGCAGCGGGCCGCATCACGGATGCGGAGTTGCTGGCTGTGGAAAGAAAAGCCTGCCCCGGCGCCGGCAGTTGCGGGGGCATGTTCACCGCCAACACCATGGCCGCCGCCTTTGAGGCCATGGGCATGAGTTTGCCCTTCAGCAGCACCATGGCGGCGGAAGACTTCGAGAAATCGGACAGCACTGCCGCCTCGGCCGAGGTGTTGATGCAGGCTGTCGCCCGACAGATCAAGGCCCGGGACCTGATGACCCGTCAGGCCTTCGAGAACGCCATTCGCGTGGTCATGGCCGTGGGGGGCTCCACCAATGCCGTGCTCCACCTGCTGGCTGCCGCCCACGCCGCCGCCGTCCCCCTCACCCTGGAGGACTTCGAAGCCTTGCGGGCGGATACCCCCGTGCTCTGTGATCTCAAGCCCAGCGGCCGCTACGTGACGGTGGATCTGCACCGGGCCGGCGGCATCCCCCAGGTGATGAAAATGCTCTTGGCAGAGGGGTTGCTCCATGGGGATTGCCCCACCGTTTCCGGTCACACCATTGCAGAGACCCTCAAGCCCATTCCCCCCCAGCCGAATCCCGGGCAGGAGGTGATCCGGCCCATCCATGCCCCTCTCTACTCCACAGGCCACCTGGCGGTGTTGCGGGGCAATCTGGCGGAAGAAGGCGGCGTGGCCAAGATCAGCGGCGTCAAGCATCCTGTCATCACCGGCCCTGCCAAGGTCTATGGCAGCGAGGAGGAGTGCCTGGAAGCCATCCTCGGTGGCGCGATCCAGGCTGGGGACGTGGTGGTGATCCGCTATGAGGGTCCCAAGGGGGGGCCTGGAATGCGGGAAATGCTGGCGCCCACGGCCGCCATCATCGGCGCCGGCCTCGGAGACAAGGTGGGACTCATCACCGATGGGCGTTTTAGCGGGGGCACCTTCGGGATGGTGGTGGGCCATGTGGCGCCGGAAGCGGCCGTGGGGGGCACCATTGCCCTGGTGAAAGCGGGGGACACCATCACCATTGACGCCCCCCGCCGGCTGTTGCAACTGAACGTCTCCGACGCGGAACTGGCTCAACGCCGGGCAGACTGGACTCCGCCGGTGCCCCGTTTCCGTCGGGGGGTTCTGGGCAAGTACACCCGTTTGGTGAGCAGCAGCAGCCGTGGTGCGGTCACTGATGCGGATCTCACTTGATCGCCTCGATGGTATGGAGGACAAAGCGCAGAGGGCCGGCTCGAAAACCGGGATTCTCCCCACCGCTGTCGTTAAAACGGGAATGGAGCAACTGGAAGCGGCTCACCCGCTGCGCATCAAAGCCGATGGGCATGGCCACCGGCTTGGCGCGCACCACCGGCCGCAGCGCCGTGAACGGCACCACCACCGCACTGGCGCCGTCGGCAACCGTGTCAAACTCGCTCACCCACCGCAGGCCGCCGGGGATCAGGGCGCTGGCGCGACTCACCGGATCGTTACAGGTGAGGCCCAGCTTGTAGCGGCGCCCGCCCCCGCTCACCGTCAGGCGCAGTGCAGAGAAGGTGCGCAGATCCAGGGGGGGAGACAACACGGGAGAACGGCAACTGATAAAGCCGCCCCCCTGCCGCACCAACTGGGCCGTGAACTCCAGTCCCCAGCTTCCGCAGTGGCAGTGGCCCTGGCTTCGACCCCCCATGATGGTGTCGTTGAGGGCCTGCCACCCCACGAAGCCGTCACCACGGAACAGAGTTGTTGTGTGCATTGGTGAGGTGGTAGCGCTGTTGTTTATGGTGATCGCTATTGCTACAGGATGCCCGCCGCTGACCTGCAACAATTCAGGACTTCAGTAGGGGGCATGGCTGTGGGCCGGCAATGCTGGCAAGGGAACGCCTCCCTTCGGTTCTACCGCTCGGGTGGGCGGACGGTTCACCAGGGTGGTTGCACGGCACCCTTGAAGCTGTCCCGTGCTGTTGCCCATGGCGGCACTTGTGAATTGTCTCTCCTCCACACCGCAGGTGGATTGGTGGGGGGTGACGCGCTGCACGTCAACTGCCACTTGGCGCCCCAAAGCCGCGCCCTGCTCACCAGCGTGGCGGCACAAAAGGTCTATGGCAGTGTGGGGCGCTCCCGACTCCAGCCGGAGGGGACTTGGGCCCGGCAACGGCTCACTTGTCGGGTGGAGGATGGGGCATGGCTCAGTTGGCTGCCCCAGGAGACGGTGGTGTTTGCCGACGGCTTGCTCCAGCAGGAACAACGGGTGGAACTGGAGGGATCCGGCGCCTGGCTGGGGGCGGAGGTGGTGCGGCTGGGACGCACAGCGGCAGGCGAGACCATTGGGCGGGGCTGCTGGCGCTCCCGGCTGGAATTGTGGCGTGGGCAGCGCCTCTTGCTGGGGGACCCCACGGCGCTTGATGGCGCCTCCCTGGGACGGCTCCATGGCTTGGCGGGACAGGCGGTGGTGGGGATGTTGAGCTGGGCCGGTGGATTGCGGTTGGATACCACAGCGGTGGACGCCTGCCGCCAGGCCCGCACGGGGCTCTCCGGGGAGATGGAGGCGGGGCTGATTCACGATGATGGGGGAGATCTCCTCTGCTGCCGCTATCGGGGGGACTCCACCCAAGCGGCCCGATGCTGGTTTGTGCGCATCTGGGCCTTGATCCACCGGTGGCGGGGTGAGCCGCCCCCTGTTCTGCCCCGGGTCTGGCCCTTGCAGGAGGATCTCTTGGCGCCCGGCGCAATTCAAGCGTGGTCTGCTCTTTGATATGAGGGTGCGCCATGGGTGTGGGCAAGGGGATTCAAATCTGGTTCATTCCGTCTGTCAGCAACAGCAGACGGGCATTAGATCGTTTTGCATTGATGATTGCATCAACATCACCAATAATATCGCTCACTTTTGAGCCAGTTGCGCCACAGCCTTTAACTTCTATCAGGATACAAGATTGTGTCTTGTTTGGAATTGGAAAATCGCATTTTGCAGTGCCATTGCTACCTTGAAATATGTAGCGTGATTCGTAAGTATTATCAAAAATCTTCTGGATGATATTCTCTGCAAAATTCCAAGTCCCTACCCCTCTGCCGTCCTTGAATGGCGCTACCTCTGCCAAAACGAAGGCGCTCCTCAAGAATATCACTCCAGGCCAGTTTTCTGTTAATCGTAGCGGCCATTGCACCACAAAGACCCATGTCTTCCAACACAGCAAGGAAGGCTTGGGGATCAGCCTTAAAGTGCTTAATCCCTTTCCCCCACAAGGCCAAGGCGCTCCTTCAACTCACTTTCGAATCTATCCTTTGATAAACCAAGGAATAAACCGGCACAAAGCTTGGCAGCATCAAAGTCAAATTTATTTTCTACGTTCATCAAGACGCTAATATCGTTGCCACAGTACTGTTTCTTGACTGGGATAGTCTGTAGCCGCGCCATAATTACCTTGGCGGTATCATCCATCCAATCCGCCTCCAGGTTGGAGAGGCTATCCATGATTTCGTCAAGCTGTTGAGTAACAATCTTCATCACTGCCCCACAATCAAATACTCTTCAACGGCTGCCCGCTTCACGTTGCAATGATTCCCAAAATGATAGGTGTGGTCACGCTTGAAAACCTGGATGTTTTTCTTGGTTTCTGCCAGAATATCAGTGAGCTGATCAAGGGCAGGATATCCATTTGAGCTATAGGATAGAACAATTTTACTGCTCTGAAAATGCTTGAAGAGCTGCTGGAAAGCATCGACAGCCTGTCGTCTGTAGCTGAATGGCGTAAAACGTTTGGGAATCTTTCGGACCTTTGTGGAGTAATCGATATCCAGACCTTGCCAATAGCATGATAGCCCCTCAAGAAAGTGATAACGTTTAACATAGCAATTGTCGTCATGTCGAGGTACATAAGGAGGGTCTAAGTAGACCAGGTCCACATCAGACGGGTTGACTTTGAACACATCTGCGCACTCTGCCCTGTTGTGGCGACCATTGAAAAAAACGGCTTCGTTAAATTTTCTAACTTGCTCAAAAAAGTGTTCTTCAATTGAAAGCTGAAGATCACGACGACCATCATCATACTTGGACAGGTTCCCGGAAATTGTGAAAACACCCCGTGGTTGTCGTTTTGCACAAGAACGGATCAGCACAGCCATGGCCAAAGCACGCTGGTGGGAGTTGTCCAGTTGACGTATGTTCCACGACATACGGTCAAGGAATCTTAAGTCTTCAGGATTATAAAATACCCCTTTGAATGTATCTTCAACGAAACTGGTGGTGTTCCTTGGGGTTCTCAGCAAGGATTGTATGGCTGGACCATCAAGATGCACCGCGTTGTTCTCGATGAGCGCTTTGCCCAGGGTGGTGGAGAGATTGAGAAAGTCACTGGAAACCGTTTGCCGACCCATTGCCTTCATAAGATATGCGACCGCTCCACTGCCGCTAAACGGATCCAGAGCGGTCTCAAAATCCAAATCTTCCAAAACGCCATGGATCCAAGGGAGGAGACGTCTCTTGGAACCCATATAGCGGATTTCCGGGAACAGACTGATCTGGTCAAGCGCAAAAGATCTACCGATGCCTGGAACACGGGATCTCAATTCCGTGCTTAGCGTACCATTGCAAAGACTGAGCTGATTCATCGCCTCCTTAAGTGTCGTCCCGCACGGGCCTTGTTTTCCGATGCCCTGGGTCTGCTGGCAGAGGGAATCTTGATCCAGGGTAGCTTGAGACCCGTCTGTCGAGACAGTCATTTTGCAAGTTTCGGACATCCCTGGAAAAGAGGCTTTCCTCAACTTACCATTAACTCCGCTCCCGCCAACGGGGCAGGACGTGTCTCGAATAATCACATAATTTATCCCTCCCCACCTTCATGCCTGACCTGAAACCTGGTTCTCCAGCATTTCCTAAAGTACATGTTATCCATAACACGCATCTACGGCCTGGGGTCTTTTGCATTCTGAGTGGCCGCCGCTGCCCAGGCACAGCGCCCCCGAATCAGTTCGCCAGCAAGCCCCCTCCCGGCAAGCTTCCGGGAGATTGCATCCAGGAGTTGTCATGGTTGTGGGTCGGTTACTTCCATGGTTAGGGCACGAGCCGCCCATCCCTGGCCTGGTACGGAGGGGGCTTGATTTTACCCAGACCTCCAGGCACCACGTCTTCACCATTCGGTATCGTCTCAACCTGGCCAGCAGGAGCCCGTCAGCTTGCAGTGGTGTGGCCCGGAGGATCAGACGTCTGCCAAGGAAGCGCCTCAACGGTTCCCCTGAACCTGCTCCACAGCCCTCGGCCATGAGGCGCCCAGGGCCGCCGGCAGACGGGTCAGGTCGCCACCCGTCACGGCAGCCAGACCAGCAGCAGGGGCAACCAGCGCCGTAACCAGCAGAGGGCGCCCCGCCCCGTGCCAGGATGGGTGCCGATCATCAGCCTTCTCCCGTGGCCAGTGAGTCCATGCAACACATTCTCGTCAGCGCTGGTGTTTGCGTATCCTGCCTTCTGGTGGCTCTGGTGAGCCAGTGGCTGGCCCCGGCGCCAGCAGGTGCGCAGACATTGGGAGCGGATCAGCCTGTGGCGGCAAGCCCACAGGCCCCGGCCACCGTCCCGTCAATCCCGCGTTGGGAGTTGGACCCTGACGATCCCAATCCCACCCTGTTTGCCATGGCCAGCGGGGCCAGCACCGAGGCCGGCGCCATGGACGGGGCCGCCATGGCCCAGACCGCAGATGATCCCCAAGCTCAAGACACACCCCAGGACCCGCCCATGACCATCACCCCATCCGGTTTGAAAATCATTGACGTGCAGATTGGCACGGGCCGTGAAGCCGTCGCCAACACCAACGTGACTGTCCATTACGACGGTCGTCTGGAGGACGGCAAGGAATTTGACAGCAGCCGTCGCCGCGATCAACCCTTCCAATTCCGATTGGGGGCCGGCCAGGTGATCAAGGGCTGGGATGAAGGCCTGGTGGGCATGAAAGAAGGGGGCAAGCGGCAGTTGGTAATTCCCCCGGAGCTGGGTTATGGCCAGCAAGGGGCCGGTGGCGTCATTCCTCCCAACGCCACCCTGGTGTTTGACGTGGAGTTGCTCAAGGTGGGGGGCTGAGCACCGCCTCCGGGGGGATCCACATGGCATCCCCGAAGGAATAGAAGCGGTACCCCTGGGCCAGGGCCTCCTGGTACAGCCTCAGCAGCCGTTGGCGGCCAATGAGGGCGCTCACCAGCAACAGCAGGCTGGAGCGGGGCAGGTGGAAATTGGTCAGCAAACCATCCATCACCTGGAAGCGAAAGCCGGGGCGGATGCAAAGCTCCACCGAGCCGCTGTAGGGCTGAAGCTGGCCCCCATGGAGGGCGGCGACCCCTTCCAGTGCCCGGCAACTGGTGGTGCCCACCGCCAGCACCCGACCCCCCTGGGCCTTGGTGGACTCCACGGCGCTCACCGTGGCAGAGCTGATCTCCACCCGTTCCCTGTGGAGTTGCACCTGGCTGAGGTCTTCCGTTTGCAGGGGCTGGAACGTGCCCAGGCCCACGTGGAGGGTGACGGCTGCACTGGCCACGCCGGCCGCCGCCAACCGCCCCATCAATTCCTCGCTCAAGTGCAGACCCGCCGTAGGGGCCGCCACGGCGCCGGGGCGGCAAGCATAGGTGGTCTGGTAGCGCTGCTCGTCCCGGCAGCCGGAGCGAATGTAGGGGGGTAAGGGCAGTTCTCCATAGATATTCAGGAATTGCTCCATGGCCTCCAGCTCCAGGGTGGCAAATTGCAGGAAACGGGCGCCGCCGTCACCGTGGCGACCCAACACCTGCACCGCCACGGGTGGTTGCCCCGGGGGCGGCTGAATCTGCAGCCACTCTCCGGGGCGAACCCGCTGACCGGGCTTCACCAAGCCCAGCCAGGTGGTGTTCCGGTGGGGCTCCAACACCAGGAGTTCCACAAGGCCGCCACTGGCCCGCCGGGCCTTCAGGCGGGCCTTCAGCACCCGGGTATCGTTCAGGATCAGCAGGTCACCGGGTCGCAGCAGGGCAGGCCAGTGGGCCATGGTGGTGTCCCGCCAGCCCGTGCCGGGTTCCACGCAGAGCAGTCGCGCACTGTGGCGCGGCTCCACCGGCGTCTGGGCGATGGCCGCCTCCGGCAGGGTGTAGTCGTAGCTGGAGAGGTGGTTGTCCTGGTTCATGCCCCTGCAGGCACAGGCCTCCCCATCCTGCTTGGGAGCCTTAGCCTGATGCATTGGCCGCCCACCATGCCACCCACCGCGGAACAGAACATCTTGCGGGTGACAGCCATGATCCCCAGGGGGACTGTCACCACCTATGGCCGCGTGGCGGAGTTGGCAGGCTACTTTGGCGCCGCTCGACAGGTGGGTTGGGTGTTGCGTCGTCAGGATCCCGCTGACACAACTATCCCCTGGCACCGGGTGGTCAACGCCACTGGCGCCATCTCCATGAGCATCGGCCGCAACGGCTCCGATTGGATTCAGCGGGAATTGCTGCTGGAGGAGGGCATTCCGGTGGACCGGTCCGGTCGTTTGCCCCTGCAGGCTTACCTGTGGACCCCCGACCCTCTCCAAATCCTCCAGGCCCTGACGGGTGACCAGTGAGTCCTTGCGGTTGACCTTCCGTTGTCCCCCGTATACATTTCTCCTGGCCACCAGGGCAGGAAGGGAGTCAGGAGCATGAGAAAAGCAGCCTTGGCCACACTCGCTGCCTTGGCCCTCCTGGTGAGCCCGTCGGTTCAGGCGGACAATCGGATCACTGCCCATGAAGTGATGGACCGGCCCACGCTCAAGGTTTTTGGCCAGTCCGCGAAGGACTATATGGAGAGCACAAGGACGGTCACGGATATAGCACGGCTGCGGGACGTCTTCCGGGACGAAGAAGGTCCGTGGAAATTGGATGATCTCTACTTGATCATCATGGTGCGAAGTGGAGTCGTCCTGGTGCATAGCGCCGACCCGACCGTGGAGAACAGGAATGCGTTCGACGTGGAGGACGAGCGCGGCAGGCCGGTGGTTCAGAATATCCTCGCCGCTGCTGAGCGGGGCGGTGATTTTGTGGACTATCGATGGGGCGGAGTGGACCGTGTTGCCTACGCCACCTACTACACGTCGGGTCTGACGGGCGAGAAACTGGTCATCGTCGCAGGCTTCTCCCAGGACCTCTCCTCGCTCCCGGTGGAGATCGAACCGTTGCCCCGTCCCGAGGTGACAGCCGCCCAGGTGGTGGACCGGGAGACGCTGATCACCTTCGTCAAGGCGGCAAGCAAGGTGTACCGGGATGCCATGACCAGTCCTGGATTAAAAGCGCTGCCGAACACGAAGAATGCCCTCCGACAGGAAGGGGGTGACTGGAAATCGGGTGAGGTTTATGTCTTTGTCATTAGCACCGACGGGTACACGCTCTTTCACGGGGCACAACCCGTTCGGTTTGAGGGCCGGAAGTTCGAGGATATCGAACGGCAGGATGTTCACGGGGTCCCCTACCTCAGGGAATTGCTGGCGGCGGGTGAGGCGGGCGGTGGTTTCGTCGAGTACATGTTTGACAATCCGGCGATAGAGGGCGACGAAGAGATTGGCTCACCGAAGATTGCCTACGCTACAGGCTTCACCCTGCCCGGTCGTGACTCGGTGTTCGTCGTTGGCTCCGGCTTTTATCCCGACCCATAACCCCGGCGGTCGTTGAACCTTGGATAGGAATGAATCGCCGGGCGCGGATGTGTCCCTGCCCCGTCAGGTGGCCTGGAAGGTGCTCCGGAGTGTGGCCGCCGGCGCCTTTGCCGACGTGGCCTTGGCGCGGGAGTTCCGGCGGCACGGCAACCAACTGGGTGCAGCGGACCGTGCCCTGGCGACGGAGTTGACCTACGGCAGCGTTCGCCAGCGGCGCCTGCTGGATCGCTGGCTGGACCATTGCGGCGCCCGTGCCGCTCACCAGCAGCCGCCAACGCTGCGCTGGCTGCTCCATCTGGGGCTGTATCAGATCCTCTTTGCGCACCGCATCCCCGAGGCGGTGGCCGTCAGCAGCAGCGTTGAGCTGGCCAAGGCCCATGGCATGGGAGCGCAGCCAAACCTGCCGCCGCACCAAAGGACCGTTGAGTTCAGTCACCTCATGGAGTCGTTGAGAGGAGGG
The DNA here is from genome assembly GCA_009840445.1 of Synechococcus sp. SB0662_bin_14. Lineage (GTDB taxonomy): Bacteria > Cyanobacteriota > Cyanobacteriia > PCC-6307 > Cyanobiaceae > Synechococcus_B. Next base: position 25,983 of record VXNS01000038.1, read on the forward strand.
GAGGGTTTCCGGCTCCATGCCGATGAGTTCCACCTCCACCCTCTGACCGGTGAGCAGTTGCAGATGGCGGGTTGGGCTCCCGTCTCCCATGAGCATCAAGCGCCAGGCAGGGCTGAGTTGCACCGGGGCTTCCCCCCAAAGAACGATACGACGACTGGCTGTTCAGAGAAAGCGCAGGTGCGGATCAGTTGAACAGAGAACCATGTACGAATTGGGCCGCGTGGATGCCGAGGCCAGCCCCCATGACATGGAGGGTCTGGCGACCGGGGAGACGAGGCTCCGTATCCCTGCCTTCCGCCTCACCAGCGGCCTGTGAACTCGAAGCCCAGAACATGCTTCGGGGATTCTCCGGCCGCCTCCCTGCGCACCGCCTTCGGTCCGAAGGATACATCCGGCGCACCCGACGACTCTGGAACCAGCCGCCAACCGACGGTCCAGTCCCGTGCGTCCGCGGAATGGCTGAAGCCCGCATGGGGGCTCCCCATGAAGCGCCCTCCAAGGACTGGCAAGCCATACGCCACTTCCAATTTCCAGCGGTTTCCGGTTCCGTTGCCAACGGCGGTGTGATCCTCAAAGGGTGTGGGCGCGAACAGTGCCTCCAGGCCGCCACTCGACTGCCCGCCGGTTTCCTGCCGCAGAGACAGTGACAGGCCGCGGCTACTGGACGGGTCCCGGTCGTAGGCCACGGAAGCGGAAAAACCCCGGTCTTCAAGATCATCGTCCTCATGGGAAACCAGCATCCGACCGGATACCTCAAGTGCAAGACCAAGCTGCGGATCACGCCATGAAAGACCGCCGCCGACCTCCACCCCGGAGCCCGTCTCCGCGTCCCCGCCGTCCTGGCGGATGCCAAGCTCCAGACTCGGCGTCAATTGCGTGTCATGGTCCAGCAGGATCTTCCAGCTCCCCTCCAGACCCAGACGCAGGCGGGTGATGTCCGACTCCGATCCTGCAAGTCCCGGAACACTGTCCGACGAGGTCCTCGCCCATAGGGCGTCCGAAATCCACTCCAGGGACATTCCTCGCCCGCCATTGCCGGAGCCGGAAAGAACCCCGCTGAGGCCGAGGGCCGCCATCGTCCATTCCGTGTCCGCGCTGTATCTCTCCTCCATCCCCTCCAGCGTCACCTCGCCCGTCCCGCGCCCCGCCACACCCCATATCCTGATGGCCTCGGTGGCCTGCATTGAGACATACGGGACGACAGCGGTCAAGGACGTTTCCAGGGTGCCGCTGCCGGCTTCTTCGTTTTCCTCGACTTCTCCAGTCTCTTCGCCCACTATGGGCCAATACTTCCCGTCTCCCGAGCTGTGCGCCAGCGCAAGGCCCATCAGCCAGCCGTCCCGGGCGTAGTCTGCCCCGAGGAAGCCCGTCGTCACCGTGCCGTCCAGGAAGATGTCCATCCCATCGCCCCGTTCGGCCCCGTCGAAGCTCCCCTCCGCGGCACGGCCCCAGAAGGACCAGTTCCCCCCGAGGGCATCTTCTGCCCCGGTAGCTGCAAATCCGGCTGTCAATAAGTTCCCCAGGTAGTCTTCCGCGTCTCCGGTGGCGTCGTTTAGGGCATCCGGATCCGTTGAATCGAAGGAATCGAACGGACCGGCGGTATCCGGCGAGTCCACTCGGGAAGCTGAAAAACGCCGAGAGACCGCGACCAGGGACTGCTCGGCCACCGTGCGCCCGAAGCGCGCCAGGAACGCCACCGGCACCGGGTCGTCGTTGGTGATGGTGCCCACCGCCACCCCGTCGCCAACATCGGCGCCCCTGACCTCGGAGAGCACCACCTCGAAGCGCTCTCCTCCATCGTCGTGCAAGTCGTCGAAGATCCGGACCCAGAAGCTCACCGAGGTCCGGCCCGGCCAGATGCGAATCTCGCGGTCCAGGTGCCGGAAGTCGTGGCGGTAGTCGTCGCCCGCCGTCGCCGACACCGGATTCGTCTCGCGCGTGCGCACCCGGAACAGGACAGGATGGCTCACCGCCTTCGACAGCGTCGCGGTGAACTCCATGGAGCCCCGGCGCTCGTTCGCGGTCGCGTCCGCCACCGACAGCGTCACCGCGCCGCCGTCGTTATCCCGCACCGCCACCTGGGCGCGGTTCGGACTGCCCAGGCGGTAAGCGCTGCCCAGCACGATCACCCGCGCCTTCACCGCGCCGTCCGCCTCGCCCATGCGGTCGTCCTCCGTGCGGACCCAGAGGTTCGCCGTGGACGACCCAGGATGTATGCGGACGAAGCGCATGCCCATCTGCGCCTGATGTGGGCTCACGTACGCGCCGTCCTGCTCTACCTGCACCCGCACACCAAGTCCCTGGGGCGGCGCCGGGTTCACCCGGACCGTGAAGCGTGCGAAACCGCCTTCGTCGATGGCCGGGCCGGCCTCGATGGAGACCCTCGGGGCCAGCCCCTCGTCGTCGTCCACCGTCACCCGGACCCCGGACGCGGGTGCTCCCGCCCAGTCGCCCGGTCCCGCCACCGTGTGGGTGATGTTCACGTTCTCGTCGGTGCCGTCGGCGTCTTCCCGTGCGTGCACCTTCACCGTCTTCGGCGCGTTCCAGTCCGCCGCGGTGAAGCTGAGAACGGCGCTCGCGCCCCGCACGCCGTCCGGCCCGGCCACCTGCATCGCGCCGGCGTCGCCGCTCGCAGCGGTCACCGTCACCGTCTGCCCCGCCTTCGGCGCCCGGGTCAGGGCCACCGTGTAGCGCCCCGAAGGTCCCCCCTCGACGAGTATGAGCGCCGTCTTTGAGATCATCGCGCCGGCCGCGGGCAGCACGGGTCGAGCGCCATCGGTCAGCGTCAGAGTCCCGAGGGCGGTGTCGAGCGTGCCGCCTGGATCATCCAAGCGCAGCGCCACCGTCTCGTCGCCCTCGGCGGCGCTGTCCGTCAGCGCCCGCACCCGGAACGTCACCGACCCGCCCGAGGGCGCGAGGGTGTCGTTCGCGCCGAGCACCGCGCCGCCCGCACGCAGCAGCCGGTAGTCCGTGCCCCGCACCGCCGTGCCGCCCGCCGCGGCGAGCGTCACCGCCGTGTAGTCCGCCGGAATGCCGGAGACCGTCACTTCGAGCGTCTCGCCCTCCCAGAACTCCGCACCCGAGAGCACCGGCGACACCGTGAGCGCCGTGGTGTCGTCGTCGTCGATCCGGAAGGCCGCCGTGCCGATGCCCGTCACGCCGCCGGCGAGGTTCGTGCCGGACGTCGCGTCCAGCGTACCGAACCCAACGGACACCCGCTCGCCAAGGCCCTCGTCGATGCCGTCGTCGATCGCCGCCAGCGTCAGCGTCACGCTCTGCGCCGACGGGCCCTCGAAGTCGATGCGCGGCCTGTCGGCGTCGAGGTTGCGGCAGGTCACGCCGGCCGCCGTGCCGCAGGCGACCCTGTAGTCCGTCCCCCGCCGCGCCCCGTCGCTGAAGACCAGCGGCACCGTCAGCGCCTCCGGCGAGACCAGCGGCCGGCCGGTGGCCACCGTCAGCACCTTCGTCCCCCCGTTCTCGGCGATGTCGTCCGAGGAGGCCGAGAGCCTCACTTCGGTGGCGTCGTCGTCGGTGACCGCGATGCTCGCCGCATTTTTCGTGGTGGACCTGTGGTAGCCCGGCCCGTTCCGCACCGTCACGCCGACGCCGCCGTCCGGCTCGTCCGTGCCGTCGTCCTGCGTCGGGACGTTGTACGTGACGGACGAGGAACCCGCCGGAAAGACGGCCTCCAGGTTCCCCTCGTCGCCGGACGCCACGAAGTCGCCGCCGCCGCCGGCGGTCTCCGCCACGGCAAGCCGGACCGTGAGCGGCGTCAGCGCCAGGCCCGTCCGCGTCAGCGTGAACGCCGCATCCGTCCCCTCGGCGACCGGCTCCGCGCCGGCCGATACGCTCACGACCTGCTGTTCCGGCCTCGGCTCGTCGTCGTCCTCGATCGTCAGCGTGTGGACGGTTTCGCTGCCAAGCAGGTAGCCCGCGCCTTCCGACAGCTTCAGGATCACCGTCTCGTCCGGTTCGTCGTTCGTGTCGTCCGTGATCCCCACCGGGATGCTCACGCCCGTCCAGCCGGCGACCGCGTCCAGGCTGCCCTTGTCCACGATGCTGTAGTCCCCCGACCCCGCCGTGCCGCTCACCGTATAGTGCAGCGTCAACGGCGCCTTCAGCCGGCGGGAGAAGTCCACCCGCACGCTCTTCGAGCCCGCGTCCTCGCCGGCGCTCGACTCGGCGAGGGCGAAGGTGGCCACCGGCACGTCCTGCGGCGGCGTGTCCTTCAAGGTGATGACGGCCAGGATGTCCGGGTTGCCGTGAAGATCGATCCACAGCCGGATGGTCTCGTCGCCCTCGGTCACGCGGTCGGCGAGACCGGTCAGCTCGAACGAGTCACGGCCGGTTACCTTAATGGCGTAGTCGACATTGCGGGTCGCCGTGCCCGGATCATCGGGGCGCGGGATGACGGTTGGGTGGAGGCTCCCGTCCGCCACGTTGGACACGGTGAAACGCACCGTCTCGCCCTCGCGCAGGGACCCGGGGCTCACGGCGATGTCGGTCCCGTCATCGTCCCGCACCGTCACCGCGGCCGTGCGCACCGCGCCCACGACGTAGCCCGCGCCGCGGTTCACCGTGACCGTCACCGGCCCGGACTGCTCGTTCGTCCCATCGGCCACTGTGGCCACCGTGACATCCTTCTCCGTCTCGTCCGCGTTGAAGGTGACGCTCCCGGCGCCTTCCGTCGCGGCGGCCAGGAAGTTGCTCAACTCGGCGTCGGCCACCGTGTAGCTCACCGTCAGCGCGGCCCCGGACCGGGTCCGGGTCAGGGTGAAGACGGCATTGCCGCCCTCCGTGACGGCCGGCCCGCCGGCAACCGACACCACCTGGGCGCCCGGCGGCGGGTCGTCGTTGTCGTCGATGGTCAGCGTGTGGACCTTGCTCGCCCCCACGACGTAACCCGTGCCGTCCATCAGCGTCAGCACCACCGTCTCCCGGTCGGGTTCGTGACCCGGGTCATCGGTGACCGACACCGGAATGGTCACGCTGGTCGCGTCCGCCGGCACCCGGACGCTGCCGGAGTTCGCGATGCTGAAGTCGCTCCCTGCCGTCGCCGTGCCGCCCACCGCGTAGTTCAGCGTGATGGCCGACTGCGGCGCCCGGGAGAGGTTCACCCGCACGTTCCGCGCCCCCGCACCCTCCCGGGCGCTCGAGCGTTCCGCAGCGAAGTCGGCCCACGGGGCGTCGCTGTCCTTCACCGCGACCGCCGCTTCGCGCCTGGCGCTGTCGATGATGTAGCCGTCGCCCGGGCGGATCGAGACCCTGACCTCGCCGTCCGGCTCGTCGATGCGGTCCGCCACGGTCGTAACCCTGTAGGTTTCCGACCTTGAAGCTTGAACAATCCAGACACGCTGGTCTCCCTCCGAGTGTCCGGCCAGGAAATCCTGCCCCCCCGAGGTGTCCTCGCCGACCGAAAGGTTGACCCTCGTCCTCCTGCTGTGATCCCCGCCCTTGCGGGTGACCGTGAACATGGCGCCCGCGCCCTCGGTCACCGGACCGTTCGCGGCCGTTATGCTGACGACCACGGGGCCGTCGTCGTCCTCCACGGCAACGGCCGCTTCGCCGGCGGCGCTGTCGATCGAGTACCGGTCCGACTTGCGGATGGCGACCCTCACCTCGCCGTCCGGTTCGGCGACGCTGTTCGAAACGATAGTGCGCAAGACCGTGACCGAGGCGGAACCGGCCGGAATGACGAACGTATGGTTCCCTTTCTGCTTTGCCCGCAAATATTCCTGGCCGTCCGAGGTTTTCTCGCTGACCGAAAGCCCGACCACGAGCGGAGAGGTCCTCGGCCCCGTGCGGCGCACCGTGAAAGCGACCCTTGGTACGCTCTCGTAAACGCTGCCGCGAGCGCCCGCGGTGCCGCGAGCGACCGTCACGCTCACCTCGGGCAGGACTGTCGTCGGGGGCGGGCCGGCGTCGATGATGTTCACTGGGAGACTGGCGGTTACACGGTTATAATTCCGGGTGTCGACTCCGTAAACAAAACCCTGACCCGCATTCAGCCTCAGGTTTATCGTTTCATTCCCCGAATCATCATCCTCGACCACGGTCACAGTGAAGGTCTTGGGAGCATCCCAGTCGTTTTTTGTGAATCCCAGGGTAGCAGGAGTCACAATCACGCGAGGGCTTGAGAAAGAAGGAATGTATGCTGCGGCCCTGATCTCATCCTTTACCGATCCGCTAATTCCCACCGTGACCATTTTGTTTGCCGGTACTGGCGCGGCGGTCAATTTCACGGTGAATGTCGCGCTTTGCCCTTCAGTGACCGAAAGTGTCTCTGGCTTGACGACAATCGCCCCATCCGCGTCATTGCGGTCGTCGTTGTAGATCCAGTGGACGTGCTCGCGAGTGCCCAGCACAGCGCCCGGATTCGGGCCGAAGGTTTCCAGGGTCGCAACGATCCGCTCGTCCCGTTCCTTTACCGTTTCCCCATTCACCTGAACATGGACGGGGGTTTGGGAGAGGGACCTCGAGGAAGCGCTGAACATGCGATAGGATGTGCAGCTCTTGGCCGTCGGCGTGGCCTTGTGGTTTTCCTGAAGGCGGTAGTCCGTGCCGGCCCGGAAGCCGCTGCCGCCGCTCGTGTCCAGGGTCGCCATCTCGATTTCGCTCCCTATGCCGCTGCCGCTGCTGAAGCAGATCCTCCACAACACGATGCGCGACACCGGCTCGGACAGGCTCACCGTGTACTTCAGGTTCCGCGTGCCCGAATCCCCCTCATCGGCGCCATGGACGGGTCCGCCGAGCGACAGCGTGGGCTGCGCATCGGCCACGGCCGGCAGCCCGGCGAGCAGCCCCGCGGCAAGACCCCACCCAAGGCAGCGGGCGGCGGAAGAACTGAAACGGTCGGGGGAGAAAGCGGAGGATTCAGGCTGTATGGACATGAGGCTAGCTTGCGTAACAGGGTGAAGGTTTCCCAAAATACCACCAGGGCAGCAACGGCACGCGAACTTTGCTCCCCTTGATTATTTTAGGCATAACGCCAAGGACTGGCAAACCCGGCGACCGTTGGGCCCGTGCTTTTCCCTGGCGAGAAGGCAGGTGTCAGGCCCCCCGTTTTGGCATGGCGCTGCTGAGCACCGCCTCAGGGGGGATCCACATGGCATCCCCGAAAGAGTAGAACCTGTACCCCTGGGCCAAGGCCTCTTGGTAGAGGGTGAGCAGCCGTTGGCGGCCAACGAGGGCACTCACCAGCAACAGCAGGCTGGAGCGGGGCAGGTGGAAGTTGGTGAGCAAACCATCCATCACCCGGAAACGAAAACCCGGACGGATACACAGCTCCACCGAACCGTTGCAGGGCTGGAGTTGGCCGCCATGGAGCGCAGCAACCCCTTCCAATGCCCGGCAACTGGTGGTGCCCACCGCCAGCACCCTCCCGCCCTGGGCCTTGGCGCGCTGGACGGCACGCACCGTGGCCGGGCTGATTTCCACCCGTTCGCTGTGGAGCTGCACCTGACTGAGGTCCTCTGTTTTCAAGGTCTGGAAGGTGCCCAGGCCCACGTGGAGCGTGATGGTTGCCCTGGCCACACCGGCCGCCTCCAGGCGCTCCAGCAATTCTTTGCTCAAGTGCAGCCCCGCCGTGGGGGCCGCCACGGCGCCAGGACGGCTTGCATAGGTGGTTTGGTAGCGCTGCTCATCCCCACAGCCGGAGCGGATGTAGGGGGGCAAAGGCATCTCCCCGTAGGTGTTCAGGAATTGCTCCATGGCCTCCAGCTCCGGCGACAGGGCGGCAAAACGCAGCAAGCGGGCGCCGCTTTCACCATGGCGCTCCAACACCTGCACCGCCACAGGCGGCTGGCCGGGCGGAGGCTGGATCTGTAGCCGCTCCCCCGGACGCACCCGCTGACCAGGCTTCACCAGCCCCAGCCAGGCGCCGTTGCGCTGCGGCTCCAACAGCAACAGCTCCACCAGGCCGCCACTAGCCCGTCGCGCCCTGAGGCGGGCCTTCAACACCCGGGTGTCGTTGAGGATCAGCAAATCACCCGGCTGTAGCAGGGTCGGCCACTGGGCCATGGTGGTGTCCCGCCAGCCTGCGCCAGGCTCCACACAGAGCAGTCGCGCACTGTGGCGCGGCTCCACCGGCGCCTGGGCAACGGCCGCCTCCGGGAGGGTGTAGTCGTAGCTGGAGAGGTGGTCGTCCTGATTCATGCCCCTGCGGGCGCAAGCCTCCTAATCCTGCCTGGGAGCCTTAGCCTGAAGTATTGGCTGCACACCGGCTGCACACCATGGCGCCCACTGCCGAACAGAACATCTTGCGGGTGACAGCCATGATCCCCAGAGGCCATGTCACCACCTATGGCCGCGTGGCGGAACTGGCGGGCTACTTTGGCGCCGCCCGACAGGTGGGTTGGGTGTTGCGCCGTCAGGATCCTGCCGACACAACCATCCCTTGGCACCGGGTGGTGAACGCCGCGGGCGCCATCTCCATGGGCATCGGCCGCACCGGATCCGACTGGATCCAGCGGGAGTTGCTGCTGGAGGAGGGCATTCCCGTAGATCAGGCTGGCCGCTTGCCCCTGCGGACCTACCTCTGGACCCCTGATCCTCTCCAAGTGCTCCAGGTCCTGGCTGGTGGCTAAGTCCAGACCCTCCGCAGCGAGGGGTGTGTCCCTGCCTCGCTTGGCGGCCTGGAAGGTGCTCCGGAGTGTGGCCGCCGGCGCCTTTGCCGACGTGGCCTTGGCGCGGGAGTTCCGCCGTCACGGCAAACAACTCAGTGCGGCTGACCGCGCCCTCGCCACGGAATTGGCCTATGGCAGCATTCGCCAACGGCTGCTGCTGGATCGCTGGCTGGACCACTGCGGCGCAATTCCCGCTCAGCAACAGCCGCCACTGCTGCGCTGGCTCCTGCACCTGGGGTTGTATCAACTGCTCTTTGTACAGCGCATCCCCGATGCGGTGGCGGTCAGCAGCAGCGTCGACCTGGCCAAGGCCCACGGCTTGGCGCCCCTGGCCTCCGTGGTCAACGGCCTCTTGCGCGCCGTTGTGCGTTGCCGAGAGCAACAGGAGAAGCCGCCCCTGCCGCAGCAGAGCGCTGCTCACCTGGCAGCCCAGCACTCCCTGCCCAACTGGTTGGCGGATCTCCTGCTGCAATGGCTGCCGGAAGGAGAAGCGGTGGAGTTTGCAGCACTAACCAACCGGCCACCCCGCCTGGATCTGCGGGTCAATCCCCTGCGGGCCTCTGTGGCGGAGGTGCAGGCGGCCTGGGCAACGGTGGACCAGCCGTTGTTGCCCATTGCCATGGCGCCGCAAGGTCTACAGCTCTCCCAGGGAGTGGGGGCCATGGCCCGGCAACCTGGCTACAGCACTGGCCAGTGGTCTGTACAGGACCGGGCTGCCCAACTGGTGGCCCCCTTGCTTGAGCCCCAACCCGGTCAGGTGGTGGTGGACATGTGTGCCGCCCCCGGCGGCAAGACAACCCACATGGCTGAACTGATGGGCGACCAGGGCCGGATCATTGCCGTTGATCGCTCCGCGGCCCGTCTGCGGCGCCTGCAACGCAATGCCCGGCGCCTGGGCTTGGCGGCCATCCAAACCCAGTGTGCCGATGCCCGTGCCCTGCCCCATCTCCATGGCTGTGCGGATCGCGTTCTCCTGGACGCCCCCTGCTCCGGGCTGGGCACCTTGGCCCGCCATGCCTGCGCCCGCTGGCGCCTGAGTCCAGCGGCCATTGCCGAGATGCAGGTGCTGCAGCAGCAACTCCTCAGGGAGGCGCTCCGGCTGATTCGCCCTGGCGGACGGCTGGTCTATGCCACCTGTACGGTCCATCCCGGGGAAAACCAGGCCCAGATTGATTCCCTCCTCAACCACCATCCCCATTGGCGCCAATGCCTGTTGCCGGAGCCGTTGCAGCGGCTCTGCGGCCACCGAACCCAACTCCAGCTCTGGCCCCAGCGCCATGGCTGTGACGGGTTTTTTGCCGTGGCCCTTGAGCCGGTAACCGCCATTCAGCAGTGAAGCTCAGCCTTGAAACGGCTGGATGTCCCCCAGGTCGAATTCGTTGGTCTCCGGATCAAGCGGTCGCAACGGGGGCGGCTGTTGCAAGGGGGGAGCGGGCAATTCCACAGGGGTTCTCCTGCGAGACCCGCTATCGCGGTTGCCGTTGGTTCCACCGGAAGGATCCGCCTGTGGAGTCTGTGGTTGCGGCTCACCAGGGGGGGTAAGGGGGGGTGGTCCCTGATTACCTTGGGGCAGGCTTTTCAAGTTTTGTACTTCCTGGCGCTTCATGCGTTGCATCATGGGCGCAGGCAGGGAGGGGAAGTCCTGCTTGGGGAGCGTGGCCACAATGGGCAGCATGAATTGTTTCCAGGTCCAGGCGGCTTCCCCGCTCACCTGGCTGGTATCCCGCTCATCGTCGTAGCCATACCAAACGCCGGTGGTCAATTGGGGGATGGAGCCAATGAACCAAAGATCACGGTTCCTTTGGGACGTCCCCGTTTTGCCCGCCACGGGACGCTGGTCCGGCAGTTGGGCAGCAATGCCTGTGCCGGATTTCACCACCTCCTGAAGCATCCAGGTCATGGTGTCGGCCACCCGGGAATCCAGAACCCGTCGCCCCGGTCGCCCATCCCGCTCACCGTTCCATAGCTCTTCCCCATCCGGACCCGTAATGCTCAGGAAAGGCGTGGGGGAAGCATAGACGCCCCGGTTGGTCACAGCGGCGTAAGCCGTGGTCATGTCCAACAGGGTCTGCTCATAGGCGCCCAACGCCAGGGGCCAGTAGCGACCCATTTCCCCCTGAAGCCCCAAGGCCTGGGCAGTTGCGATCACCGGATCAGCGCCGATGCGGGCCATGGCCTGCACGGCCACGGTATTGACCGAGCGGCTGAGTGCGGTCTTCATGGTGATGAGACCAAAATGCTTGTTGCCAAAGTTTCCGGGGCAGTATTCGCCAAAGCACGTGGGCTGATCAATGAACACCGTGCTGGGGTTGAGTCCCTCCCGCAGCGCAGCCGTATAGACAAACAATTTGAAGGTGGAGCCGGGGGAGCGCAGCGCCTGGGTGGCACGGTTGAACTGACTGTCATAGAAACTCTGTCCACCCACCATGACCCGCACCTGGCCGGTGGCCGGGTCCATGGCCACCATGGCGCCTTGAATCTCCTGGCCTGGCCGATGCTCCTTCATCACCTGCCGGGCATGGCGTTGCCAGTCCAGGTTGAGGGTGGTGCGAATGGTGAGACCACCCCGCTCAACTTGATCCAGGCTGAGGATCCTGGGCAGTTCCCGCTCGACCCATTCCGTGAAGTAGGGCGCGGCGCTGGCAAAGTGCTTGGGTTCTGCCGGCGCCAGGTTGAGGGGCGTGGCATCGGCCTGTTGTTCTTCCGCTTTGGTGATAAAGCCCGCTTCCCGCATGTTCTGGAGGACGGAGCGCCGTTGCTGTTGCGCCAGATCGGGATTGACCAGAGGTGAGTAGACCGAGGGCGCCGGGGGGAGGCCGGCAATGAGGGCTGCCTCCGGCAGGGTCAGTTGTTCGGGGCGCTTGGAGAAATACACCCAGGCCGCATCGGCGGCGCCGTAGGCATTGGACCCCAGATAGACGTTGTTGATGTATTGCTCAAGAATCCGCTCCTTGCTGAGTTGACGTTCTAGCTTGAGGGCCAGGAGCGCTTCTTTCACCTTGCGAATCAAGGTTTGCTCCTGGCTCAGAAACACCATCCGGGCCAATTGCTGGGTGATGGTGCTGGCCCCTTCCCGAATCCCCCGTTGTTGCACGTTGCTCACCAACGCCCGGGCCACCCCCCAGCCGTCAATTCCGCCATGCTCGTAAAAACGGCGATCCTCCGCGGCAATAAAGGCCTGCTTGAGCCGTTCAGGCAACTGACCGACGGGGATTTTGTCCCGGCTGATGGGGCCTTGCTGCTGAATGATTTGCCCGTCCAGGGCCAGCAAAGTGATGGTTTGGGCCCGGTGAAAGCTGGCCAGTTCCCGCACGTCCGGCAACTGGGGATCGACGAGATCAATGGCTGCTCCCAGTCCCACGGCCCCAAGAATTCCCAGGCCCAGGCCGATGGCTGCAGTGCGGACCAGTTTGCGCTGCTGGGAAAGTCTGGGGTGCGCCACGCGAGAAGGGGGAGGCAGCGGAGCGATTGGGGAGCTAAGGGGGAACTTTAGGCCAGGGCCAGAGTGCTGTGACCCAGCGCCACGGCGCTGACCAACATGCCCAGCACGAGGAAGGGTTGAGCGCTGGCTTGATATTGCACGTCAAAGCGCAACGGATCCCGCAAGAGCCACATATCCTGAAACACCATCTGGGGAACGACCAGCAACACAAGGACAGCGCCCGCCAGATGCTGGCCCAGACCCATGAGCACCACGGCGATCAGCAGTTGAAACCCGTCCATCAGGGCAGCAGACACCCAACTGGCCGCCTGGGGACCCAGCAGCACGGGGAGTGGCTGAAGCCCCAACTGACGATCTCCCGCCATGCTCTTGAAATCGTTCACTACGGCAATCCCCAGCCCCGCCAGGCTGTAGACCAGGGTCAAGCCGATGATGGGCCAACCGAGGTGGCCAAACAAAGCCTGGCCAGCCCACCAGGGCAAGGCAATGTAGCTGGCACCCAGGGCATAGTTGCCCAGCCAGCCGTTCTGCTTGAGCTTGATCGGGGGGGCAGAGTAAAGAATGCTCACCAGGGATCCCCCCAGGGCCAGGAAGAAGAGGGTGGTTGTGGTGTGCCCTGCCCAGCGGTCCAGCCCCCAGGCCAGGGCCAGGCCGGCAACCAGCAGGACGACCACCTGCACCCTGACCTGCCACAGGGGAATGGCTCTGGAGGGAATGGGACGGTAGGGCTCGTTGATGGCGTCAATATCCCGGTCGTAAAAGTCGTTGATGGTCTGGGTAAATCCCGCCATCAGGGGGCCGCTGAGCACCATGCACAGCAGTGCTGCCGCCAGATGATCCCAGCGCCACTGGAACTGGCCGGAGGCGGCCGCGCCGCAGAGCACGCCCCAGATCAAGGGAATCCAGGTGATGGGCTTCATGAGTTGGAGCCGAATGACCCAGATATTGCGGCTGCGGGACGCTTCCTTCATGCCCAGCAACTGCCGGGCGTCTGTGGTTTGTCCCATCAGGCCGGGGTGATCTCGTCGTCGAAGAACCAGCAGGAACTGCCGTCGGGGAAAGTGACCACTGCGCCAACGCCACTGCCGTCCGTCATCTGAAAGCCGGTGACTTCACCGACGTTGTTGGCCTTCAGCTTGTTCACCAGGTCCTGGGGAACGCGTTCCCGCACACGGGTGACCTTGACGGTTGTGCCGAGGTTGATGGCCGCCTGAGACATGGACTTGCGGATCACTGGGGTGCATCAGTTACCTTAAATGTCTGTTGTCCCCCATGGCTGATCCTGAGGCGCCGATTCCACGATGGTTGCCAAACGCATTGTTCCCTGCCTGGATGTGGCGGCAGGAAGGGTCGTCAAGGGGGTCAACTTTGTCGGCCTCCGGGATGCCGGGGATCCGGTGGAATTGGCCAGCCGCTACGACCAGGCTGGAGCTGACGAACTGGTGTTTCTGGACATCACCGCCAGCCACGAGGACCGCCGCACCCTGGTGGATCTGGTGCGGCGCACCGCCGAGACGGTCTACGTGCCGTTCACGGTGGGGGGCGGCATCCGTGACCTGAAGGGCATTACGGAGTTGTTGCGGGCCGGGGCCGACAAGGTGAGTCTCAACTCCGCGGCGGTGGCCAACCCGGACCTGGTGGCCCGTGGCGCAGAGCACTTCGGCTGCCAATGCATCGTGGTGGCCATTGATGCCCGGCAACGGCAGCCGCCCGCACCACCCGGTTGGGATGTGTACGTCAAGGGGGGACGTGAGAACACGGGCCTGGATGCCGTGGCCTGGGCCCGGAAGGTGGTGGCTCTGGGGGCCGGTGAAATTCTTCTCACCTCCATGGATGGGGACGGCACGCGCCAGGGCTACGACCTGACCTTGACCCGCACGGTGGCGGAGGCGGTGTCGGTGCCGGTGATTGCCTCCGGCGGGGCCGGCACCGTGGAGCACGTCGCCGCGGCTCTGACCGAGGGAAAAGCTGCCGCAGCGCTGCTGGCTTCCCTGCTCCACGACGGCGATCTCAGTGTTCCCCGGATCAAGACCCACCTGCTGGAGCACGGCATTGCGGTGCGCCCCCCGGATCACCCGGATCACTGAGGTGATGCCCCACCCCTTTGCCAAGGCGGATCCGGCCACCGTGTTCCGGTTGTTTGACAGGACGGCACACACCTACGACCTGCTCAACGACGTGCTCAGCCTGACCCTCCATCGCCTCTGGAAACGCCAGGCCGTGGCATTGCTCCAGCCTCGACCGGGCGAGCGGATTGTGGATCTTTGCTGTGGCACGGCCGATCTGGCCCTGTTGCTGGCGGAACGGGTGCGGCCCCATGGGGGCGTGATCGGGGTGGATGGGTCAGCCGCGGCCCTGGCGCTGGCCCGTCAACGGGCTGCGGCGCGACCCTGGCTTCCCCTGGAGTTCATCCATGGGGACGTGCTGGCGCTGCCCCTGTCCCCTGGCGCCGCGGACGGGGTGATGATGGCCTATGGATTGCGGAATCTCGCCAGCGCCGCGGCAGGACTGCGGGTCATCCGCCACCTGTTGAGACCCCATGGCCGTGGGGTGGTGCTGGACTTTAACCGCCCCTCCCATACCCTGTGGGCCCAAGCTCAACGCAGCTATCTCCAGCGGGTGGTGGTGCCCGTGGCCAGGACACTGAAGCTGGAAGCGGAATACGCATACCTGGAGCGCAGCATCGCCACCTTCGCCACAGGTCCCCAGCAGGAAACATTGGCGCGCCAGGCAGGGTTCGCCGTGGCCCGCCACCATCCCATTGCCGGGGGGCTCATGGGCCTGCTGGAACTGAAAGTGTCAGACTGAGCCTGACGGCCGGACGACCTCAAACCGGCTCCCCCTGGATGGCCTCCAGGAGCAAATCCAGTTGATCCCCCAGCACATCCGGATCCGGGTCAAAGTCCCCTGGGCATTGCCACCGTTCATTGATCAGGCAGAGGCGCTCCACCAGGCCTGACGGACCCAGCTTTGCGTTGGTTCGCGCCAATTCGTTCAGGAGCATGGGCAGCGGTGCGGAGGGCAGCCCCAGGGCATGCCCCAGATCCGCGGGTGTGCGTCCAGCCTGGCGAAGCCAGTGCTTCACAAAAGCCTGGAGTTGCTTCCGGTCGGCATCATCCAAGAGTCTTGCGGGCGCCCCCGGGAATTACCCGCCAGGCTAGACCAACGGGCACAACGATGGATACGGTTGAGCAGCGTCTCCTGTTGTTCTCCATGGGTCAGGTTTTAACCAGCGCAGTGGCGGCTTACGTTCACGACCTCAGCTTCATGGTCTGTTTTGGCGCTCTGGTGATGGAGCGCCAACTGATTCAGCCCGATCCTGATCGTCAGCGGGCCGTCAGGATGGTCATCACCGACGTCATCTATGGTTTGGCGGCGTTGCTGCTGCTGGGAAGCGGTATTTTGCGGGTGCTCTATTTCGGGCAAGGGGCGGGCTTCTACACCCACAACCCCCTCTTCTGGACCAAGGTGGGGGTGTTCCTGGCGGTGGGGGCATTGTCTCTTTATCCCACCATCACCTACATCCTGTGGGTCCTGCCCTTGCGCAAGGGGGAGTTGCCGCAGGTGAGTGAAGCACTGTCCACGCGCTTGGCCTGGATCATCAACGTGGAGTTGGTGGGCTTTGCCTCCATTCCCCTCTTGGCGGCGCTGATGGCCCGTGGCGTGGGGCTTGCCCCCGCTTGATTGGCGTTAGCCGTCGTTCATGTGGCATCCCAGCCGCTCTGCCCAGGCCAGGCACGGTCACTGGCAGTGCGGCTGCCCACCACCGCCACGGCTGCCGACGGTTCAAGCAGGCGTTCAAGCAGGCCAAGTGCTCTCCTGCCAGAAAAATTGCAGAGGGAGACGATCCAGGTGGCAGCGGAGCAGGGAAGGTGCGGGCCGGTGGGTGCCAGCCGCTGCAGCGGCAGGGGTGGTCTACGTCGACCCGGCGGATAGCTCCACCAGCCGCCGCCAGGGTCGGTCTACCAGTCTTACTTGAGAGTGGCAGCTGCATGATTTTCCGCCTCTCCGGCACCGACACCCGTGGGGTACCCTGCGCCTCTATCTGGAGTGCTATGAGCCCAGCAGTGGCGCCCTCTTTGATTGATGCAGACAGGGGGAGGGTCACGCTCAACCGCCCGCGTTGATAAAACTCCAGAAGCTAGGGTCGGCAGCTTCATCTGTGGCTACGGTTGGGCTCACCAGAGCGCGATCAAGGAACTCATTATGCCGCTCACAGGAGGTTTCGGCGATGAGTTCGCAGCCATGACAGGCGGCGCCATGGGTGGGGCGGATGTCAAAAGGGTGATTGGGATCGTGTTCCGAGCAGAACGGATCATTGCTGCAAAGTTGACCCCGTTCAAAAGCCTTCTCCAGGTAGGTCACAATGCGCTTGCCAGCTCCCACAAGCCCGCCGAGCGTGCCTTCTGATCCAGAGCTGCTCGTAAATAGCAAGATGCCATATCCGATTGCGCTGTTTGCATAGATCCGCTCGCGGATGGAGCTAGCCCCATAGCCACACTCCAAAGCGATTTCTGTAATCAACAGATGGCTGAGGCTATGGAGCAGCAAATAGGGTGCGCCTGGAAAGGGGAATTGCGTGGCATTGAGTCCACGGGTTGCAAGCCACTCCCTCTTGAATGCCTCCATGAAGTTCCTGGTCCACATTGTCACAGCATCACTTCTGTCCCAGGCCCTGATCCTGCCTGGGTCCAGTTCAATAAAGATACCCTCGCCTTTGTTTTCGCTGGCAGGAGCCCAGGTCAAGTTATTGGCCAACGGAGCTCTGCGATTGCTGCTTGTGGTGTCAATTGGCAATCCACCAAGGCTGCTGGTGCGAGGGGTAAAGCGCGTGAAACCCACCAAGGCCTGCACTTCCCGCAGGCGATGTACCAGCAGAACCCGCTGAATGGCTTTGCGATACCAGGTAGGCGCGTCCGACGTCCGCCACACATCCGCTTCAAACAGGCTGTCTTCCGAAGAACTGGAGACCCCATCCATTGGGCCAACAAACAGCTTCAACTCCTCGTCTTTTGGCGAGGGAACTTCCGTGCCTGGTCTACCGCGCTGGGCCTCAATTTCTTGCCACAACAACACTGGATCAACGCCAGCGAAGGCGCTCTTGAGTCGGGGGTTGAACTTGAGTGCAGCCGGTACGTCAGTCTCTGCCGTGATGCCCTCCAGGTCGTCTTTGAGTTCGCAGACGCGCTTTGCCAGTCTGTTGGCTTCTTCCGGCAGGGAGATCACCGAGAGCGTTTCCGTGAAATAGGCATTGCTGGCCGAACGCACCAGCAAGCGGTTCCTGGTGCGTTCCCCATCGGTGATGCACATCTCGGAATCAAACCTCCCACGACCCAACCATGGGGTGCGTCCCTGGCAGTCCCCCAGGGGGTTGCTTTCGGTAACCAGGGCATCGGCAAGCTTACGTGTCACACCGCTCTCCGACTGCACATAGATCTGGGTGAAATCATTACCCGTACCGGCCTCAAGCAGGTAGAGGCGCTCGGTGTTTTTGCAGTTGAACTGACGGAAACAAAAATCACGCCAGGGGATGTCGCTGAGATGGCCATGGGGGCAAGCCATCACAAAGCGCACCGGTACCAGAGGATACTTGCCTTCATCATCCTGGTAGCGGCGCCAGTCCTGGATGCAGCCGTCATTGAAATGCACCAGTGGCCTTGCACGGCAAGGGATTGAATCGCCCGCCAACCGCTCGCTGACTTTCTGGGCAACAGACCATTCAGGAAAACGAAAGGCCTTGATGGAGCCACTGATGTTTCTGAGTCGATCAACTTCCTTCGGTGGTGTTTTCAAGTCCAAATGGGCTACGCCTGTTGCTTGCTGGACAAGCTGGAGTAGTCGCGGTTCATAGACCCTGTCACAGCCTTTGTCGTCCCAAAGGTCAAGACCACCAATCAGCAAGGCGTAGTCCGGAAGGTCCACCATGGCTCCTGGGCCATACAATTGGAGCACCTGGCTTTGTCGGGCTTGGCCGAGTGGTGGCCGGGCAGTTTGGCAGCGGGTGGATGCAGGCATGGCGTTAAAGGCTGTGGAGTTTAGGTGTCAGAGGTGGTCTCCCTGAAATTCACCATTCGAATCGGAACCGAAGGCTCCACATCGCGAAGGCTCCAGTTGGCGGAGAAATGCTTGTAACCCTCTGTTTGATAGATGGGGTCGTTGTCGAGTGGGGTATGGAGGAAGCCGGTCCCGGCCCCCTTCTCTTCATGGGTCCAATACTGCAACTTGGCTTCCGGCTCCTGAGCAAGCCTCCACCAGGCCTGAAGAAGATTGACCACGTGATCATGCACATCCCTGGATAGGTGTTGAGCGTGGAGGGCGTCCGCGGCACCCGTTGCAACACAGCGGTCCTGAAGGGCTTTTGCAATCTGTTCTGTTACGCTTTTCAGAGCCTCTGATGCCATTGCACCGCTTGGGGCTGCAAGCTCCGGCTTGCTGTGGCGCGCCATGGCAACGGCAACCCCAGGAAGGCCACGATCCAATGCCCGGCTGGCGAAGGGTGTGCAACTCGTGGCCTCCACATGGCGGTAGAAGGTCTGATGCCAATAAGGAAACAATTCGAAGTGGGAGCGATCCCGTGGGCGGTTGGGATTCAGGAGCACCAACACCAGCCCAGGTTTGTTCCGGGTTGGATCAGGGCTCAGTTGCCGGCCAACGCGGCTGGTGGCCTGGATGTATTCCGCGGCGGTCTTGGGCTGATTGAGGACCACCATCAAGCCCAGTCGCGAGATGTCCAGGCCCACTGAGATCATGTTCGTGGCCAGGGCCACGTCAAGATGATCCCTGTCGACGTAAGGCTTGGAGAGGCGGTCCTTGGTTTTGCTGATGGTAGCTGTGTTGACCCGTGAGGTGAGTTCCTCCGGCTCACAAGGCCTCTTCCGTGCCGCGAAGGGATTTGCAAAGTCTTCCATGGCAAGGGCGCGGTTGTTGGCGAACTGCTCCAGTTGCCCACCGAGTTCGTCTTCCAGAATGCTGCGCGTCACACCCAACTCCCTCAGACTGGAGAAGTAACCCAGGAGCGTCATGTAGGGGTCAGCCGGGTTTTCCCTTCCCAGGTTCTTGTGGTCGTTCCATGCCTTTTGTGCAGCCGCCATCAGGCCCAGGTAAGCACGCAGCAGCACACCCTTGAGGTTGCGGCCTGGAGCTGAGAGGCCCACATACAACCGTGCCTGATCGTCGTCGTCAACAGTGCGAGAAAAGAAGATATCGTTCCGCTCAGGTCCTGGCGGTGGAAACACACGCACCTGGCTACGAGCAAACAACGCTTTGATCTGGGCTTCCGCTCGCCTGACCGTGGCGGTGGAAGCAACGATCTTGGGTGGCGGAGAGAGTGCATCCGGCATCATCAGGCATTCAATCACGGATTCATAAAGACCTGCCAGCGTTCCCAGAGGACCACTGATGAGGTGCAACTCGTCCTGGATGATCAATTCGGGCGGCAACAAGCGACCATGGGGAATTTTCCGGCCCACAGCTTCTTTCTCTGCTGGCCCCCAGAAGCCCGCCATCCCGTTGGGCGTGACCGGCTGGTAGTGGCTGACGTTGCCAAAGATTGACGAGGTTTTACCCAGCCAGGGCAGGGCTGCGAATTTGTCGACCGTGGCGATCAAGAAACAAGGCAGGCGTCGATAGATCTGCTCATCCACGGCCAGCAACGGCAATGGTGTTTCTCGATGGAATGGGCAGGCGCCCATGTGGGAAAACTTTTCTTTGTCCTCGCGTTTTCTCGGCTCACGACAGTAGATCTCCAACCGGTCAGGGTTCTTTGGCTTGTTTGGTAAAAGAAAGAAACCCTCGTGTTGAAGTGGGTGATTACACCAAGGGCAAGTCTCAACCGGAATCGGCCTGTTGCCTTGGCGAGTTTTCCACTGATTGAGCTTGATATACATGGATTGCTCGTCGTGCCGGTCCCCTGGTCCACCAAGCTTATTCGGGGTGGCAGTCTTCCCAACCCACATGCCAATTTCAAACGGCCAGTCACCAAGCTGGTGTGGATGGCCGGCGTCTTTGCGGCGACGGAGACGCTCAAGCTCAAGGGCACAGATCAAGGTAGCTGCACGGCCCAACTGATCCAGGGAGAGCAGGCGTAGAGTATAGCGCATCAGCACCGTAACCCCGGCTGACACAATACCGGGATGTTTGAGCCGCCGATATACCAACGTGAAAGCAGCCAGGCCCAGGTAAGCTTCGGTTTTGCCGCCGCCTGTGGGAAAAAACAGCAGCTCAACGGTCTCCCGATCAAGCTTCCCGTTGGACGTTTCTGGCGCTGCTAGACCCGGCAGATTCATCAGCACAAACGCCAACTGAAAAAACCGCCAACCAGGTGTGCGGGTATTCGGAGCTGTGCCGACTTGATCCGGCGGAACCTTGGCGTCAAACGCCATGCGTTGGCGCTGGGCCTTGGCCATTACCAGATTCATGGTGCGGAAGGCTTCCCGCACCAGGGGATTACCAAGCAGTTGGATGCCGCTGTTGATGCGCTCAGCACAGTACTGGGAATCGCTCCGAAGCTTTTTTGCCGTTTCTTTCTGCTCTTGGTTGACAATTGGGTGCTTCGGTTGCTGAAGAATCCAATCCCGGTAGGCTTGCACCATTGGCATCAAGCACCCGGTGATCCGCTCGCTTGCGGCTAAATCCGCGAGGGCTTCCATTTCCATGGGCACGTTGATGTGCGGCGGAGGTTCCGGCAGAGTGTGGCGCACCTTGGCTGTGGGCAGCCATGTGGTGGTAAGGGTGTGGCAGCGATCAGGCTGGTTTGACGTGGCTTCCCCTTCGGTCACGGCAACATTGTGCCCGCTGGCGAAGCAGTAATCCCGCCTGTATTGCAACGCAGCAAGCTGTTCATCAGCGTCTTTATCTGCCAACTGCAAGGCATCACGACGTGCTGAAAAGCCTGTTTCACACTTCAAACTCAACTCAACTTGAAAAGCGGAAACTGGATCACGATGACGAATCCGATTTGTATTTGGCGCCGGACGCCTGTTGAGTAGAAAGAGAGAGACAGACAACTGGTTACTGGGGTAGCCCAGTTTCCTTGGTGCAGGCCTGGCGATCCAGCGCAAGCACATCCCCTCGGGGTTGCTCTCAAGTGGAATGTTATCACTGGCGCCTGGTCCGTCAATTGACAGACTGACCTGCTGCCTTTGGGGGCTACGCACCCACACTTTGCTGCTGTTGTCATCCCCACCAGCAGGTGGGGCATAGTCGCCCCAGGAGGCGGTGACCGCCAGCGTAGAACCCTGCTCAAGAATGAAGCTCAGGCCCAGCGACGACGGAAACCAACTGCGCCGCGTGTTGCCCTGGTCGAGGGAGTCGTTGGCGTCCTCGTCACCCTCCTTCCTCTCAAGGCGCTTGGCTGCATCGTTGCTGGGCTCTTCTCCAGCAAGATCCAGGAACGAAAGCTGCCCGTTTTCTGAGGTACGCTTGGCTTCCTGCTGGAAGACGTGGGGCACGAGGAAGCCGGTTGTGTACCAAACCGAAGGCGGTTGTTGCAGTTGTTCATGGCGACGGGCGTGGTCGTCCCAACCCGGTCCGATCAGGTCACTGCGCAGAGCAGCCACAAGCTGTTGGCGGATTTGGGCAGAGGTGGCCATGCTTGCAGACTTCTCTGGTTCTACAATGAACGCCTACCATAGACCTTCACGTCCCAGCGCCTTTAGCCTCAATCCGTCTCCACGGATGCCCCGTTGCCATGCTCCACCGTCTGCATCTGAAGAACGTGGGTCCAGCACCGGAGTTGGCCTTGGACCCGCTGGCGCTGCGCCTGAACTTGATCACCGGCGATAACGGCCTGGGCAAGAGCTTCTTGCTGGACGTGGCCTGGTATTGCCTCACCCGACGGTGGCCCCAGGAGGTGAATCCAGGCCTGACCAACGGCGCCATGGCATTGCCGAGGGATCGCAAACAGACGGCCACGTTGACGTTCACTGTGGACGGGGAGCAGCGACAAGAGAGTGAATATGCTTGCCGCTTTGATCTGGAGGAGGAGACCTGGCTTGGCAATGCCGGCCGCCCCGTGAACCCGGGGCTGGTGCTTTACGCCATGGCCGATGGCTCCTTCGCCTTGTGGGACCCGGCCCGTAACGCCTGGAAGCGCAAGGGCAACAGTGATGCGCCAGAAAAGATCAAGGCCTATGTGTTCAGCAACCAGGAAGTGTGGAGGGGCAAAGTCAATGCTGCCGACGAGCGCAACTGGCTGTGCAACGGACTGATACGGGACTGGGCCAACTGGCAGAGGGAAAACGGCGAGGCCTTTGCGCAATTGAAGCAGGTGTTAGAGGTGCTCTCTCCCGAGCCCCACATGTTGAAGCCGGGGCCACTACAACGCCTTCGTCGCGACGACGCAACCGACTACCCCACGATCATTGGCGCGGACGAGGTGCCCGTGCCGGTGGCGCATGGCTCCTCGGGCGTGCGCCGGATTCTGGCATTGGCCTACCTGTTGGTGTGGGCCTGGCAGGAGCATCAACGGGCCAGCGAACTCCTGGCCAAACCACCTTCCCGCCAGATGATCTTCCTTATTGACGAAGTAGAAGCCCATCTCCATCCCTCCTGGCAACGGCGGGTGGTGAGGGCGTTGCTGCAGGTGGTGCAGGGACTTCACCGCCAGACGACTGTGCAGCTTCTCCTGGTGACCCACTCTCCCCTGGTGATGGCATCAGTGGAACCACACTTTGACCCCAATCAGGACCGCTGGTGGGATCTGGACCTGAACCCGGAAACCAGGCGGGTGGAGCTAATCCAGCAGGACTTTACGAGGCTGGGTGACGCCAACAGTTGGCTGCGGAGCGAAGCCTTCCACCAGGACGACACCGGCTCTCTGGAACGGGAGAAGATCCTCAGAGCAGCGCGGAGGGCCATTCATCAAATAGAGCGAGGGGAGGCCGTCGATTCCCAAGAGGTGCAGCGTCTTGAACAGGAGTTGCAGAAGGTGCTGGGGAGCACGGATCCCTTCTGGAGTCGTTGGCGTTTTGCCGAGCGGCAGGGTGGCCAGCGACCATGATTCCCACATGATTCCCATATCAATGCCACAAGAGCCGGCTTGTTTTGATTCAACAGTGCGGCAAAGAGGCCTGGCTTTCTTGCAACGGCAAGGACAGGATCCCCAGCAGGAGCCGCAAAATGGTAGCAGTATCTGGAGAAATGGTGCTGGCAACTTCTGGAGGGCAGTCAAGGATGAGCTACGTACAGGCTACAACAATCGCTGTGTCTACTCCTGCTTTGTCCTGGAGGAAGAGCGCCAACAGGATGGCACTCTGCGCTCAACCCATAGCATCGATCATTTTCAGCCCAGGTCTCGCAGCCCAGCTTATCTGGCTTATGAGTGGAGTAACCTGCGCTGGACCTGGAATGTAATTGATAACGAGTGCAAGAAAGACCATCTCATCCCTGAGGAACACGATCCTATCCGACTGACTCGTGACATTATGGAGCTTAAAGAAGATGATAATGGCGACTGGATCGTGGTTCCAGATTCGTCGCTGACCACTTCAGAACAGGAAAAGATTGGCAGGACAATTCAAGATCTGGGCCTGAATAGGCGTAGAGTGAAGATAAGACGCAATCAGTATGTCGAAGATTTTCTGGACAAGGACAACCATTACGGTTCTGACTTCATGGAAGAACGCCAACCATTTATCTATCGTGAGCTGAAGCGTTTGGGGTGGATCCAAGAAGCCAAAGAAAAAAATCTTTAAGGACGATCACCTTCCCTCACGCGTGGAGAATGGTTGTCAGGAGCTGTTGTCAACGGCATCATCCTTTCGTTGACTAAGATTTGGGACATTGCGGGCTGTCTTGGTCCAAACTGCTATAAAGCTGGGCCACATCCGGCAGATGTGGAGGGTGAGGTGTCGCAGCCCAGGCCAGTGGCCCCAATCGTGGTCAACCACAAGGCTTCTCATGGCTGCTTGGCCTCCCGCCACCCTCTGCAGGCTGCTCGGTGGTCCTGGAGAAGAACAAGCGAACGGTTTTCCCGAGTGTCAGTTCCACCTGGGTGCTGGTTCTCTCCTGGGGAGGAGTCACTGTCTTGCTTATAGCAGGCTGCGGCCCTGACTGGGCACTCACTGAAGCTTGGTAAGAGGATACCACTCCTGTGCAGTGGCATTGACAGCTCAAAATTATAAGTGGATTTGGAAGGAACTCCCTGGCATTCTTAGATTTCTTCATTATTAGAAAAGAGTTTTATCATCTTTATTTAAGAAGTGCCGGGGAACCTCGGGGAGGATTGGGAAACTCCTTCCGCCTCAGTCCCGTTCTTTTGAAAAGCCTTGCTATGACAAGGGAGTCAAGGCCTTATGTGGGCCCTTTCAGGACTGTCTAGCGCTCTGATCCCGCAGCCATTAGTACGGAAATCCGTACCAAAAGCCTTGACGGCAAATGCAATCCATCGCACTGCTTCCTCAGGCCAGGCAGGGATCCAACGATCACCCCACCGGCAAACAGGGCCGGATCGACTCAGACGGCTGGCTTTGTCGTCCTCAAGGGTAAGGCCAGCTACAGCCATGGTGACGGCATCGGCGGCCTCGATGATGTCGTAGAGGAAGACCTTGGGATTACGCTTCATAGATCAACTGCTTGCTGGCCTGAATCTCGGCCCACACATGGGGATTGTGGATGGCGCCCGCCATCACCAGGTCCACCGGTTGGTCCAGGATACTGGCGAGTTGCTGCTCCAGACTGAAATAGGCATCCACCAAGGCCGTGGGCTCCAGAGACTGGAACTCCACCAACCAGTCCAGATCACTACAGCCCGGCTGGAAATCATCCCGCACGGCCGAGCCGAACAGGTGCATGTGCTTCACATGGTGCCGCCGGCAGGCCAGAGCGACGGCATGGCGCTGGCTGGTGGAGATGGTAAAGCTCATCAGCGGAGATCCAGGCTCCCCCCCTGGGAAGACGGCGGGGTTTTCGGTGGCCGACCCCGCCGTCTTCCCGCCTTCCCGCTGGCCGTGGCAGCCTTCTTCTTGCCGCTGTGCAACCCCTGCGCCACCTCTTCAGCGTAGCGCTCGGCATTGAGGGCCAGCAGGCGGGCCAACACGTCATACCGCACGGAATCGGGCCAGCGGTAACGCCAGGGCAGCGTCTTTCTGGCACTGATGGCGCCATGGGCTTTGAGTTGATCCTGAAAGTCAATGGCATCTTCAGCATTCCGGAAAAAGAGACTGCCACTATCGATCCGGTCTTGCAACTCGTCGGGAAGCTGGGTGTCTTCATCAGGATCGAGGTAATCGAGGCCAAAGCCGCAGGTGGTGGGCACATCGTGCCAGCCGTAGGCATTCAGCACGGCTTGGTCCATCTCGCTGTGGAGACGGCGCAACTCCATGATTTGGGAATCTGTTTCTTCAGGATCGTGGAAACGATTGTAGGTTTTGGTAAGACCCTCGTTGTTTTCCACCATCAGCGCGGCGCGGAATTGGTAGTAGTGCTTGCCAAGGGATTCGAGAGTCTGACGCTGGATGGCTGCTTCTTGACTTCCATGTAAATGTTCAAGAAGAGCAGCGGGAAATGGAAAAGTCTCAAAGCACGCTGATGAATTGTATCGCAGTCCATCACCTAAGGTGGCACAGTTGAACCGACTCCAATCATCATGTAGTCGTGATGTAAGAAGTCCAAATAGATCATAGGCACCTAGTCGAAAAACACACAAAGTATTTAGATAGACTTGATTGGAGGAAAGAAAAGCAAAGGAGAAGTGCTTTGTGGCCGTGGATCCTCCTGGGCAAACCAGGATATGGTCGCAGCCATCAATTGCCAGAGCAAGCTCCTTACGATCAGCTCCAAACAACCACCATTTTGCAGCTACTTGTTTGTTCCAGGCGTTCTTAGGAGGTAAGCCGATGCGTCCTGGCTTTACTTTCCGCTCCACAATCTTCATGAGTTCTGGCCATTGATGCCGACACTCCTCTTCCCTACGTCCACCAAAGTTAATCACATAGCGATGATAAGCATGAGTGGGACTGTTGTTAACTTCCTCGCTACCGATTAAAGGGAAAATAACGTCCTGATTTTTAGGAGCTTTAGCAGTCAAGCGCTCCATCGTTTTGATTGGCGAGGGAGTCCCAGAAGTTTCGTCACTAGCATCGCTTGAGTCATTAAAAGTGAAGCCCAACCCAAACACGGTGCTGCCCTGAAAGCTCTTGCCTGCATTGGCGGCCAGTGGTTTGGGATCCTCATGGCCGCCATTGGCGAACAGAAACGCGGTGATCTTGTCCACCGACTGCCCATCCAGCCACTTCTTACCTGCATAGTTACCCTTGAGCACATGCACCACACTTACCACCACTGCCGCCACGCCGGGCCACTTGTAACGCTTGCGGGCCGCGTAAATGGCGCCGCCATGGGTACAAATCCAGCTTAGGCCTGTGCTGCGGGTATCCCCTTGGGCGATGGTGTTGGTGGCAACCAATCCCAATGATCCACCGGGCCGCAGCAAGTTAAAACAGCGGCGAAAGAAATGGGCCACCAGGTCGGCATTGCCGTGGCTACCTTCGTGGATATGTTTGAACCAGTCGAGAATGGCGGCTGGTGAACCCTTGGCGATGGTGTTTTTGCCCGCAAAGGGCGGATTGCCAACAAATACGTCAAAGCCTGGTTGATCGCGGTTGAATACTTCTGGAAACTCCATCTGCCAATGGAAAGGGGTGATGCCGTGTTCGCCGTCTTTGAGGCGGTTGAGAAGCTGCTGCACAGCCTCATTTAAGCCTTCATCACGAAAGGCATCGCCCACCATCGCTGCGTAGACACGGGCTTTCTCTTCCCGCTCTTTGGGTTTCCTGCTGTTAAAGAAGGCCGCCACCATGAGGTCACCAACGAGCTTTAAGGGTTTGGCGTCCTCTTCTTGATGGGCTAGTTCCTGCCGCTTTTGCCAGTCTGTGGCATCGTCACGGCTATCCATGCCAAAGGTTGTCTGGCGAGCGGTGCTCAGCTTCGGCAGAACTTTTAACTGCTCGTCAAGGAATGTCAGTTGGACTTTCGAGAAAAAGTCACTGATCTCCGTGTCGCCATAGCCCACCAGGGAATCGCCACACTTGAGGGCGTGATCCACAAAGGTGAAGGGCGCGTCTTTGCTCAGTGTTACCAGCCAGAGGGATAGCTTGGCCAGATTGACAGCGAAGGGATTTTTATCCACCCCGTACAAACAGCTTTGAGCAATTAAGCGGCGGGATATAATCAAGGTTTCTTCCCCATGGGCGCCACCACCCGGTTGGAGGGCTGGCGGCAAACCCTCCCGGATCCAGGCCTGCTCCAGCAACTCCGCCAAATAACGGCAGGTCTCCACGAGGAAGGCGCCGGAGCCCATGGCCGGGTCGCAGATTTTCAACGCGAGAATCCGAGCGGCTGTGGGCTTGCGCTCACAACGCTCCAGCCATGGCCGCAGCGCCTCCTCCACGATGGGCCGGGTCAGGGAACGGGGCGTGTAGTGGCTGCCGCTGCAACGCCGCTCCGCCGTCGGCTGAAACACCAAGCTGCCAGCGGGCTGCGGGCCATCGAAAAGCTCTCGATCAATGCGCGGCGCCAACGCCTCCAGCACGTTCGCCTCGCTGCTGGCAGTTTTCAAGGCCCGCGCTGCTTTGGTGGGCAGCTTGGTCTGGGCTTGATCCTCCAGCCATTTTTTTACGTTGGCCCCATCCAGCGTCAGCAGTGCATCAAGGTCAATGGCAGTGGTGAGTTGCTTTTTGGCGCCCTGGGGCTTGCTTTTGACGCCAATGCAGCGCCCGCCCATGCGCCGCACCTGGTAGCCCATGATGCCCTCGTACACCGAACCAATCTGCTCCACGTCCAGCGCCCGGTAGCTGATGCGCTCCCCGTTCACCACCAGCAGGTTGCGCAGCACGTTGAGCACCACCCCGTCACTGAGCCACGGGGTGTCCAGCCACGGATACACCCCAGGATCAAACAACTGCCCGCGCCGCGCCGGGAGATAGTCTGCCGTGGCGCCGCCGCCGTGGAACACCAGCCGACAGAGACTCATGAGTCCGGCCCAGGCGCCGTAGCGCTGCTCCATGGTGTCGGGGAACTCCGCAGCGTCCTGCTGGAGTTGCTCAAAGATCCCGCTCACCTTGTAGTTCTGCTCATACACCGCATCAGCAGGCATCAAGGCCTCGTCTTCCGCGTAGAGCAGAAACACCAGGCGCATCAACACCGTGATCAAACCGCCGTAGAGCCGTTGCGGGTTCTCGTCCGGAATGAAACTCAGCAGCGTTTTCCCTGGGCGCCGGGTGGGTTGGTGCTTGCGCAAAGCCCCGCAGCAGGTCCCATAGCGCTGACAACACCTGATCCGCCAGGGTGTTGCTCACCACCGCCTGGAAGCTGCGGCTTGCCTTGAGCACGTCCGCCAGCCGGGCGCCGTCGGGATCAAAAAACACACGGCTCTGGCCCAGCAGCAGATCCAGGGCCGAGAACATCAGCCGGCCGCTCACCTCTGCCAGTTCCTGCAACGGGAAGGTGAGATGGCCGGAACTCTCCCCCTTGGGCGCCACCACCAAGCGCAGTTGACCGCCGTTGAACAGGAACCCTGCTTCGACGCCGGTTTCCCGCAGCAATCGCTCAAAGCGCTCTTGCGGCGTGGCCCGCCATACATGCTCCCCATCACTGGTCTTCCGGTCCAGGGGCGTCAGCGGCGCCAACTCTTTCACCAGCATCTGCGCCCCATGGCCCGTCACGGCGGGGATCACGGCGGTGGGCTTCAGGGTTTCCCCCAGTTCCGGCAACGCCTTGGCATAGGCCTTAAGCTGGGTGGGATCGCTCCGGATTTGATCCTCGCTCCAGCCCAGGTGCTCCATCAATAGATCGTTCAGACGGGAGAATCCCTTGCTGTTGTCCTCCAGGTCAGCGTCCTCAGCGGGATTGAGGGGTTCCAGGGCGTCCCGATAGCGCTGTTGTCGCTCAACGAGATCACTGCCGCTGCGGGTCAACACCCAACCGGCGTCCCGGATGGCCGCCGGGGCCACCACCAACCCCACCGGCTGCAAATAGCCCAGCCATTCCTGGTGCGCTCTCAACTCGGGGGCAACGGTGGGGGAGCGACGGGGCATGGCGTCAAAAAGCTGGAACGTGTGGGAGTTGAGTTGCCTTATCGGTGGGGCAATCCTGCCATGGAGACTGATGGGGCAGCCAGGAGGCTGGTAGAAACCCTATTTCCGGTTGTCTTATTCCCGTTGCTCCGGTTGGCTTAACACCCAACCGGCCCATGGTTGGACCAAGCGCCAAGTGCGAATGCGCTGGCCCTCCTTGGCGGGACGCAGGAAGCCCTCCCGCTCCCATGCCTTAAGCCACTCCTGGGCGGTGGTGGACGAGATGGCAAACCACCCCTCCAGGTCGCCGGGTTTGAACAGTTCGGCATGAGCCTGCCCGGCGACAACCCGTGCCCGGAGGCGGGTCAGCAACTGTTGGCTGCGCCGGTCCAACGCTTCCCAGGGGTGGGGAGCCGCTGGCTCCTGGCGGGCCTGCTGGGCCAGGGCCGCAGCCGCTTGGCACACCACATCAGTAAAAAACACCAGCCAGGGACTGTGGTCCGGATCATGGCGGCCATCGTAGAAATTGACCGGGCAGCCTAGTTGCAGGGCCGCGTAATAAGCCTCCCGATCCTTGCTGAACCACTCTTCAATGCTCAAGAACCCACGGAAGTCGTAGCCACAGCGCCCAAGGGATGCGGTGGCCAGCAAGCGGCCGCAACGGCCGTTGCCGTCGTCGAAAGGATGGATGGAGATAAAGCGATGGCTCAGCAGAGCGGCCCGCACCACGGCAGGGAGGTTCTCGCTCTCTTGCCACCACTGGCACAGTTGCCCCATCAGGGCGGGAACGCCATCGGGAAAAGGTGGAGCGTAGTCAATGCGGTGCGTCAGGTTGTCCACCACCGGCACTTCCGTGCTGCGGTAGGGGCTGCGCTGCCGGCGACGGCCCCGTCCCCGCACGATCACCACGGCGTGAAGCTGCTGAATCCATGCCTCGCTCAGGAGCTGCTTGCTCTGAGACCAATCCTCCACCATGTCCAGGGCGCGCCAGTAGTTGCGCACCTCCTGTTCCGCTTTGCTGCCGGTGCGATCACTGCTGGCCACCGCAAGCTGCACGGCTTCATCATCCAACGGGTTGCCCTCGATGCGGGTGCTGCTGCGGGTGCTGCGCTGATAGGCCCCATGGCGCAAGCGCAAATTCTCGTCCGGGGGGAGCGGCAGGAATTCCACTACGGCGCGGGCTGCCGCCGTGGCGCAGAGATCCGCCACCAAGTGGTTGCTGTAGGTGTAGCGCGGCGCCCAGGCGGGCAGATTGGTGGCAGCCATCCCTATCCGCTGATGGGCCAGAGATAGACAAGACCGGCGGGCTCCAGCCGGTGGGTGATCACCCGATAGCTTTCCTGAATGCGCTTCGGTTCGCTGGTGAGTTCACCTTCAATGGCTTCCAGCCCCCGTTGCCAGTGCCTCTGGTCCGCGGAGAGTTGTTGGCGCTCTTGCCTGGATAGGGTCTGAAGATCCAACGCCGGAACATCAATCTGCTCCTTTAGACCTGGAATCACCCCAAGGGGTTCTTCCACTGCGGCGGTCTTGTTCATCTTGGCCAGGTCTCGATTCCGTTGGCGCAGGGTGGCGTTGATGCGTTTGCGCTGGGATCGCAGCGCCTCCTTCAGGGCGGCGTCTTCAACGGGATTGAGGCGTTCCAGGGCATCCCGATAGCGCTGTTGTCGCTCAACGAGATCACTGCCGCTGCGGGTCAACACCCAACCGGCGTCCCGGATGGCCGCCGGGGCCACCACCAACCCCACCGGCTGCAAATAGCCCAGCCATTCCTGGTGTGCTCTCAGCTCGGGGTCAACGGTGGGGGAACGACGGGGCATGATGTCAAAAAGCTGGAATGTGTGTGGGTTGAGTTGCCTTATCGGTGGGGCAATCCTGCCATGGGGGCTGAGGTGGCAGCCATGGATTAGACAAACAATGCTAAGAGTCACTGGATGGGACAGCCCTGGGGTTGGTCTGACGGTGGCCCTGGGGATGGCTCCAGGGTTTTCCTATTTAATTAGCCTGTTTTTTCATTATTATAACTAAAGATCTCAAGTAATGATTCAGCAATTCCGTTTATTTTCCAAGTGAAAATAGCATGACCTTGCTGATATAAAGGTAAGCTAATAGATAAAATTTTTCCATTAATTAATAGCTGTAGATGTTCTTCATAATTAAGAATTATATCATTACTGGATTGTGAGCCTTCTTTCCCTTCCCACTTAAAATCTTTACCATCAATTCTAATCGATAAATTATGGTAGAATCCGCTTTCCCTTACTTCCTGGTCTACAATATTCGGGTCATTATTAAATCTAATCCATAAATCTTTATTGTCAAACATTATAGCGGCCTTTAGATCTTCATAAGGTAAAGATATTTTATTAGAGGAAGAAATTGTTTTGCTTGATGCGATTAACCCACAGACTTCATTAAAATTATTTAGTGCTTTAATTATTTTCCACTTACAATAACCTGTAGCCCATTTTCCCTTTTCACTGTTAAAGTTACCCTTACTGATAAGATACTCCATTAGGAAAGAGTTATTTTGCTGAATGATTAATCCTAAAGGAGTTCTTTTACTCCAACCTCCCTTAGCATAGATATTTGCTCCAGAGTCAATCAATAATTTTGCTATTTCTACTTTTCCATCTTCAATTGATTTATGTAATAAAGTCCATTCTCCAGGTAAAATTGTATAATTAGGATCTAAACCGTCCCTAGTAATTAATAGTCTTAGTTGGGATAAATTATCATTATTAATCGCATCTTTTGTCTTCATCAGAATATCAACTCTATCTTTACGATTAGAAAATGGTGACTGGGAAGGCTCTTTGGAAGTCTCATTAGAAGTCTCCTCGATAGTTTCCTTAACTGTCTTCTTATGAAGTCTCTTTTTTAGTGGCGTTATTAATTTTTCCGTTATATTTAACATTTCTCCATAAATAAATATACAAGCTAATGGAATTGTAATTATTTGACCAACAAAACATAAAAATATACCAAAACAGCTTACAATTGCCGCTATTGTAGATTTAATAATGAAAGATGGATCTTCAAGAGATTCTGACATTGATTCTCTGATAAGATCGAAAGGTTCGTCGTCTTTAGTAAAGACGTAATGAGAGTAAAATGGTAGAGAAGCAAAACCTAATATAGGTATTAAAGACAATAACCAACCAACTAAAGAGCATTTAATAAATCTATTCGTAAATACTAGTGCCTTAAAGTCTTTGATAGAAGGATATTTTCCATGAACGTAGGCCATTGACAATGGGTAAAACCAGAAAACAGGAGAAAGTAAATAACCGGCAAAATGGCTAAACAGAAACAGACCTAAATTATCTGTTAATTGTGTAACAGTTTTAGTGGCTGTGGGCTGGCCTGGAGGAAGAGAATTGGGCATGAGAATGGTTTTGTGGGCAACATATCCTACCATAGTCGTCTTCTAGGGATGGCCTGGGGATGGCCCACGGCGCGCCCCGGCGGCCCACGTGCAGGCTCTTTGACGTTGCACCAGCGGCGAGAGGGATCCCAACTCCTTGCGGATCACCTCTGTTTTTTTCACCAACACGTCCATCACCCGATCTTCCGGGCGGTCCTCCAGCACGAAGTAGTGACACCAGACCCGAGGAGCACGCTGCAGTTTGCGATCAATCCGGCCGTTGCGCTGCTCAAGCTTGCCGGGATTCCAGGGAATGTCAAAATGGATCAGGTGGCGGCAGTGATTTTGCAGATTGACCCCCTCCCGGGCCGCATCGGTGGCGATCAAGATCCGCAGCGGCTCCTCTTCCGGATCGGCGTTGAATCGAGCCTTCAACCGCTCCCGGCTCTCGTCGCCCATGCCACCGGTGAAAGAAGCAATGCGGCGACTGGCGTCGTCATCTCCCAGAAGCACACGCAGTTGACGCTCTAAATAGCGCTTGGTATCGACGTAGTCGGTAAAAATCAACAGGCGCGTTGGCGCCCATCTTGCCTGAGCCTCTCCGAGATTGTGGCAGAAGTGCTGGCGTAAAAAAGCCTCCAGCTTGTGGATGCGTGGATCCGGGCGGTAGCGATTTGCTTCAGCGATTGTCCCCATGGCCTCCAGCATGTCCAAATCGCTCTGATTGGTGTCCACCGTCTCCCGCAGGGCAGCGCGGGTCTGGGCGGCCTCCATGGTGAGCAGCTCATCTTCCGGGAGCTCGGCAGTATCGCTGTCCCGATCAGCGCCACCCCGTAGGAGATCCAGAGATGCTTCCGCAGCCGCCAAAGCCCCATGACGTTGCTGCTGCCGGGCTTCCATGGTGTTTGCGTGTACCTTGAGCGTGCGCGCAAAGGCCTCAATGGAACTGAGCAGACGCTTTTGCAGATTGGTGGTCACCAACCGGTCGGCATTGCGCTGGCGTTTGCTGGCCCCCTCTTGAACCAGGCGCTGCTGCCGTTGTTTGCAGTATGCCTGCAACAGCCTTGACAGTCCCAGTTCCGGGGTCTCGGTTGGCAGGCTTCCTCTGGGAATGGTGAGCGGCTGCACCACACGCTCGGGGAATTCCTCGCCAAGGCGCCGCAAGTCGTCCTTCAGGCGCCGCACCAGAACGCTGTTCAGATCCCTGGGGTTAAACGGCACACCGCGCACAAAGCGCGTTGGATCCAGCAGTTCCAACAGCGCGGTGAAGCTGTTGCTGTGGCCGTTATGCGGAGTGGCCGAGAGGAACAGCCGGTGCTCGAACAGGGGCGCCAGATCCCTGAGGCTGCGCGTCAGACCAGAATCAACTGCATAGCGCAGGGTGTTGCCGGCGGGTGCAGCGTTATGGGCCTCATCCAGGATCAACAGCGACTGCAGCGGCGCCCGATTCTCCCCACATTTGCCTTCCTCAAGCCACACCCGCAGCGGTGCCGCATATTCCGAATGACGCAAGAGCGCATGGGAAATCAGAAAGCGGCTATGGGTGCTCCAGGGATTGGCGCCGTAGCCGCGCTCTTGGCGCACTTTGGCCACATAGGCCCGGTCCATCACCGTGAACGCCAAGCCGAAGCGGTTCGCCATCTCCTCCTGCCACTGCCGCAGCACTGAAGGTGGGCAACTGATCACGACCCGCTTGATCCGCTGCCGCAACAGCATCTCCCGCAGAATCAAGCCAGCCTCAATGGTCTTCCCCAAGCCAACGTCGTCAGCGATAAACAGACCCACCCGCGGCATCTGCAGGGCCTTACGCAGTGGTTCCAACTGGTAGGCCTTCACGTCAATTCCCGCCCTGTAAGGGGCCTGGAAAAGGTGGGCGTCCGTGGCGGTAACACAGTTCCAACGGAGAGTGTTGATATAAGCGGCGAACTGCTTGGGTTGGTCAAATCCACGCTGGGCCACGGCCTCCCAACTGCTTTCCCCAAGCACTGCAAAGTCGATCTCCCGCTCTCGGAACACCGTCAGCCGGCCGCCAATGGCGTCATCTTCCATGCAAGCCATGGAGACCACCGTGTCCCCACCTGGTTCCAGGGGAGCTTGCACGTCTTCCACCAGATAACGGCGGGTACGACAACGGACCACGGCTCCCGGCTTGAGCTTGGTGTGGGGTTGGGTGGTGATCGTGGTCATCCCTCCTTCAGCAGTTTGATGATGTTGAGAGGATTTGGCCGACGCTTCAGCACCAGCGCAGCCCCGCTTAAAGTGGAACCGTGGATCATTCTTGCAGTGAACGGTTCGACGTGATCGTCGTGGGCGGTGGCCACGCCGGCTGCGAAGCCGCTTTGGCTGCCGCCCGCCTCGGTTGCTCCACCGCTCTGTTTACCCTCAATCTGGATCGCATCGCCTGGCAGCCCTGCAATCCCGCCGTGGGCGGCCCCGCCAAAAGCCAGTTGGTTCACGAGGTGGATGCCCTGGGGGGCGTCATTGGCCGCTTGGCGGATGCCCACGCCATTCAAAAGCGCCTGCTGAACGCCAGCCGCGGCCCGGCGGTTTGGGCGCTGCGGGCCCAAACCGACAAGCGGCGCTATGCCCTTGGCATGCAACGTCTCCTGCAAGAACAACCCAACC
This sequence comes from Synechococcus sp. SB0662_bin_14, assembly GCA_009840445.1. GTDB lineage: Bacteria > Cyanobacteriota > Cyanobacteriia > PCC-6307 > Cyanobiaceae > Synechococcus_B. The sequence continues at coordinate 61,050 of VXNS01000038.1, forward strand.
TGTCCCTGCGAGAGGCCATGGTGACCGACCTGCTCATCAGCGGCAGCCGCGGCGAGGGCAACCTGCGGATCCATGGGGTGGAAACCTACTTCGGCAGTCGCTACGGCGCCGAGGCGGTGGTGCTCACCACCGGCACGTTTCTGGGGGGGCGCATCTGGATCGGGGGCCGCTCTCAAAGCGCTGGCCGGGCCGGGGAGGCGGCGGCCACAGGCTTGACCGATGCTCTACAGCGGCTGGGGTTGGAGATGGACCGTCTCAAAACCGGCACCCCCGCCCGGGTGGAGCGGGACAGTGTGGCCTTGGAGGACCTGGAGGCCCAGCCCAGTGATGGGGCGGATCGCTACTTCAGCTTTGATCCCGAGGCATGGATCAGTGGTCCCCAGCTTAGTTGCCACATCACCCGCACCACTGCCGCCACCCACCGGTTGATTCGCGACAACCTCCACCTCACACCCATCTATGGGGGCTTTCTGGATGCCAAGGGTCCCCGCTATTGCCCCTCCATCGAGGACAAAATTGTCCGTTTTGCCGAGAAGGAGTCCCACCAGATTTTTCTGGAACCCGAAGGTCTGGACAGCCCTGAGTTGTACATCCAGGGCTTCAGCACGGGGCTACCCGAGTCTTTGCAGTTGCAGTTGCTGCGCACCCTGCCGGGGTTGGAGCACTGCGTCATGCTGCGGCCCGCCTATGCGGTGGAGTACGACTACGTTCCCGCCACCCAGTGCTGGCCCAGTCTGGCGGTGAAGGGCATCGGCGGCCTGTACACAGCGGGCCAGTTGAACGGCACCACCGGCTATGAGGAGGCGGCGGCCCAGGGTCTGCTGGCTGGTCTCAATGCGGCGCGGCAGGTGGGGGGTCAGCCGCCCCATGTGTTGTCCCGGGACAGCAGCTACATGGGCACCATGATTGACGACTTGGTGAGCAAAGACCTGCGGGAGCCCTACCGGGTCCTCACCAGTCGCAGTGAGTATCGGCTCCTGCTGCGGGGTGATAACGCTGATCGGCGGCTCACACCCGTGGGGCGGAGGTTGGGACTGGTGGATGATCGCCGCTGGCGTGCTTTTGAGGCCAAGCAACTGGCCATTCAGGCGCAGCAAGACCTGTTGGAGACCACCCGCCTCAAGGCCGGTGATCCGGCGGGTGTGGCCCTGGCCAAGGCCAGCGGCGCCGCCATCAAGGGCTCCATCACCCTGGCGGAACTCTTGCGCCGACCAGGTGTCCACAGCTCCGATCTTCTCCGCCATGGGCTCATCTCCCCCCACGTCCCCCCGGATGTTCGGGACGGGGCGGAAATCGACGTCAAGTACAGCGGTTACCTGGAGCGACAACGCCAGCAGATTGCCGTGGTGCGCGAGCAGCACGGTCGCCCCTTGGCGCCCACCATCCCCTACCACAGCATTACCACCCTCTCCAAAGAGGCCCGGGAGCACCTCAGCCATGTGCAACCCCTGACCCTGGGGCAGGCCAGCCGCGTTCCGGGGGTCAGTCCAGCGGATGTCAACGCCCTCCTCCTCTGGCTGGAACTACAGCGGCGGCGGCAGGATCAAAGCTCCGGGGTTCCGGCCTGAACCGGCCTGACATTTAAGCTGGACTGAGGCCATCACAGGTTCCTTGCCCCTTCCTCTTCTCCTGAACGCAGAGTCTTTCTGTTGGTCGGCGAATTTCAGGGATGTCCTGGCAGGACAGAGTCCTGTGCCGTTGCCTGCCTTCTGGCGCCTCATGCTCATGAGTGACGGTAGCCCCACGCGCCATTTGAAGTCGCTGACGGGTGACGAGGTTGAGGTGGAACTCATCGCCATGCAACCGGAAACCGAGCTTCCTCTCCAGTGCCCCAACGGCGCTCAAGACCTGGTCGCTCCTCCTTTCCTGCGACGACAGGTGTGGAAGTTCTGTAGCAAGGCAACCCTCATGTGGGCCGAAAGCTGGTGGAATCAGCAAACCGCGCAAGAGATCTTCCGTGACCGAAACGTCACCATCTGGCATAACCTCAGGGGGGATCTCGTGGAGTTGAATCGAGACATCGACCAACTGGGACAGGTTCAGGATCCACGGTTGCAAGAGCGCTTCGGCAGGACGGGACCCTTTTGGAGCCGCTCCTACAGCCTCTTCAAGGGCGGACAGGCGCTCACCGTGATCCGGGAAGTGTTTTCCCCTGCTTTGGAGAGCTACCTGGATGGGGAGCCCCACCCGGGACCAGGGGAACGTTAAGCTTCGTACATGGTTCTCTGTTCAACTGATCCGCACCTGCGCTTTCTCTGGACAGCCAGTCGTCGTAGCGTTCTTTGGGGGGAAGCCCCGGTGCAACTCAGCCCTGCCTGGCGCTTGATGCTCATGGGAGACGGGAGCCCAACCCGCCATCTGCAACTGCTCACCGGTCAGAGGGTGGAGGTGGAACTCATCGGCATGGAGCCGGAAACCCTCCCCTCCCCTCAACGACCCCATGAGGTGGCTGAACTCAACGGTCCTTTGGTGCGGCGGCAGGTTTGGCTGCGCTGTGGCGAGGAAACCCTCGTGTGGGCTGAAAGCTGGTGGAATCAGCAGGATGCCCAGGACCATCTCCGGGATCTGCGCCAGCCCGTCTGGGCCAGCCTGTGCCAGGATCGGGTGGAACTGTTCCGGGAGGTGGACGGCCTGGGACAGGTGGACAGTACGGCTCTGGAGCAGCGCTTTTCCGTCTCCGGCCCCCTTTGGTGTCGCCACTATCGCTTTTTCAAGGGGGGGCAAGTGCTGACGGTGATTCGAGAAGTCTTTTCACCGGCTCTGGAGGCCTATCTGGGTGGCAGTTCCGTGACCACGTCCTGATGGATGGCTCTCCATATCTTGAGACAAGCCGCCCCATCAAGAGTTTGGATCAGCTTGAGGGAAGTGTGTCATCTGACACCAACAACCTGTGGATCATGGTAAACGAATTTTTGAATTCTCGTGAATTCATCTGTTCAGCGATTCACAACTCTTCTGGAAAGAATCTGAAGCTTTCTCCATTCATGTTGCCGGTTGCCAGAAAGAGGATTAAACATTTGCAAAGTTACTGCTTCGCGACTCTATCGAAGTTTAATGAACAACCTCTTCTCCCCCTCTCCTCCCTCCTCCCTCCTCCCCCAACAGTCCCACCAAGTCTGGCTCACCCTGACGGAGCTTGGCCGACGCTTCGGCATCTCCGCTGTCCATTGCGGTCATCATCTCAGCCAAGCCGGGCTGCGGGATGAGGACGGACTGCCTTTTCCCGAAGCCATCGATCAAGGCTACGCCTACAAACGGCCCGAGCAAAACGCCAACCGTAGCGTGCTCTGGAATTATGATCGCTGCAGCGTCTTTCTGCGGGAGCGCGGCCTGCACTCCGTTGAGGAGCAACGACTGGTGGAGCAGTGGGCTGACTTCCTGGAAGCCCTCCATGTTGGTTCTGCGGCCATTCTTGTTACCCCTCAGGAAATGGCCGATTCGGACATGCCCCACCAAATCCTCCCCTGGGTGAACCAGTGCCTTGCCGCCCGGGGCAGTCAACTGCGCATCAGCCGGAAGAACCCTCAGATCAGCCGAGATTCCACCATGGAATCAGTGGAAGAGGATCGGATCGGGGTCCGGATGTCCCCACTGGCTGCAGCTTAGGGGGAAAGGCAGGATACTCAATGGGCGTCCTGCATTTCGTAGAAATCCGGCTGAACGTAGTCTTTTCGCAAGGGCCAGCCTTGCCAATCCTCCGGCATCAGTAGCCGCTTGGGATGGGGATGGCCCTCGTAGCAGATCCCGAACATGTCGAAGGATTCCCGTTCCTGCCAGTCGGCGCCGCGGTAGAGACCGTAGAGGGATGGCGCCACGGGCGTCGACCGGTCGTGAAACACCTTGAGGCGCACCTCCTCCGCACGGCCTCCCTCTGTAAAGGCGCCCATCTTCACCAAGTGATAGAAGCTCACCAAGTGGCGCCCCACCCCTTCGTCGTAGGCGCCCTGACACTGTAGATAGTCAAAGCCCGACGCCTTGAGCGCCGCGGCCACGGGTTGGAGAACCAGCGACTCGACGGCGATGGTCTCCACCCCCACGTGATCCGGTTCCAGCACCTGATGGTCAAAGCCCTGGCGACTCAGCCACTGGCTGACCACTCCCGGCTCAGGCCCTTGGGGCGCTTCCTTGGGGGTGCTTGGGGAGGAGGAGTTTTCACTCATGTTCACTCACACTCATGGGGTGGCTTGGCCAACGGACGGGGATGCATCAGGGCGGGTGGGCAGAAGTTCGCTCTCGAGCGGGGGTGAAGCCGACGCCGCCAGGGACGGCGCCTGGGAGGCAGCCAGGGCTGCCTGCTGGCTCTCCGCCTGAAGGTAGCGACCCGAAACCACTGGAGCCACAATTTTCATGGCATGGGACACGGTGCAGTAGCGATGGGTAGGAAGCGTGTTGAGGCGCGCCTCCGCCACGGATTCATTGGCCACCTTCTTGCGCAGCTTGATGATCGCGTCAAAGATGGCCTCCGGTCGGGGCGGGCAGCCGGGGATATAGAGATCGACGGGAATGAGCTTGTCCACCCCCCGCACCGCCGTGGTGCTGTCTGCGCTGAACATGCCCCCGGTGATGGTGCAGGCCCCCATGGCGATCACGTATTTGGGCTCGGGCATCTGCTCGTAGAGGCGCACCAGGGCCGGAGCCATTTTCATGGTGATGGTGCCGGCGGTGATGATCAGATCCGCCTGCCGCGGCGAACTGCGGGGCACCAGGCCAAAGCGGTCAAAGTCGAAGCGGCTGCCGATCAGGGCGGCAAACTCGATAAAGCAGCAGGCGGTGCCGTACAGCAAAGGCCAGAGGGAGGAGAGGCGGGCCCAGTTGTGCAGGTCGTCCAGGGTGGTGAGAATGACGTTCTCGGAGAGGTCACGGGTCACCTGGGGCTTGCCCACGGGATTGCAAGCCTCGTCCCGCAAGCTGCGCACCTGGGCAAGCTGCCCTGGCGGCACCATGGGCTGCGGGGGGGAACTTGGAGTTGGGGCAGGCATCACAGGGCTGGATCAGGGACAGGGTGGTGCTGGACGGGTCCGACGCCGGGGGGGTTGTGTGGTGAGTGGCCGCCTGCAATCATGACCACTCCAGGGCGCCCTTGCGCCAGGCATAGGCCAGGGCCACCACCAGGATGGCAATGAAAATCAGGGCCTCCACAAAGGCCAGTAACCCCAAGCGGTGAAAGGCCACGGCCCAAGGGTAGAGAAACACCGTCTCCACGTCAAAGACCACAAACACCAGGGCAAACATGTAATAGCGGATATTGAATTGGATCCAGGCGCCCCCCTGGGGCTCCATCCCCGATTCGTAGGTGGTGGTCCGCTCCCCCTGGCGACGGCGGGGGCCAATCAACTGGTTGGTGACCAGCGCCAGTGCCGGCACCGCTGCTGCGATGAGGAGAAAGCCCAGAAGGGCGTCGTACCCGTCAAGAACAAACATAGGTAGCCTTGGGGTGCTTTGGCACTGCAGTCTGACACCGCGGCGGGCGGGATTGTGTGATAACCCACCCAACTGCTGCGGGATTCCGGCAATACAGTCACCTCAGCCGTGTCCAGAGCACAGACGCCATGTCGTCCAACCCCAACTCCTCCTCACCACCTCCGGCAACGCCCTCTGACCCCGACTCCTCACCTGGAGACGCCCCGCTCACCAGTGTCCAACGGCCCCGTATCACCCGGGCGGCAGAGGCGGAGGCCATGGCCCGGCCACTGGACAGTGATCCCGCCAGCCATAGCTATGAATGCCGCAGTTGCGGCTATCGTTACGAGCCTGCCGAGGGTGTGGCCAAGCTGGGCATTGCCCGGGGCACCCCATTCGCCGCAGTGCCGGACAATTTCCTTTGTCCCGTCTGCCGCAGCCCCAAAGCTGCCTTCTTGGACGCGGGTCCCCAAAATCGACCCAGCGGCTTTACCCAGAACCTGGACTACGGCCTGGGCGTCAATCGCCTGACGCCGGGCCAGAAGACCGTCCTCATCTTTGGCGGTCTGGTGCTCGCTGCCGCATTCCTGCTGTCCTTTTACTCCCTGCATTGAGTTGACGGTGCCTCCTCGCCGCTGACCACGCTCTCCCTTTTTGTCGCTCCACCCCATGTCCCCTCTGCTTCGCTCCCTGCTCAGCCTGTTGCTGGTCTGTGGTCTCCTCAGTGGCTGCGTCAGCACCAGGCTGGCCACCGCTGCCGAGAGCCCTTGGCAAGCCGTGCCCCTGGACACCCGCTCCAGCGGCCTGGACCTGGCCTTCAGTGACCAGAATCACGGCCTGCTTGTGGGCAGCAACCGTCTGGTCCTTGAGACCAGCGATGGCGGTGTGTCTTGGCAGGAGCGGGATCTGGACTTGCCCGCCGAGGAAAACTTTCGTCTGATCAGCATCGACTTCTCCGGGGACGAGGGCTGGATTGTGGGGCAACCGGGTCTGGTGCTGCACAGCACCGACACGGGCCAAACCTGGACCCGTCTGCTGTTGACCAACAAGCTGCCGGGTGAGCCCTATCTGGTCACTGCCCTGGGGCCGGAGCGTGCGGAGTTGGCCACCACCGTGGGCGCCGTTTACCGCACGGATGACGGGGGCGAGCATTGGACGTCCCTGGTGGACGATGCCACGGGCGCCGTGCGGGATCTACGGCGGGACGAGACCGGTGGCTACGTGAGCGTCAGCAGCCTGGGGAACTTCTACGCGGATTGGCATCCCGGCGAGACCGGCTGGACCCCCCACCAGCGTCCCAGCAGCCAGCGGGTGCAAGCCATGGGCTTTACTCCCTCCGGCGCCCTCTGGATGGTGAGCCGGGGCGCCCGGATCCGCTTCCCCGATCCGGAATTCACCCCCACGGACACGGGTGACCCCGCCTTTGGCGACGCCGTGATTCCCATCACCAACGGTTACAGCTACCTGGATCTGGCCTGGGCGCCGGACGGCAGCGTTTGGGTGGGCGGGGGTAACGGTACCCTCCTCTCCAGCCAGGACGACGGGGCCACCTGGTTGTGGGATCCCGTGGGCCAGCAGCAGCCCGGCACCTTCACCCGCATTCTTTTCGTCGGCGACGACAAGGGCTTTGTTCTGGGGGAGCGGGGCAACCTGCTGCGCTGGGTCGGCTGAGAATTGCCCCGGGTTGGCTGAGAGGTGTTACAGGTGCCCAGCAAGATGGCATTGATACCCCTGGATGGCACCTTTTTTGCGTAAGCTCTGATGGCGAGTCGCGAAAGGCCATGGCTGCCGGTTCCACCGGGGAACGTCCTTTTTTCGAGATTGTCACCAGTGTGCGTTACTGGGTGATCCATGCTGTAACCCTGCCCTCCATCTTCCTGGCCGGGTTTCTCTTTGTCAGCACCGGTCTGGCATACGACGCCTTTGGGACACCCCGTCCTAACGAGTACTACCTCAGCGCTGAAGTGCGGCCTCCAGTGGTGAGCGACCGCTATGACAGCAAACTGCAAATCGATCAGCGCCTAAGCACCCCCACCCCATGACTTCCAGCCTGAACAACCCGGGCCAAGCGCCCCGTGTCTATCCAATTTTCACGGTCCGTTGGTTGGCGGTCCATGCCCTGGCTGTGCCCACGGTGTTCTTCCTGGGGGCCATTGCCGCCATGCAATTCGTCCGTCGCTGAGACCCCATACATCCATGGAACGCAACCCCAACCCCAACAGCCTTCCGGTGGAGCTGAACCGCACCAGCCTGTTTCTGGGCCTGCTGCTGGTCTTCACCTGTGGAATTCTCTTCTCCAGCTACTTCTTCAACTGATCCGAAGTCCTTCTTCCCATGAGCAACACCCTGAAAGGCCCTGACGGTCGTCTTCCTGATCGGCTGCCCGATGGGCGACCGGCCGTTCCCTGGCGCTCCCGCTGGACAGAGGGTGCTCTGCCCCTGTGGATTGTGGCCACCGCCGGCGGCATGGCGGTAATTTTCGTGGTGGGCCTGTTCTTCTACGGGGCCTACACGGGCGTTGGCTCCGCCTGACTATTGATTCTTCAGCAGCCGTTCCACGGTCTTGGAGACTTCCGCGGCCGGTAAGGTCCATTCTTCGCCCATGCCCAGATCCGAGCCACTCTGCGGGGGGTGATGGAGCCACTTCAGCTTCACCACCCCAGCCTGGGCCTCCTGTTCACCGATGATCACCGCCAGCCGTCCTCCCAGACGGTCCGCCCGCTTGAACTGACGGGCAAAGGTGGCGCCGGAGAGATCCAGTTCCACGTGCAGCCTGGCCTGCCGCAGTTGCCGTGCCAGCACTAGGGCACGCACCTGGGCGGACTCTCCTCGATTCAGCACCACCACCTGGGGAGGGGTTGCATCCTCCTGGTTCCCGAGAAGCAACACCAGGCGTTCCATCCCCATGGCCCAACCCATACCCGCCGTGGGGGGTCCACCCAGGATGGCCGCCAAGCCGTCGTAGCGACCACCCCCACAGACCGTAGCCTGGGCGCCCAGTTGGTCCGAGGTGATCTCGAAAGCCGTGTGGGTGTAGTAGTCCAGACCTCGCACCAGTTGGGGCGCAATCACGAAGGGAATGTCCAGGGCCTGAAGCAACTGGCACACGACCTCGAACCGCTCCCGGCTCTCCTTGCCCAGGGTGGTCAGCAGTTGGGGCGCCTCCCTGAGCAGATCCTGGGTGGCGTTGTTCTTGCTGTCCAGAATGCGCAGGGGGTTGGCGGCCAGGCGCTGCCGGGAATCCGGGTCCAGTTGGTGGGCCCGCTGCTCCAGCCAGCCCACCAACTGCTCCCGATAGCAGCGACGATCCTCGGGGGTTCCCAGGGTGTTGATCTGCAACTGCAGTCCCTGAATCCCCAGCTCACCCAGCAGATCCCAGGCCATGGCCATGGCGTCCACGTCGCTGCGTGCATCGGCAACCCCCAGCAGCTCCAGGCCAATCTGATGGAACTGCCGCTGCCGTCCCGCCTGGGGCCGCTCATAACGGAACATGGGCCCCATGTACCACAGGCGCTGGGGTCCCTGGTGGAGAAGGCCGTGCTGAACGGCCGCCCGCACCACGCTGGCGGTGCCCTCCGGTCGCAGGGTGCAGGAGCGCTGGCCACGATCCTGGAAGGAGTACATCTCCTTGCCCACCACGTCCGTGGCTTCGCCGATGCCACGGGCAAACAGCGCGGTGGCTTCCAGCAACGGCGTGCGGATTTCCCGTACCCCGGCCCGCTGGAAGTGCTGCCGGGCCTGCTCCTCCACCTGTTGCCAGACCATGGTTTGCCGGGGAAGCAGATCCACCATCCCCCGCAGCGTTTGCAGCCGTTCCAACGCCGTTCCCGAGACTGACCCCATATCTAAGTCACCCGACAACCAGTTGCCTGACAGCCATGGCGCCGCTGATGCCAGACCCAGGCATGGCGCACCATGGTGGTGAGTTGGGAGTACCGGGCTGCCCAGCCCAGGTCCCGCGTTGCCTTATCCGTGGCGGCCACCAGCACCGGTGGGTCGCCAGGACGCCGCGGCGCCACGGAGACCGGCAGGGAACATCCCGTGACGGCCTCCGCTGCAGCGATCACCTCCCGCACGGAATGGCCCCGGCCCGTACCCAGGTTGTAGGTGAGGGCGTCCTGCCGGTGGCCGGGCGTTTGCCGGCAGAGGGCTTCCAGGCCCAACACGTGGGCACGGGCCAGGTCCGTCACGTGGATGTAATCCCGCAAGCAGGTGCCGTCCGGGGTGGGGTAATCGTCCCCGTAGATGGTTAACGGCCCGGGGCGCTTGCCGCCAATGGTGTGCAGCACCCGGGGAATGAGATGGGTCTCCGGCGTGTGGTCTTCACCAAGGTCACCGGTGGGATCGGCACCCGCTGCATTGAAGTAGCGGAGGATCACCGCGGGCAGCCCATAGGCCCTGGCCCAATCCCGGATCAACATCTCCACCATCCATTTGCTGCGACCGTAGGGGCTGATGGGCTGCTGGGGGCAATCCTCGGTGATGGGCATCTGCTCCGGATGGCCGTAGGTGGCACAGGTGGAGGAAAACACCAGGGGCATGGGCGGCCTGTGGCGGCGTTCCGCTTCCCGGACCATGACCTCCAGCAGCACCATGGTGTCCCCCAGGTTATTGCGGTAGTAGGAGGCTGGATCCACAACGGATTCCCCAACAGTGGTGTAGGCGGCAAAGTGGAGCACCGCTTCAACGTGCCGCTGCGCCAGGATGGTCTGCAACTGTTGGCGGTCCCCCAGTTGGGCCACCACCAGTGGCGCTTGCAGCACCCCCTCCACCAGATCACGGTGACCATGAACCAGGTTGTCCAGCACGATGGGGTGATGGCCAGCGTTCTGAAGAGCTCGAACGGTGTGGGAGCCGATGTAGCCGCCACCACCGGTCACCAGAACGCGCATTTGTGCCGGGACAACATGATCCAATCCAATCCTAGGGCAGCGTGCAGGAGGGCTCCGGTATGACCGCTGGACCCTCTGGTGGGCAGCCTGATGGTGGGCAGTTGGTCCTGGCGGGTGGCGGCCACAGCCATGTGCTGGTGCTGCGCCACTGGGCCGTGGGTCGCTGGCCCTTGCCGCCTGCCACAGCCGTCACCCTGGTGAACCGCAGCAGCACCAGCCTCTACAGCGGCCTGATCCCTGCCGTGGTGGCGGGTCAGGCCCATTCCGGTTCCTGCGCCATTGATCTTCGCCGTCTCTGTGCCGCTGCGGGGGTGAGCTTTGTGCAAGCCGAGATCACCGGCCTGGACCTGAAGCAGCAGCAGTTGCAACTGCACAGCACGCTGGGCGCCCCCGCTCCGGTCTTGCGTTCTCTGCGCTGGGATTGGCTGAGCCTGGACGTGGGCAGCGTGACCACGGCGCCTGCCGGGGTGGCTGGCCTGCCCATTCGCCCCCTGGAGCCCTTCCTGGCCTGGTGTGACCATTTACCTCCCGCGGTGGAGGTGATGGGTAGTGGCGCCGCTGCGGTGGAGGTGGTTCTGGCCCTGGCGGCCCGCTGCCGACGCCACCGCCAGCCATGCCGCCTCAGTCTGCGCACCGTTCCGGGCGGCTTACAACTGGGCAATGCCCCATTGGTGAGACGCCTGGAGCAGATGGTGCAGGCCCAAGGCATCACCATCCGCCCCAGGGCGCGCCATGATCCAGCGGCTCCCGACCGCACCACGGTGCTGTGTACCGGTAGCCGTGCCCCGGCCTGGCTCCGGGACAGCGGTTTGCCCTGCGATCCCAGGGGCCGCGTCCTGACCCATCCCACCCTTGTTGTGCAGGGTCATGGTCGGATCTTTGCCGCGGGGGATTGTGGGGTGGTGGCTCGCGCTCCCCGCCCAGCCGGGGGGGTATGGGCCGTGCGGGCTGCCCCTGTGCTGGCCCGCAACCTGCAAGCCGCTCTTCTGGAGCGACCCTTGCGGTCCTGGCGGCCCCAGGTCCATGGTTTGATGCTCCTGGGGGATGGGCAAGGGGGGGCGGTTGCTCAGCGGGGCTGGTTCTGGCTGGGTCCCCACCCATGGCTCTGGCGGTGGAAGCAGCAGCTTGACCACCGCTTCATGGCCATGGTCAATGGCGCAGCAGCCATGGCAACAGGTGCAGCACGGTCCAGTCAACCCATGGCCTGCCGCGGCTGCGCCGCCAAGCTCCCCGCCCCGCCCCTGAACAGTGCCCTGGCCCAACTCTACGGCTCCTGTCCACAGCCCCAGGACGCCACTACCATTGCCAGGAGCACCCTGGATCAACTGCTCCTGGCCAGCTTGGACGGGTTCCCCGCCCTGGTGAGTGATCCCTGGCTCAACGGACGGCTCACCACCCTGCACGGGGCCAGTGATCTCTGGGCCAGTGGCGCCTGTCTGGACGGCCTCCAGGTCCTGGTGACCTTGCCCCGCTGCAACACCGCACTGCAGCGGGACCTGCTGGCCCAGTGTCTGGCCGGGGTGCGGGTCACTGCCCAGGAGTTGGGGGGTGAACTTCTGGGTGGGCACAGCCTGCAAGCCGTGATCGACCCGGATCCCCGCCAGCCCCTGGCCCTTCAACTCAGTCTTGGAGTCAGTGTCCATGGCCGTGTACAGGCTCACCAGCGCTGGCGCAAAGGCCCTCTCCAGCCAGGGGACGTGTTGGTGCTCAGCCGCCCCCTGGGCAGTGGGGTCATCATGGCTGCCACCCAGGCCGGTGCTACGCCACCGGCCTGGGTGGATCAGGCCCTTGCCGTCATGGGTCGCCCCCAGCAGGACCTGGTGCAACTTCTGCGCCGCCATGGATGCCGTGCCTGCACGGACGTGACCGGTTTCGGGCTGTTGGGGCATTTGGGGGAGATGGTGCGGGCGTCTCCCTCCGGCATTCGGGTTCAGCTTGATCCCCACAGGATTCCCGCCTACGCCGGCGCCCTGGAGTTGTTGAGGGCTGGCCATGCCAGCACCCTGGCGCCCCATAACGCCTCTGCTCTGGAGTTGCTGGCTCCCCAGGGCGTCGTCCGGCTACGGCAGGAACCCGACTCTGCCGTGCGGGGGTTGTTGATTGACCCGCAAACCTGTGGTCCGTTGCTGGCGGCTGTGCCGGCCCATCAGGCCACAGCCCTGCTGGTTGCCATGGCAACCAGCGATTTTCAAGGCGCCGTTATTGGAACGGTGGATAGCATCTAGATCCAGGGAACCTCTGAATTAGCCTGCAAAAATGGGCCATACAGGATTTTGCATGGCCATGGGCGGGCTACACCAGTCAAGACTGGTCAGAACTGGCTCCAAACGGTCAGCAAGCAGGCTGAATCCTTGCTGAATCGCTGAGCCTGTGTCTGATTGATGGTAATCAGGCACACTGATCCCATAGGACTCACACCATAGGAGATTGGGCACGAAGTAAGCCGGCAAAACCAAGCAGCTGCGCCAGCCGATTTTCGTTCTTCCCAAGACCTTGATAGAGATCTTGTTGGTTCCAAACATCTGCTTCACGTAGAAAAATAGGTGTTCCACCTTGCCCCTACACTGGACTTGCACTGCTCCATCAGCTTCTTCAGTTGCTCTCTGGCCAACTTCCTGCGTTGTCCGGGCCCCATGGCAATATGCCAGGCCACTTGCCGATCCTTATGCTCTTCCCGCTTCTCGATCCCCAGACACGCTATTTCTCTCCGTGCAGCAGGTCCTCTGATAGCGCCAAGTCAAGTCATGCACGTTGGCAGCAGTAGTCGCCAAGCTATGGGCCACACCTGTTTGATCATCTACTCCAAATATGCAGCTTCATTCCGAAGTGCCACTGGTTTCCCTCCTTTGTCTGCTTCATCTCAGAATCACGTTCTCTTTTCCGGTTCTTCCCTAGTGGTTCACCCTGTCCACCATCCTCCACGGCTTGAGCCGCATTCCGGTCTCCACTGGGAGAGTTCACGGGAGTACAACCTGGCCTGCGTTAAGCTGATGGTGGGATGACTAGTAGGACTTCTCCTCGATGATCTCAGACCCATAGTAGTCGTTAATTGTTTTTTTAATGGCCGCACGCTTGTCATTCTGTAAGTACACAGATCGCGCCAGTTGGACGAAGGCTTTTCCAAAGTCCTGGTTAGTTTCATGGCTGCGGATATCCTCCTCGATTTGCCAGAGAGATTCATTAACAGCTTTCAGTTGCTGATGGTGTTCAGGTAGCAATTCCACACTAGCCTGTCTTAAGATCCGCCGTAATAAATCCAGCTCATGGTCAACGTTTCGCTTGTGCTCATTTTTAAATTTTTCTGATTTAATTTCTAGGATTGTAATTTTATCAATCAGCTCTGCAAGGGCAACAGGAGCCATAATCGATGAGACGTTTCTGGGTGAGGGCGTCTTTGTCGTGATGGAAGGCTCTGGCCAGTTGGAGAAGAATCCCTCCAGAGCCATGGCCACGCAATTCATCACCTCTTGCCAATTCCCCTGTTCCCGCTGGCGGAATAGACGCATGGATGGATACCAAAGAGTGGTGTCTCCTTCCATGCCCCAACGCCAGTCAGGGACTTTATGGAGCAGCAACCAAGTGGGCTTGCCCAGCCCACCTGCCAGATGGGCCACGACGGTATCCACGGTGATGATGAGATCACAGTTCATCATTATGGCAGCATTCTCAACAAAATCCCAGGTCAGGTTAATCTCCTCTTGGCAGCCCACGAACCGATCCAGGAACTTGCAATCTGTCAACTGCTCTGAACCAGAGCCCTTTTGCAAAGACAAGAAGCTGGCATCCACGGTCTCGATGATGCTTAAAAAAGCTTCCAAGGGAAGAGATCGTCCCTTCAGCACGGCTCTCTCAGTCTTCGGATCACCTTGCCAGTTAATGCCGATAATGGGCCTTCCCTCTGAAGATAGTTTCTGTTTCCAGTATAAAATATTTTCTTCCGGTGCTTTGATATAAGGCTCACTAACTATCAATTTATTGGGTTTGATATTGAGATACCCTGGCAAAGACAGGAGCGGTAGCCATTCTCCCTTGGTCAGCTTATGGACGTCCTCAGGACCGTAGACTTCTGTGGTGATCCCTGAAGCTTGAATAAGACCATGTAGTTTAGACTGTGCGCAAAGAGTGGTCATCATTCCTTTTTTATTCAGATAAGGAATATAACGAATAAATTGTAAAGTGTCTCCAAGTCCTTGCTCACTAATAAGAATCAACCTATCTCCAGAACAGTGACTGCCGCCATCCCATTTCTTCAGTTGGGACTGCCCATGCAATTTGACTTTATCACGAAATCTCCATTCATACTCCTTCCAGCCATTTTCATAGTCACCAGAGGATAATAAGCTTAATGAGAGATTCCAATGTATAGATGAATGATTTCCATTTAAGGCAATTGCCTTCCGATAAGTGGTAATAGATTCTTGCAGTTCTCCCGATCCGGCCAAGGCAGCACCCAGATTGATAAGGGCCACTAGGTAGTCAGGCTTTATGGTCAGGGCTTTCCTGCAACAATCAATGGCCTCCTGAAATTCTCCTTTCTCTACCAAGGCACCACCTAGATTATTGAGGGCTCTTAAACAGTTAGAATCTATAGCCAGAGCTTTCTTATAGTAATTAATAGCCTCCTGTGATTCTCCCTGCCCCTGTAGCGCACTACCTAAGTTGATAAGAGCTGCTAGGGAATTGGGATCTATGACCAGGGCCTTCCTATGGCAATTAATGGCTTCCTGTAATTTTCCCTGCCCCTGGAGTGCGCTACCTAGATTGACGAGGGCTCCAAAGGAGTTGGGGTCTATAAGCAGGGCCTTCCTGTGGCAGTCAATGGCCTCTTGCAGTTCTCCTTGTCCCTGGAGTGCGCTACCTAGATTGACGAGAGCTCCCAGGGAACTGGGGTCTATAAGCAGGGCCTTCCTATGGTAGTCAATGGCCTCCTGTAATTCCCCTTGCTCCTGCAGGGCACTACCTAGATTGATGAGGGCTCCTGGGGAATTGGGATCTATGGCCAGAGCTTTCTTACAGCAGTCAATGGCCCCTTGCAATTCTCCTTGTTCTTTTAGGGTACTGCTCAGGTTGATGAGGGCTCCCAGGGAATTGGGTTCTATGGCCAGGACTTTTCTATAGCAGTCAGCGGCCTTTTGCAATTCTCCCTGATTCTTGAAGACATTGCCTAGGTTACGTAAGGCATTTGGAAAATCCGGCTTAATGGCTAAAGCTTTTTCATAAAGTTGAATGGCTGCTTGCAGATTTCCCTGTTTCTGCAGGGCAAGTCCCAGGTTCGATAATCCTTCTGGATAATCAGGATTGAGTTTAAGAGCTCGCTTCAATAACACGATCATCTCCTCAATTCTATTTTTCATATAGCAGATTGTTGCTAAATTTCCAAAAACAACATAGTTATTACTTCCTTCTTTGATAAGATCTTTATAGATAATTTCTGCATCTTTATAATTCTCTTGTTGCATAAACTTCAAAACTTGTCGTATGTTTTTGCGCTCAGAATCATTGACATTTTCATATTTCTTATATGCTGATGGCTTTCTAGCCTCCCCCAACTCCGAAAAATCTTGAGACATCGGTCCTGCTCCACTGATGGGTCCAGCTTAGGAAAGCACCTTAGCTGCTGTCAATTGCGTCTGTCAAGAGCAGGGGCGGCCTGGCTTGGGGGAGAAGACTCCCATCCAGTCACCTTTTGAGCACTCTGAAGATCAGTAGCGGTAGTGGTCGGACTTGAACGGGCCAGCGATGGGTACGCCGATGTAGTCCGCTTGCTCAGGGGTGAGCTGGGTGAGCCGGGCGCCAATGCGCTCCAGGTGCAGGCGGGCCACCATCTCGTCCAACGTTCTGGGCAGCAGATGCACCTGTTTGCCGTAGCGCTCGCTGTTGCGGAACAGTTCGATCTGGGCCAGCACCTGGTTGGTGAACGAGTTGGACATCACAAAACTGGGATGGCCTGTGGCGCAGCCCAGGTTCACCAACCGCCCTTCCGCCAGCAGAATCATGCGCTTGCCATCGGGAAAGATCACGTGATCAACCTGGGACTTGACGTTTTCCCATTGCAGGTCCGCCAGGGAAGCCACGTCGATTTCATTGTCAAAGTGGCCGATGTTGCAGACGATTGCCTCGTTTTTGAGCCGCTCCATATGGGCGCGGGTGAGGACGTTGATGTTGCCCGTTGCCGTGACAACGATATCCACCATCTCGCACACGTCCTCCACACGGACAACCCGGTAACCTTCCATGGCGGCCTGGAGCGCGCAGATGGGATCCACCTCGGCGACCATCACCGTGGCGCCCAGTGCCCGCAGGGATTGGGCCGACC
Organism: Synechococcus sp. SB0662_bin_14; assembly: GCA_009840445.1. Taxonomy (GTDB): domain Bacteria; phylum Cyanobacteriota; class Cyanobacteriia; order PCC-6307; family Cyanobiaceae; genus Synechococcus_B. The sequence continues at coordinate 77,658 of VXNS01000038.1, forward strand.
CCTTGCCCACGTCCCCGTACCCAACCACCAGCACGACTTTGCCTGCGATCATCACGTCCGTGGCCCGTTTGATGCCGTCCACAAGGGACTCTCGGCAGCCGTAAAGGTTGTCGAATTTGCTCTTTGTGACAGAGTCGTTGACGTTGATGGCGGGAAACGGGAGCGCGCCACGCTTCTGGAGGCGATAGAGGCGGGCCACGCCGGTGGTGGTCTCCTCCGTCACCCCGCGAATGTTGTCGGCAATCCGCCCATAGAAGCCGGGATCCTGCTCCAGGCGCTGCCGGACGGCGGCGAACAGGACCCGCTCTTCCGCATTGCCCGGGTTGTTCAACACCGTGGGATCCTGCTCGGCCCGACAACCCAACAGGACCAGGCCGGTGGCATCGCCGCCGTCGTCAAGGATCATGTTGGGGGTGCCACCGTCCTGCCACTCCATGATCCGGTGGGTGAAGGCCCAGTACTCCTCCAAAGATTCCCCCTTGAAGGCAAAGACGGGGATGCCCTGGGCGGCCATGGCTGCCGCCGCATGGTCCTGGGTGGAGAAGATATTGCAGGAGGCCCAACGCACCTGGGCCCCTAGGGCCACGAGGGTTTCGATCAGAACAGCGGTCTGGATCGTCATGTGGAGGCTGCCGCAGATGCGGGCGCCCCGCAGCGGCTGCTCACTGCCGTACTGACGGCGCAGGGCCATCAGACCCGGCATCTCCGTTTCCGCGATGCGGATCTCCTTGCGACCCCAGTCCGCCAGGCTGATGTCGGCCACCACGTAGGGCGGTGGGGAGATGGCTTCGACAGCAGGGGTTGGCGTTGGGGTGGAGGCAATCATGGGGACAGGGCCCTGAACAGTGGATTGGAGCCACGGCAGAAAGAGCCCCGCTCCAGGCCACTCAAGCTAGCCGAATCGGCACCGCGTAGCGCTTGAACGGCGGCCCCACCCTCCGGATTCCAGACTGGTGGAGAGACCCAAGCATCCGTGAACCCGACTCCCCTTCCCGATGCCCGGGCCACCCAGGCCTACGGGCGCCGTCTCGCCAGGACGCTGCTGACCACGGGCGCTGCTGGCGGGGTGGTTGTCCTGCTGCAGGGTCCCCTGGGTGCAGGCAAAACCTGCCTGGTGGGGGGGATCGCCCAGGCCTTGGCCATTGGGGAACCCGTCACCAGCCCCACCTTTGCCCTGGCCCAGCACTACCGGGGGCAGTGGCACCAGCAACCCCAGGCGTTGGTCCATCTGGATCTTTATCGCCTGGAGCAACCGGCCGCCGCCGACCAGTTGTTCTGGGAGGAGGAAGAGCTGGCCCATGAGCAGGGGGCGCTGCTGGCGGTGGAATGGCCCGAGCGCCTGAGCCGGTGGCCCCAGGACGCCTGGCATCTCCAATTGCACATGGCTTCCCGGGGGCGCTTGGCTGTGTTGCGCAGCACCTAACGGGTGTGCTGCTCCAGGAAGGTGGCCACCGCCTCGGCCTCTGGCTGGGGATCAATGGCGCCTGCCCCGGTGCAGACCATGGCGCCACAGGCACCGGCAAAGGCCATGGCCTGGACCACGGCATCCGCTGCGGGCTGATCCAGCAACCGGGGCTGCTGGACCACCTGGTGGAGCAGGCCCGCCAGGAAGGCGTCTCCCGCGCCGGTGCTGTCCACCACAGGGACCGGGTAAGCCGGGTGATGCCCACCACAGCCCCCCATCCACCAGGTCACCCCCTCCCC
>VXNS01000013.1 GCA_009840445.1 Synechococcus sp. SB0662_bin_14
CCTCCCCACGCCCCCACACCGCCCACAACGGCCTCTCTCCCTCAGGATGGACACCACCGTTGCTTCCCCTCTCCCCGGCTGCCAGGTTCAGGGAGAAGGCACTGGTGGACAATAACTCCCCGTCCGCCCCAGGGCGCCACACCACCCCACCAGCCCCCACGGCGGCGGTGGCGCCACCCTCCAGCCACACCGGCTGACCGGCCAGGGTCAGGCCGTCACCGCTGACGGCTCCCAACCGGGCGCCGATGGTGTCCAGCGACACTGCCATCGCCTCCCTCCCCATCTCCGCCAGCAAGCGCTTCGCCTCTTGCTTCACACTCTCCTGCTGCGACGCCGCCTCCACCGCCCCCGTGTCATCGTCATCGTCATCGTCATCGTCCGTCACCGTTACCGTCACCGTGCCGGCGTCGGCAATGGTGTAGCCGGGATCGCTGGAGTTGGCCGCGTGGCTGATCGTCACCGTCCGTTCATCGTTCGGGTTGTCGATGGCATCGTCCTCGCCCCTCACCGTCACCCGCTGGGCCGTGTTCCAGTCGCCCGGCGTGAAGGTCAATGTCGGCGGGCTCACCGTGGCCGCTTTCGTATCGTCGGAGGTGAGCGTGATACTCACGGTATCCGTGGGCTGGCTGTCCAGCACCACCGTGTAGCTGGCGCTGTTGCCCCCTCCTGACGCCTCACTCACCCTCAGGGAAGACTCGCTCATACTCGCTCCGGCGCCGTCGTCATCCACCACCGTGACGCTGACAGGGGCGATGCTGATCCCGTTGTACTTGCCATCCTCCGAGGTGGCGCTGTGAATGACGTCCGCACTGCGGCTGCCGCTCTGGTCCACCTCGTCGTCCAGGCCCGTCACCGTCACCGTCTGGGGCGTGGACCAGTTGTCCGGCGTGAAGGTCAAGGTTGGCGGACTCACCGTTGCCGCTCCTGCGTCGCCAGAGGTGACCGTGATGTTGGTGATGATCACGTCATGGGTGGGCTGGCTGTCCAGCATGACCATGTAGGTATCAGTGTGGTCTGGGCCATCCACCTCGGTCACCATCATGCTACCGCCCGACTCCACGGTGACGCCCGCCGTGTCATCGTCCGTCACCGTCACCGTCACCCTGCCGGCGTCCGCGATGGTGTAGCCGGGATCGGTGGAGGCGGCCACATGGCTGATCGTCACCGTCCGTTCATCGTTCGGGTTGTCAATGGCATCGTCCTCGCCCGTCACCGTCACCGTCTGGGCCATGTTCCAGTCGCCCGGCGTGAAGGTGAGTGTCTGGCTGGAACCCGCTGTTCCTCCCGACTGGTTCACCCGCACCCCTGCACCGGCAGTCACCGTCACGGTGACGGTAGCGCTGGGGAGGGTGACCAGCACCACCCTGTAGGTGTCCGTAGTGGCGCCGTCCTCACTCACCGTTGCGCTGGTCTCGCTGATGCTCACACCGGCTCCGTCGTCATCCACCACCGTGGCAGTCACGTCACCGATGCTGATGTTGTCGTAGTTGCCGTCGTCCGAGGTGGCGCTGTGGCGGATGGTTACGCTGCGGTTACCACTCTGGTCCACACTGTCATCCACCCCCGTCACCGTCACCATCTGGGACGTGGCCCAGTTGTCCGGCGTGAACCTCAATGTTGGCGGACTCACCGTTGCCGCTCCTGTATCCCCGGAGGTGACCGTGATGCTCACCTCAGCCGTGGGCTCACTCTCCAGCACCACCGTGTAGGTATCGGTTTGGTCTGTGCCAGCCGCTTCACTCACCGAGGTGGAGTTGTTGGTCTCGCTGATGGCCACGCCGGCCGTGTCGTTATCGGCAATGGTGATGGTGGCGCTTCCCCTTGCGCCCACCGTGTAGCCGCTCCCGGCCACCAGGTGGAGCACGATGGTCTCGGCCTCCTCGTCAATCCGGTCGTCCAGGATGGTGACGACAATGCTGCCGGAACCACCGGTCATGGACACCGGGCCACCCAGGGCATTGGAGTCTTCCCCATAGGTGGTCGTGCCGGTGCTGGACACGGCGTAGGAGACGTTGGTGGCCGCGCTGAAGGCCGGGGAGGCGCTCAGCTCCACGGTGACCGTGCGACTGCCCGCAGCCTCGCTGCCGTTGTAGCTGGCAGAACTGAACTGCACCACTGGCGCCAACGGTGTTGCCGTTCTCTCCTCCGATGCCGCGCCGTGTACCGTCCCGGCCACTGCGCGAATACGGAAGGAGTAGAGAGTGCCGTTGGTGAGGCCGGTGACCGTGTGGCTGGTGGTGCTGGCCGTGCTGCCGTCAATGGGCTTCCAGGTGTGGTAGGGGGTCTCCTGATACTGCCACCCGGTGATGGTGTTGTCGTTGGGATCGGTCCATGCGAGGGTGACCTCAGCGTTGCCCGCCGTGGCGCTGAAGCCCGTGGGCTTGGACGGCGCGGCGTCATTCAAGATGATTTCCCCGTTGCCGGTGCGGCTGCCCGTGGCGCCGCCGTCCAGACCCGTGGCCGTCAGGATCGGGGCAGTACCCGTAGAGGAGGACGGTATCGAGACGGTCACCGTCTCGTCCGTGATGTCTCCATCCTGGGAAGCGCTCAGCAACACGGTGGCAACAGTGGCGGAGCCGCTGGCGCTGCCGGTAAAGGTCACCGTGCCGCCGCTCAGCGTCACCCCCGCGGGGCTCCCGGAGAGGGACAGGGTGAAGTCCGTTCCCAACGCGCCGCCACTGAACCCCAGGGGGACGGCCAGGCTCTCCCCCGCCCGCAGGGGGCGGCCCAGGGTCAACACCAGGCTGGCGGTGTCGCTGCTGCCTTCGGTGGCCGTGGCGTCCGGCGTGGTGAGGGTCACCGTGGTGGGGTCGTTATCGATCACCTTCACCGAGGCGACGCCGCTGCCGCTCACGGTGTAATCCGTACAGGAGACGGCGCCGCTGGTGCCCACGACGTAACCGTTACAGAGGCTATCCGTCACCGTCATGGTCACGTTGCCGCTGGGTTCGTCCGCCTTATCGCTCCTGGTGCCGACGATGCGCCACGGCCCGGTCTGCCCGGCATGGAATATGACCACATGGGCGACATCTTCATCATCCACGAAGTTCGCGTCGGGTGCGTCCGCCAAGCTCAGGTACACCGCCATGTTGTGCGCCGGCGCTCGATTGGCTGTCAGCTTGAACAGAAAACCACCGCCCTCCGTCACCGATGTGTTGCTCATCGAGGCAATGCTGATCTCCGGCTTGTAATCATCGTCCAGAATTGTGTAGGTCACTTTGTTAGGTATTGCGAGCACTGGGGTCTGGGTGCCCGTCAGTTGCAGGAACGCGACTACCGTCTCATCCGCCTCAGACTCGGTGTCGCCCTTGACCAAGATGCCAACGTCGGTGTTGGAGGTATCCCCCGCTGGAATGGTGCTGCCGGCGCAGCCCCCGTTGACTGGCGCGCCGAGGCGGGCAGGTTGAAAATCCTTAGTGGCGGGAATCGTGGTACTTGGGAACGTCTCGATGGTCGCCGTGCCGCCGTCGCTGCCGAAGCAGATCGAAAAAGTGACTGGGACTGAAACCGCCTCGCTCAGGGTCACCGGGAAGCGCAGGTCCCGTTTGCCGAAATTCTCTTCGTACACGTCCGCGGGTGCGCTGATTGAAAGGGTCTGCGCCTGTGCCCCGGACGCCAGCCCCGCCAGCAGGGGCAGGCACAGCAGCAGGTGGCGGGCGGTAAGTCGCGGACGCAACGCACTCCCATCATCCACCTTACCCCTGCCCTCCCCAAACCCGTGGGGCAGTGCTCCGCTTCTCTCCGGTCCCCAGCGTCTTCGTCCGGGCAACAGCCATTGTGAGAAATGAACCTTCCTGACCAAGGAGAAAACGGCGCTACTATAACTATTTTACACGAGTTCCGGATCAGACGGCGAGAGGGCATCCCAACGGGGAAGGTTGAATCAGCGCTGCCCTGGATGCCCCCCGGCACAGGCTGAACAGCCGCAACAACAGGTCACAGCAGGGGTCCCCCTCCATCTTCCCGGCAGGCTTCCCCAAGCCCCCAAGCCAGGGCAGGATCACTTTACCTCTGGCCTCCTTAATCCCCGTTCTCCAGATCGCTGGCCAGGGGCTCCCGCAGGTGATCACTCACAAGCTTGGTTCCACCCTGGCCCTCCTGTTGGCGCCGTTCTCGCTGAACAGGCCTCTGCCGTGGGGGCATTCCGGGCCAGGGGAGCAGTGTCCACAGCACTCGTCGCAGGCGGAAACGCGACGGCGCCTGGGTATTGGCCGGGCGGTGATGGAAGCAGTCCATGCCGTCGCTGATAACGCCGTCTGTCCGCCGGCCATGGAGCAGGAACCCACCTGAATCGGAAGGTGCAGCCATGGACCACCTGAGAGAAGGAAGCCCCCGCGTCTACGGCAGGGAGGAGGTCGAGGCTCACGGGGACCGTCCAGTGCCGCCAAAGACTTCTTACACTCTGGTCAAGGGAGTCCATGAAGCTCCCCCCTCCCTTGATTGTTCACCATGTTCGGGCGCTTTGGCGGCAACAGGACAGCGTCGGTGTCAGCCGGTGCTGCGCTTCCCGGTCGCACTACACCCATTCCCACGGCCCGACGCCATCACGTGCTGGGCACGCCCCTGCTGGGGCCCGTCCCCCCCGGTTTTGCGGATTGCAGTTTTGGCTGCGGTTGCTTCTGGGGCGTGGAAAAGGCCTTCTGGCGGCTGCCCGGGGTCCACGTCACCAGCGTGGGCTACCAGGGGGGCAGCACCCCGAATCCAACCTATGAGGAGGTGTGCAGCGGCGCCACGGGCCACGCCGAAGTGGTGCGGGTGGTGTGGGACCCCACAGTGACGGGTTTTGCCGACGTGTTGAAGCTGTTCTGGGAATGCCATGACCCCACCCAGGGCATGGGCCAGGGCAACGACCGGGGCACCCAATACCGTTCCGGCATCTACACCGTCTTAGAGGAGCAGGCGCCCATGGCCGAGGTCAGCCGCACGGCCTACCAGCACCTCCTCAGCGCCGCAGGTCGTGGAAAGATCACCACGGAGATCACTTCCGGCCAGCCGTTTTTCCCGGCGGAGGCTTACCACCAGCAGTACCTGGCCAAGCCCGGCAGCCGCCCCTACTGCTCCGCCATGCCCACCGGCCAGGTGCTGGGGGACTTCCCCGGCGCCGATTACAAGCTTCCTCCACAGGTGTGGAGCCATTACGATTGGTCCGTCTCCCACTGCGTCCTGCGGGGCGACAACACACCCATTGCTCTGTGAGATGCGCCATGGCCCAACCGGTCTTCTACACCAATCCCATGTCCCGTGGACGGGTTGTCCGCTGGATGCTGGAGGAGATGGGGATCGACTACACAACCGAGATCGTTGCTTACGGCCCGGAGATGCAGTCTCCCCGCTACCGGGCCGTTAATCCCATGGCCAAAGTCCCGGCGATCCGCCATGGGGAGATCGTCGTCACCGAGGGGGCTGCCATCTGCGCCTATCTGGCCGATGCCTTTCCCGCCACTGGTCTGGCCCCCAAGCCGGGCACCCCTGAGCGGGGTCCCTACTACCGCTGGCTCTTTTTTGGCGCAGGGCCGCTGGAGCAGGCCATGGTGAATGCCGGTTTTGGCTGGAAAGCAGACAGTCCCCAAGCAGAGGGTCGACTCGGTTACGGCACCATGGAGCGGGTCTGCAATACTCTCGACAAGCTGTTGAGTGACGGGCGTGATTATATTCTTGGCGAGCAATTTAGTGCAGTTGACGTTTATGTTGGCTCACAAATTGCCTGGGGACTTCAGTTCAAGATCATGGACAAGCGGCCTTCGTTTTCCAACTACGTGGAACGGTTGATGGCCCGTCCCGCCATGGTCCGGGCCCAGGAGTTGGACGATAAGCTGGCTGGAACATGACTGTAGTCTTGCCTGCCGTCCCATGACCGCCACCCTTCCCGGACCGTCCACCCAGGTGGAGGCCAGCCATGGCACTCTCAAGGTGGACATCGGCCTGCTGCGCTACGACACCCTCATCCGGCGGCGATCCACCCGCACGGTGATGGTGGGGGACGTGCCCATCGGCAGTAACCATCCGGTGGTGGTGCAGTCCATGATTAACGAAGACACCATGGACATCCCGGCGGCTGTGGCGGGAATCCGCCGCCTCGCCGATGCAGGCTGCGAAATCGTGCGGGTCACGACGCCCTCCCTGTCCCATGCCAAGGCCATGGGGCACATCCGTCAGCAGTTGCGGGATCAGGGCTGCACGGTGCCCCTGGTGGCCGACGTGCATCACAACGGCATCAAAATCGCCCTGGCCGTGGCCCAACACGTGGACAAGGTGCGCATTAACCCCGGCCTGTTCGTGTTTGACAAACCGGACCCCAATCGGCAAAGCTTCAGCACTGCGGAATTTGCGGCAGCCGGGGAGCGGATCCGCACCACCTTCGGACCCCTGGTGCATCTGCTGAAGCAGCAGAACAAGGCCCTGCGCATCGGTGTGAATCATGGCTCCCTGGCGGAGCGCATGGTGTTTACCCACGGCGATACGCCCCAGGGCATGGCGGAGTCCGCCATGGAGTTCATCCGCATCTGCGCCGAGATGGATTTCCACAACATCGTGGTGTCCATGAAAGCGTCCCGGGCCGCGGTGATGTTGGCGGCCTATCGGCTCGTGGCGGACGCCATGGATGCGGAGGGATTCAACTATCCCCTCCACCTGGGTGTTACGGAGGCAGGGGACGGGGACTACGGACGCATCAAAAGCACGGCGGGCATTGCCACCCTGCTGGCGGAGGGCCTGGGGGACACCGTCCGCGTGTCGCTGACGGAAGCGCCGGAGCGGGAAATTCCCGTGGCCTTCTCCATTCTCCAATCCCTGGGGCTGCGGAAAACCATGGTGGAGTACGTGGCGTGCCCAAGCTGTGGCCGCACCCTGTTCAACCTGGAGGACGTGCTGAAGCAGGTGCGGGCCGCCACAGGCCATTTAACTGGCTTGGACATTGCAGTCATGGGTTGCATTGTCAATGGTCCCGGCGAAATGGCCGATGCGGACTACGGCTACGTGGGCAAGGGGCCGGGGACCATTTGTCTGTATCGGGGCCGTGAAGAAATCCGTAAGGTGCCGGAGTCCGAAGGGGTAGAGGCTCTCGTTGCCCTGATCAAGGAGGATGGTCGCTGGGTGGATCCCTGAACCAACCGGGCTTGCACTAACGGGGACTGGCCATCAAGGCTTCAACGAACTCGAAGCCGTTGAAGGGGCGCAGATCACGGAGACCTTCCCCGGCGCCGACGAAGCGGATGGGGAGATTGGCCTCGCTGGCCACCGCCAGAGCCACGCCCCCTTTGGCGCTGCCGTCCAACTTGGTCATCACCACGCCCGTGAGTTGAGCAGCCTGGGCAAACGCCAGGGCCTGACGCAAACCGTTCTGCCCCTGGCTGGCATCCAGCACCAGCAAGGACTCAACCACCGCATCGGGGGCTTTGCGGTCAATGATGGTACGAATCTTGGCCAACTCCTCCATCAAGTTGTGTTTGGTCTGCAGGCGGCCGGCGGTATCCACCAGCAACAACTCGACGGCTTTGGCCTGGGCCGCGCCAATGGCGTCAAACACCACGGCAGCCGGATCCGCGTTGGCGGAAGGATTGGCGATCACCTCCACCCGGCTGCGCTCCGCCCAGATGCTCACCTGTTCCACCGCCGCCGCCCGAAACGTGTCTGCCGCCGCCACCATGCAGCGATAGCCACTGCGCACCGCCAGGTTGGCCAGCTTGCCCAGGGTGGTGGTCTTGCCCACACCGTTGACCCCCACCAGCAGCCAGACGTTGAGCCGCTCCCGTTGCGGGGCCAACAGGTCGCAACCCGTGGCGCGAATGGGCCGCTCCAACTGCTGCCGCAGTTGATCTTTCAGCAGGCGCAGGCCTTCACCGGGGGGCACCACCTCCTCGTTGACGCGGCGACGCAGGGCATCCAGCACGGCATCGGTGGCCTCGACGCCTACATCGGCCTGGAGCAACACCGCCTCCAGGTCATCCACGATTTCAGGGGTGAGGGGGTCGTCTCCCAGGCTGTTCAGCAGCCGCGTCACCAAGCCGCGACGGGTTTTTTCCATGCCCTGCCGCAGGCGTCCCAGCCAGTGGATTTCCTCCAGGGACACGTCCTCCACCTGCCGGCCCTGGGCAGCAAGCACCTCGGCCGACCAGGTGAACTCCTCGTCAAAGCTGCCCAGATCGGTTTCAGGCGCCGTCTCCACGACACCGCTCTGAGGGGGAGGCTCTGGGCCCATGGCCTGTTCATCCAGCACAGCCTGCCGCTGTTCCCGTTCAGCGGCTGCCCTGGCCAGGAGACCCATACCCGCTTTCGTGCCTGTCTCCATGCCTGCTTCCGATGGCGCCGAGGCGGGCGGCGGGGGTAGCTGTTCAGGAGACGCTGCCTTGTCCTCTGGAGCAGGGGAGCCCTGCTGGGGGGATGGCGGGGACGGCGCCTCAGCCGCTGGTGGGGTGGGGTGGGCTGCCGCAGCGTTGGCCAGTTGTTCAGCCTTCAGGCGGGCATACGCTGCTTTGGCCCAAGCCAGGGTGTCCTGTTGTGATGCCCCCACGGGCGCGGCCCCTGATGACTGTGGAGCGGTGCTCGACGCAGCGCCCGCAGGGGCGCTGGCCGGCTCCTCGGATGGTGCGGTCTCGCCCATGGGCTCGGCAGAGGCGCCCAGCGTGAGTTGGGGTTGCTCAGCCACCGGACTGGCCGGCGCAGCCTCCGGAGACTCAACCTCTTGGGACTTGACCTCCGGAGACCGGTCCTCCTCGGTGGGTTTCTTCACCTGACGACGTCTAAACCAGTCAAACACCATGACCTCAGGCTCCGGCGGGGAACAACTGCGCTGCCGTCAAACGACGCAGAATGCCGTTGATGCGCCGCCGTCCCTCCGTATCGCTGTAGGTGCTGGCGAGGGCAACGGCCTCGTTGCACACCACCGCCACGGGGGTATCCAAGACCATCAACTCCGCAGCGGCCAACCGCAGAATATTGCGGTCCACCTGGGGAAGCCGGGCCAAGCGCCAGCCTTCCATCACGTCGTCCAACTGCTGATCCAGCGTAGCGCGATGCTCCCTCACGGCTGCTGCCAGCCTCAGGCAATGGCTTCGCACCTGCTCCTGTTCAGCCGCCAGCAGCAACCGCGGCAGATCCAGCACGGCAGAGAGTCGGTTGATCACCTGCTCCGCCTTTTCCAACCCCATCCGCAGGTTGTCTCGTGCCTGGGCCAGCTCCCGGGACCCCAGTTCACTCTCCAAAGCATGTTGCTGTGACCTGTGCAGATCCTGGGCAGAGCGCTCCAAAGCGTCGCGCATGTGTCCATGGAGGGCGGCAAGGGCGGCAAGCAGCAGATCCTCGAGCGTCAACCCATGGTTAGTTGCAGGGGCAGTTGCCTTGTCGCTGATCTGCCCCAGAACGAGAAGGGCCAACTCCCGAGCCAGGGAACGGCTGGATTGGGCCATGGCGTCAGGCCCCGCCCGAGGGGAAATAGGAGATCACGGGCTGCCCCTGGGGGTCATTGTCCTCGGGAGAGGCGGAGGGTTTCTGGTCGGGACTGAGAATACCGGCGGAGATGATGGTTCGGAAGGCCATGTCCACGGGGATATCCAGGGTCTTCACGTCCTTCTCGGCCACCAGTGCATACCAGCCGGTGGTGGGATTGGGGGACGTGGGGATGAAGATATTGACCATGGGTTCGGGGAAGAGGGGTTGTAGAGACTGACCCACCGGACCCGTCACAAAGGCCATGGCAAAGGTGCCTTGCCTGGGGTACTCCACCAACACCACCCGCCGAAACCGATTGGAATTGTCCCCAAGGAGGGTCTCCAAAAGCTGCTTGAGGGTCTTGTAGACCGTTCCGGCGAGGGGGATCCGAATGAGGGTGTCTTCTCCAAACGCAACCAGGGGCCGCACCACGGCGATGCGAGCTGCCAGGCCAATGAGCAGAATGGCCAGCAACGGCACCAGCAACCCCACCATCAAGTTGATGAAGCTCAGCAGCAGAGGGTTCTGGGTTTGAAGGGGATTGAACTGCTTGGGAACGGAGGTCAGGAAGTCCACCGCCAGCCGCGCCACAATGGTGGACAACCAGAGCGTTGTGGCCAGAGGGATCACCACCGCCAATCCCGTCAACAGGTCGTTTTTGAGGTCGTTGCGCAAACGGGCGAGGGGACCTGGTCCTATGTCTTTCCTGGACTCCGGCATAATTCTTCCGGGTTCTCAATTCAGCATGGTGGAAAGTAAAGTCTAGTCAGTTGGCTGGTGGTCTTTGGCTGGCGTTGCTTTGTTTTCAGCGTTTTCAGCACCTGCCAAAACGACGCCGGCAATGACGGCCGCTCCCACCGCCAGCACCCCGTCAGGTAGCTGGTGGAACCACCGTGCTCCCCAACTCTCCCACGCCCCTTGTGTGGAATGGTTCTCCTGTGCCTGCTGCAGTTGGTTCAGATCCTGAAGGACAACCTGCCGCAAGGCGGCCACGGTCTCCTCGGCGTCGGCATCCGGGGGAAGGTCAGGAAAGCCGGACCGTAACTCCTCCAGCCGCCCGGGTTCAGCCAGTGCATCCAGAAATGCGGAGGATTGGATCTCCGTCAACTTGTCCCGCAGTTGAACAGCTTCCTGCTCCATGGCCGCCTGCTGCTGGGCAAAGTCTTGCCGCAACTCCACCTCCAGAAGAATCGCGCTGCCCAGCAGCAGGATGGCCAGCAGGATGGCCAACGCCCCCGTGATCAGCCGCTGGGCCATGGCTTGGCCTGTCATGGATCTGGCATTGGCCTGGATCGCCATGGCGGCGATCAGCAGGCCCAAGAGGGCCATAGGGCCATGGTCGTGAACAGTAAACGCCAAGGCGCTCCTGAGCGCCCCGGTCACTGCCACTCCCGTCTGCACGTTACCCACCAATACGGCCAGCAGTTTCAGCAGCAGCACCATGGGGAGCGCCAACCCGATCCATGGAAGCAATGAGGCCCGACAACGCATGGTTAAACCACTGGTCTCGCCATAGTGCCCCATGCTGACATTCGCTAGGGTTCTGAATCAAGGGCAGGTCCGCGCTGGTGGCTTCTACCGTGGGTTCCGTCAACTCAACCGCCTCCCGTTCTCCGGATTCACTTCAATCGGAGGAGGTGGCCGCATGGCGCCGGCGGTGGCAAGAGGGCAACACCCCTTGGAATCTGGGCCAGGCAGCACCGGAGCTGGTGACCGTCCTCAGCGCTTGGCGAACGGCAGGACGGGTCCTTGTGCCGGGCTGCGGCCATGGCCATGAGGTCTCCCTGCTGCAAGATCTGGGCTGGGACGCCGTGGGACTGGACGTTGCCCCGGAGGCTCTGGCGGCGGCCCGCCAGCGGGATCCGCGCCCCCAATGGCACTGCGGGGATGTTCTGAATCCACCGCCGACGTGGCAGGCCACGTTTGACCTGGTGCTGGAGCACACCTGCTTCTGTGCGTTGCCGCCCCGCTGCCGTCAAACCTATGGCCAAGCGGTGACCAACCTGCTGCGACCTGGCGGGACGTTTCTGGGCTTGTTCTGGTGCCATTCCCGACCGGACGGGCCTCCCTTTGGCTCCACGCCGGAGGAATTGAAGCTCTGCTTCGGCAGGGCACTGGAGTTGATCATCCTTCGGCGGGCCCAGCGCTCCGTGGAAGACCGTTGTGGAGAAGAGTGGCTGGGCCACTGGCAAAAGCCGTAACCCAACCCACAATGAACCAAAAAGCCAACTCATTTCATGGTGGCCGCCCTCATTGTCCCTCCATTGGGTGCGTCCGAACAGTTGGCTTTGCTGTGGGCAGTGGCTGTTGCCGTGGGGGCCATGGCCCGTCTGGCGTCACGGCTCCTGGCCATCCCGGCCGTCGTGTTGCTGCTGGCTGGTGGATTGCTCATGGGCCGCCAGGGCCTGGGCCTGATTGAACCGCTTGACCTGGGCTCCGGACTGGAAACAGCCGTAGAACTCCTGGTGGCCCTGGTGCTGTTCGAGGGGGGGCTGGGGTTACGGGTGCCGGACTCCCTCCTGGGACGACGTCTGCGCAAGCTGGTGATCTTTGGCCTGCCGGTGAACCTGGCGGGGGGACTGCTGATGGCCCACACCTGGGCCCAGTTGAGTTGGGAGCTGGCCGCTCTGTTTTCCGCCATTGTTTCCGCCACAGGACCTACGGTGATCGCCCCGTTGGTGCGCCAGATGGGCCTGCAGACCCCCCTGGCAAAACTCCTGGAAGGGGAGGGACTGCTGGTGGAGCCCATCGCCGCCGTGGGGGCATTGGTGGTTCTGCAGTGGATTCTGGAGCCGTTCACCGCCAGCTACGGGCTTCTGGCGGTGGATCTGCTGAGCCGACTCGGTTTGGGTTCCCTCTTGGGGGCGCTGGCAGGTGGATTGTTGTCTCTTCTGCTGCAGCGCCTCCCTGACGAGCCCATGGATTCCGTGCGATCACAGCTTTGTCTCGGCACCTTGATGCTGCTTTCCGTGGGCTGTGAGCAGTTGATCGGCCCGGCGGCAGGGCTACCGGCCGCAGCCGTGGCCGGCTTTGTGGTGGGCTGCCTTCTGGAATCCCGGTTGGGGGACCTGGAAACCCAACTCAGGCAACTGGCCCAGTTGGCGGTCACCCTGCTGTTTCCCCTCCTGGCCGCGGACGTGACCTGGAGCGACCTGCGCCCTCTGGGCTGGAGAGGCATCACCTGTGTGCTGAGCCTGATGCTGGTGGTGCGCCCCCTGGCCGTGATGCTGGGCAGCGTTGGCTCCGGTCTCTCCTGGCGTCAGAAGATCTTCCTGGGCTGGATGGCGCCGCGGGGAATTGTTAGCGCCTCCACCGCCAGCCTGTTTGCCTTGCGTTTGGAGGAAGCGGGAATTCTGGGGGGCAGCCGGGTGCAGGGATTGGTGTTTCTCACCATCCTGACGACCGTCACCCTTAACGGCCTCGTGGCACCGTTGCTGGCCCGCTGGCTGCAACTCACTGAAGGGCCGCCCGCAGCCGTGGACCGTCCTCCCCCACCCCGTGGAGAAGCTGCCAGGAGAGCAGCAGATCCGGCCCGTGCAGGCACCCCAAAAGAGCCGCTCGAACCCCCTTCATCACCACCCCCTTCTTAATGCCCGCCGCCCGGGCCGCTGCCGTGAGCAGTTCCTTTGCTGCCGCTGCCTCGAAAGCCTGGGGTCGGTGCTGGAGGACGTGGCGCAGGGCCGCCTGGCAACCCTCGATTTGCAACTGGGCCCGACTGGCATCATCCAGCTCCGGCGTGCTGAGGAACGGTCGCGCCTGTTCCACCCCGTCCTGGAGCACCACCAGAGACGGCCCCAGCAGGGCTGCCAGTTGCTCCTGCCAGGCCGGGGGCTGGCTGGTGTTGAGCCCGGCCTGTTGCCAGCGGGGCAACAGGTCATCCCGCAGGGTGGCCCCGTCCATGGCATGGAGCACCTGGCTGTTCAGCCAGTTGAGCTTGTCCCAGTCGAAGCGCGCCCCCGCCTTGTTGACCCTGTCAAACCCGAATACAGGGGCAGCCTCCGTCAAGCCGAAGCGCTCTCCCATCTCGGTTGGCGGCGACCAGCCCAGGAGGCACATGTAGTTGC
Organism: Synechococcus sp. SB0662_bin_14; assembly: GCA_009840445.1. Lineage (GTDB taxonomy): Bacteria > Cyanobacteriota > Cyanobacteriia > PCC-6307 > Cyanobiaceae > Synechococcus_B. The sequence goes on from VXNS01000013.1 coordinate 13,491, forward strand.
TGACGGCGGCGGCGGTGTAGCCCAGCGCCTGAAAGTCGGCAATGGAGGTGACCCCGTCCCGCTTGGAGAGCTTGCGGCCTTCCTTGTTCAGGATGAGGGGGGTGTGGGCAAAGGATGGCTGAGGAGCGCCGAGGGCGTTGTAGAGCAGCAATTGCTTGGCTGTGTTGGCAATGTGGTCTTCCCCCCGGATCACGTGGGTGATGCCCATGGCGATGTCGTCCACCACCACGGCCAGGTTGTAGAGGGGATCCCCAATCCGGTCGGCCGGGGCACGGCGGGCAATGACCATGTCACCCCCCAGGTCGGCCCCTTGCCAGCGCATGGGGCCACGCACCATGTCCTGCCAGAGAATTTCTTCCGTGTCGTCAATGCGGAAACGCACCACGGCATGGCGCCCCTCCTTGTGGAAAGCAGCAACCTGCCGGGGGGACAGGTGGCGATGACGGTTGTCGTAGCGGGGCGCCTGCTGGGCCGCCTGCTGAGCCTCCCGCATGGTGTTCAACTCCGCTTCGGTGGCATAGCACCGATAGGCCCGACCACTGGCCAGGAGGGCGGCAATGGCCTCCTGATGACGCCTGTTGCGCTGACTCTGGAACACGATCTCCTCATCCCAGTCCAGCCCCAGCCAACGGAGGCCCGTCAGGATGCTGTCCGTGAAGGCCTGTCTGGAGCGCTCCCGGTCCGTATCTTCAATGCGAAGCAGAAACTGGCCGCCGTGGCATCGGGCAAACAACCAGTTGAATACCGCTGTCCGGGCGGTGCCCATGTGCAGGTTTCCCGTGGGGCTGGGCGCAATGCGAACGCGAACAGACACCTGGTGGTCGTGGAGTGGGTGGAGCCACTCATTTTAAGCAACGGGACCGACGGGATTCGAACCCGCAACTTCCGCCGTGACAGGGCGGTGCTCTAACCGGTTGAACTACGGTCCCAGGACGGGCTCACCAGCCTAACAGTTTAGACGGGAAGCCACAATACCCCACTCAGCCCATCAAGCGTTGCATTTGGGCGACCATGGCGGCGACGGTGTCCGGGTTTGCTGGTTTCTGACTGTGGCTCAGCAACTCACGGCCCAGCACAATGCAGCCCAGATGGCTCAGTTGGATACGCATGGCGGAGAGGATTTTCTGGCCGCCGCCACCGGAGTGGGTGGCCAAAGCAACGGGCTTGCCGTTGAACAGGGCGCGGAAATCTTCCGCAACGCTGGACAGCCAGGCAATGGCGCTGGTGAGGCTGGGGGGAATGCCGCCGTTGTACTCCGGGGCGCAGATCCACAGCCCACCGGCCGCCGCCATGGCCTGGTGGAGCTGCTGGAAACCCGCCCCCGGCCCTTGGGCTTCTCCACGGGACGTGTAGAGGTTCAACTCAAGGGCGGTGAGATCAACGATGGTTGCCGGTAACCCCGCTTTTTGGCTGGCCGCCAGGACCTGCTCGGCCAACTGAAGGTTGCGATTGTGGCTTGCCGTCAGGATCAGGAGGGGAGATGGCATGAACTCAAGGGCGGAAGCCCGCGGGCTCGATCAAGCGCACCTGGTTGCCCCGTGCCGTGAACTCACGGCCCTGATCGCTTTGCACCACCACGCGACCGCCGGATTTCACACGAATCACGCGGGCCCGAACCCAGCCCATGGCTGCGGATTCAAGCACTTTGACCAGATCACCAGGCTGAAGATCCATGGAAAACTCTGCTTAAAAATGAACCTCAAAGACGGGAGGGGGCATCAGACGCGCCGTGGAGGACTCGAACCCCCGACATCAGGTTTTGGAGACCTGCGTTCTACCAACTGAACTAACGGCGCA
>VXNS01000059.1 GCA_009840445.1 Synechococcus sp. SB0662_bin_14
CACCCCACGGGGATGGGGACACCTACAAGCCGGACACCACCCTGACCATGGCCGCCATGGGACTGGACGGCATCCTCCTGGACGGTGGCGCAGAAGGCTTCAGCCTCACCACCACCGCCGACCTGCTCACCCTACGGACCACCTCGGAAGCAGTGGAGGGGCTGGCCTCCTCCGAGGGCAACGTCTCACGGCTCCGCCTCGGGCTGGAAGCCGTCAGACCCTTCCCCCTGGCTAACGGCGCTTCTCTCCTCCCTTCCTTAGAGGTTGGCATCAGGCAGGACCGGGGCGATGCGGAAACCGGCTTCGGCATGGAACTGGGCGCCGGGCTCTCCTGGAGCCACCCACAGCAGGGCATCAGCGCTGATCTCAAAGGGCGCACCCTCCTCTCCCATGCAGAAGAACACTTCCAGGAACAGGGCCTGGCACTCTCCTTCAACTGGGATCCCGACCCAACCGACCGTGGTCTCTCCTTCTCGGTGAGCCACTCCTTGGGCACAGCAACAGACGGCGGCTTGGATGCTCTCCTCAATCCCGTCGCTATCCAGGTGCTGGATGCCGAGCCACAGCGCAACGGCGCCCAACACTTTGAAGCCACACTGGCCTACGGCTTCCCCGCCTTCAATAACCGCCTCACCCTGACGCCCGGCCTCGGGTTGGCACTCGCTTCAGACAGCAGAAACTACACCCTGCTTTGGGCATTGAGCCCCTACAGCCCACACCAAGGGCAGCCTGCACAACCTTGGCAACTCTCCCTCGAAGGCGAGCGGCAGGAAACCTCCTCCACAGATGCTGCCGTGGATCACTCCCTCGGGCTTCGCTTCTCTCTGCTGTTCTGAAGGCTTGATCGGCTTTTCCTTCAGATACCTAAACCATGGCCAACAAAGGAAGCGCCATGGCCAATCCCAACCGCACCATGCCCCCAAGCCCGTGCTCCACGCCCTAAACCGTGGCCAACAGCGGAGACACCATGGCCAATGCCATGGCCAATCCGCTCAACTCCATGCCACAGGGCTTGAAACGGATGAAAAATCTCGTGGGGCAACGTGCGAAGAGGCTCGAAAAGCCAGCGCAAGAATTGAGTGACCACATAACCGATAAAGGGTATAAGATAGGGAAGCGCTAATCTGATTAAAACCATTAGCAGAATTATTGGCAAGACTTTTGACAGGAAAGCCTTGACAAGCCATTTCCAAAAAGCCCATATGGTCCGCCATGTATCTTTAATTACTTCAAAAATAGCCTGATGAATATGGGGGCATGATTTTTCTATTGCACTCAAGAGGAATGCTGCCATCTTTTCCATAGAAGGTTTAATAATTTTGTTGAAAAGTTGCTGTCCCACGGCCCATGCACCATGACCTAAATCACTAATTCCGTTAAAGATAGACTGACGAACAAGAACCCATGACGATACGGCTTCCCCATCTCCAGTTTGATGACGATTTGACTGTTGTGGAGGCTGCTCTTCTGAAGAGACTCCATGACTGGGAATCGTGCCCAAAACTTGGCAAGGTCAAGACGGATTCAGTTTAACAAGGACTCCATCCCCCATCAACCCCGAGTGGCGCAGCAGCGCTTCCGTAGACGGTTCACGCCCACGGAAGGTACGGAACACCGCCCCAGCATGTTGGCTGCCCCCCAGGCTCAACACCGAATCCCGGTATTGCCGGCCCAGGGTGCGGATGCCTGCTTCATTCGCCAACCCCACCTCCTCAAAGGCGGCAAAGGCGTCCGCACTCAACACCTCGGACCACTTGTAGGAATAGTACCCGGCGGCATATCCCCCCGCAAAAAGATGCTCAAAGCTACAGATGGCGGCGTCTTCGGCAATGGGGGGCAGTGCGGCCACGGCTGTAGCGATACGGCGCCATGTTGCTTCTGGTGATTCTTCACCGTCAGGCACCCAGCGGGCATGGAGTTCCAAATCACCCTGAGCAAAGCTCAGTTGTCGCAACATTGCCGTGCCGGCCATAAAGGTGCGGGCGGCGCTGATTTTTGCAAACTCGGCTTCCGGCAGGGGGGCGCCGGTTTGCCAGTGCCGAGCCATGGCCATGACGGTGGGTTGGTCGTAGCACCAGTTCTCCATGAACTGGCTGGCCAGTTCGATGGCGTCGTCTTCCACCAGGTTGAGACCAGCGGCTTGGGGGTGATCGACGGTGGTGAGCATGTGCTGCAAGCCATGGCCAAATTCATGGAACAGGGTTTCCACCTCCATGAAGGTCATCAAGCTGGGGGCGCCGTTGACCGGTGGCGTTTGATTGCAGACGAGGTAGGCCACGGGAACCACCACCTGGCCCTGGTGGTTCCGCTGCCGCACCAGGCACTCATCCATCCAGGCCCCACCACGTTTTTGTCCAGGCCGTGCATAGGGATCCAGGTAGAAGGCAGCCATGGGGGTGTTGCCCTCTTGATCCACGACCCGGAAAAAGCGCACGTCCTTGTGCCATAGGGGAGCCTCCCCGTCGGCCGGCAGGATGCGGATGGCAAACAACCGTTCACAGAGGCCAAAGAGTCCCTCCAACACCTGCTCCAGGGGGAACCAGGGGCGCAGGGCTTCGCTATCCAGATCAAAGCGGTGGCGGCGCAGTTGCTCACTCCAGTAGGGCACGTCCCAGGGTTTCAGGCGCTCCCCGTCAGGGGCGCCCATCTTCTTGGCCAACTGGCCCAACTGCTCCAACTCCCTGGCCGCGGCCAACTGGCTGGGCCGGCGCAACTCCTCCGCCAACTGCTCAATCTCTTCCACGGATCCAGCCATCTTGCTCACCAGGGACACCTGGGCCCAGGTTTGATAGCCCAGCCGCTGGGCTTGCTGATGGCGCAGGGTCAGGATCTCGCGGATGAGGGGGTGGTTGTCCGTGTCCCCGGCGGAGGCCCGACTCACGTAGGCCCGGTAGGCCTGCTCCCGCAGATGCCGGTGGCGGCTATAGCGCAGAAAGGGTCCGTAACGGGGCAGATCCAACCCCAATTGCCATGGACCAGCCGCGGCGGTGGCCTCACCGTGGCCTGCCTCACGGGCTGCTGCAGCCATGAGTTCCCGCAGGCTCTCCGGCAGACCGTCCACCTGCCCAGGCTCCTTGAGCAAAAGGCTCCAGGCCTTGGTGGCATCCAGCACGTGGTTGCTGTAGCTGGTGGACAACTCCGCCAGGCGGGTGCTGGCGGCATTAAACGCCTGGCGCTGCTCCGGCTCCAGGCCCACCCCCTGTAACTCCATGGCCTGCACCGCCGTGGTCACGATGCGCTGCTGCACCCCATCCAGCGGCAGCAGCCCCTGCCGGTGTCGCTGTTGCAACTGCCGCAGGGCCTTGTAGAGGGGCTCGCTTTGGCCCAGGCGGTTGTAAAAATCCACCACGGCAGGCTGCTGCTGGCTGTACACCTGCCGCAGGGCGTTACTGTCGCAAACCCCCGTCAGGTGGTTCACCACACCCCAGGCCCAGCGGAGCCGCTCCTCAACGTGGTGCAGGGGATCCATCACCTGTTCCCATGTGGGGTCTTCCATGGCGGTGAGCCTGACTTCATGGCGGGCAAGGGCCGCCTCCAGGTGCTGCAGGAGTTCCGGCATCCCTGCCCCAATGGCTTCAGGGGTGAATTGCCCATAGGGAGGAAGGCCGTGGCCAAGAAGCAGGGGGTTGGTGGTGCTGGTCATCAAATCCTGGATCCGGGGACTGGGTTTGGGTCCGACTACTCGGCCCAGACGTAGCGCTTGAGATCGGACGGCTGAGGCTCCGGAGCAGCAAGGGCAAACTCCACCGCATCCGCGATCCTTGCTTCCTCTTGCTTGTCGATGGCGGCCAACTGTTCAGGGCTGGCCAGGTCATGGCGGACCAGTTGGGCCGCCAGGGCCGTGATGGGATCCCGTTGTGCCCAGAAGTCCTTTTCCTGCGCATCCCGCAACTCATCCGGATCAGCCAGGGAGTGGCCACGGTAGCGATAGGTGAGACACTCCAGCAGTGTGGGTCCCTTGCCGGAGCGGGCCCGGTCAACGGCCCGCTGGGCCGCAGCGCGGACGGCCAACACGTCCATACCGTCCACTTCCTCACCCACCATGCCGAAAGCTGCCGCCTTGCGGTAGATCTCCGGGTTGCTGGTGGCCCGGTCGTGGGCCATGCCGATGGCCCATTTGTTGTTCTCAACAACGAAGAGAATGGGAAGCTTCCAGAGTTGGGCCATATTGAGGCACTCAAAGAACTGCCCGTTGTTACAAGTGCCGTCCCCAAAAAAGGCCGCGGTTACGGCATCACTGCCGGTATCATCCAGCACGTCACGACCATAACGGCTGGAAAAGGCGGCGCCCAGCGCCACGGGGATCCCCTCGCCGATAAACGCGTAGCCCCCCAGCAGGTGGTGTTCCCGGGAAAATAAATGCATGGAGCCGCCCCGCCCCTTGCTGCATCCGGCTTCCTTGCCGAAAAGTTCTGCCATCACTTGCCGTGCAGGCACACCCATGCTCAAGGCATGCACGTGGTCACGGTACGTGCTGCAGACCCAGTCATGCTTCCGCTGCAGGGCCTGGATCACACCTGTGGAGACAGCCTCCTGGCCGTTGTAAAGATGGACAAAGCCAAACATCTTGCCCCGGTAGTACATCTCCGCGCACTTGTCCTCAAAGCAGCGTCCCAGCACCATGTCCCGGTAGAGGGTGAGCCCCACGTCCTCCGAGAGGGTCCAGGCAGGGGTCTGCCGCCCAGCCTCACGCTGTTGACCACCTGTCGCTTCTGCCAGTTCCTGAACCATTTTCAGTTGCCTGCCGCTGCACGCTTGAAAGACAGGATGGATTTTAAGCGCGCCAGCTTCACCCGTAAAGGTCGGGACACATGACAAGGAGGTTGGCAACTGTATTATTACCGTGCTTGATCCCACAACAGAGCACTGCCAACACAAGCCTCCACTGAAACGTTGAAATGACGAAGCTACCTCTGGACCACTTTCGCCTGCTTGGGGTCAAACCAGGGGTCAACAGTTCGGAGATTGAGCGAACTCTCGTTGAGCGGCTGAGGAACCCACCGTCCGAAGGTTATTCCTTGGAAAGCTTGGATGCCCGCGCCGAAATTTTGCGGTCCAGTGGCGCTTTTCTCATGGATGAGCAGCGCTGCCGGTCCCATGGACGGCAGTTGGCAACCATCCCCGGTGAGGACGGTCCTGATGAGGGCCGGTTCTCCGGGATCGAGCTTGAACCTGGCCAGGAGATGGTTGCCCCCCTGCTGTTGCTGGAAGCCCAGGACAATCTCCAGGCCTTCGAGTTGGCCCTGGAGCTGTTGTCGCGGCGCGGCGAGACGGCAGCGTTCCGTGGCCACCAGCAGGCGGACCTGTTGCTGATGGCCGCCTTGGCAGCACGGCGTGCTTCACAGCAGATGTGGACCAAGCGGCTCTACGACCAGTCCGCACAAATCCTGGAGCGCGTCATCCAAGTGATGGCACAGCATCCCTCCCAAGCCAGGCGCAAAGCAATTCTGGAGGATGACCTGTACAAAGTTGTCCCGTTCCAGGTGTTGGATCTCCTCAGCCAGGAATCCTGCACCCCGGCGGAGCGGCAGCGGGGTCTCAGAAGCCTCAAGGCACTGATTGACCACCGCGGTGGTCTGGATGCGGAGGATGACGAGCAATGTTCCCCCATCGTGTTCCGGGATTTTTTCAAACAAATTCGCCCCCGCCTGACCATTGACGAGCAGTTGGGACTTTTTGAGGGTTACAGCGTCCAAGGGGCATCAACCGCCACCTTCCTCCTGGCCTATACCAGGGCGGCAGCGGGCTTTCAGCGCCGTCAGCCCGCCCACGTTGATGCGGCCCTGGCCGCCCTGGAGGCCGTGGACGTAGAAGGACTGGAGCCCGAGAAAGCCTGTTTGCTGTTGCTGCTGGGGCAACCGGATGCAGCCCAGGACATGGTGAAGTCCTGTCAGGATCCCCGCCTTTGCCAGTGGCTTGCGTCTTATCCGTCCACGTCCGACAGTCTCCCCGGCCTGTGCAGCTTCTGTAGCCAATGGCTGGAGCGGCATGTTCTGCCCTGTTACCGGGACGTGGACCCTCGCGGCAAGGTTGATCTGGACGCTTATTTCCTGGATCCCCAGGTTCAGGGCTACATCAAGGACAGGGATTCTCTACCGGCGCCCCGTCCTGGGCCACCGGAGAGCAAGTCCAGTGGAGTCAACGGAGAAGAAAAGGCCAAACAGATGAAGGATCTGGCCTTGTTCACCCCCGCCAATCCCGTCAAGCAGGCGCCCCAAGCTGAGCAGACAGGGCAGCAGGAGCCCTTGTCGTTACCGCCACCCCACCGCTGGCCTGACGTGGGGGGAGCAAGTACCGCCAGGCCTGCCGCCAAAAACAACGAGGCCATGGATTCCGCGCCTGTCGCGCCGCAAGGCCGAACGCTGTGGCCCCTTATGGCAAAAACCGCCATGGTGGCTGGCGTCACCATTGCTCTGCTGGTCCTGCGCCCTTGGTCCCTGCTGACCACCACAGCCAGAACGCCGGTTTCCCCACCACCGCAGCCTCCATCACCTCCCCCGGATGCAGCGGCGCTCAATAATCCTCCTCCGGCGCTGCCATCCCTGGCAAACACCCCGACCCCCCTTGATCTCCCCCGGATTCAGGCGGTACAAGACGCTGAGGCGCTGGATCTTGCGGGCGTGACAACCCTTCTGAGGTCCTGGCTCCACGTCAAGGCGTCGGTGCTTGACACCAGCCCCGCCACCCGGCCCAGTCCGGACATATTGGATGCACTGGCCCTGCTTGCCGTGCCTGATCAGGTGACGGCTGTGCTGAACCAACATCGGTCGTTGCGGGAGCGCGGCGAACAGCTCAACGTGAAAACCACGCTGGGTGACGTGGCCCTGCTTGCCCAGACCCCAAGCCAAGTGAGCGCCAGGGTTGTCTTGACTTATGCCGAGAGCACGCGGGATGCTGGTGGTGCCACCACGAACACCCTGGGGCCAACGATTTTGAGAAACGACTATACGTTTGTTCGTGAGCAACAGGGTTGGAGACTGCTGCGTTTTTCTCCTTCACCCCCTTTAGGGATTGCATCGCGTTAGGGGGATCCCACCAAGACCACCAGTGCAAACGCCAATTCTGTTGCACCCTAGTGTGGATCTCCAGCCCCGTCTGCTCCATGTTCGAAGAACTCAGCCAGCGCTTTGAGGCCGCCGCCAAGAGCCTGCGGGGCCAGGACAAAATCAGCGAGACCAATATCGAGACAGCCCTCAAGGACGTGCGCCGGGCCTTGCTGGCGGCAGACGTGAGCCTGTCCGTGGTGAAGCCCTTCCTGGTCACCGTGAGGGAGCAGGCCCTTGGGGCGGAGGTGGTTCGCGGGGTGAGTCCTGACCAGCAATTCATCAAGCTGGTCCATGAAGCGCTGGTGGAGGTGATGGGTGGGGCCAACGTCCCCCTCAACCGAGCGCCCTCGGGTCCCAGCATCATCCTTTTGGCAGGCCTGCAAGGGGCCGGGAAGACCACGGCTGCGGCCAAGATGGGGCTCCATCTCAAGGAGAAGCGCCTACGGCCGTTGCTGGTGGCTGCCGACGTGTACCGACCTGCGGCCATTGACCAACTGCATACCCTGGGCAGCCAGATTGGTGTGGACGTGTTCAGTCTTGGCTCGGATGAACGGCCCGAGACCATTGCCTCGGCAGGTGTGAGCAAGGCGAGGGAGGAGGGCTTTGACGCTGTCTTGGTGGACACTGCCGGTCGCCTGCAAATTGACGGGGAGATGATGGCGGAAATGGTGCGCATCCGCAGCGCCACCAACCCCCATGAGGTGTTGCTGGTGGTGGACGCCATGATTGGCCAGGAGGCGGCTGTGCTGACCCGCGCCTTTCATGAGCAGGTGGGCATCACCGGTGCGGTGCTCACCAAGCTGGACGGGGACTCCCGCGGTGGCGCCGCCCTGTCCATCCGCCAGGTGAGCGGGGCCCCCATCAAGTTCATTGGCACCGGCGAGAAGGTGGAGGCGCTGCAACCGTTCCACCCTGAACGCATGGCCAGCCGCATCCTGGGCATGGGGGATGTGCTGACCCTGGTGGAGAAAGCCACCAAGGAGGTGAAGGTGGCGGATATGGAAAAGATGCAGAAAAAGCTCATGGAGGCGCGCTTTGATTTTGCGGATTTCCTGCAGCAGATGCGCCTGATCAAACGCATGGGGTCGTTGGGATCCTTAATGAAAATGATCCCGGGCATGGCCAAAATTGATGACGGCCTGCTGCGTCAGGGGGAGGCGCAGGTCAAACGGGTTGAGGCCATGATCAGTTCCATGACCGAAGCAGAGCGGAAGCAACCCCACCTGTTGGCCGCCAGTCCCGGCCGCCGCCGCCGCATTGCCGTCGGCAGTGGCCACAGTGCGGCCCAGGTGGACAAGATGCTGGCGGACTTCCAGCGCATGGGCAGTTTGATGCAAAAGATGAGCCGCGGCGGCTTCCCGGGAGGACCTGGCGGAGGGTTTCCAGGCATGCCCCCGTCAGGCCCGGGAGGAGGACCAGTCCTGCCGCAGCCGTCCAGGGCCGGAACAGGCGGCCGTGGCAAAGGGGGGATGGCTGCGCACGCTCGCCCCAAAGCAGGCCGCAAACGCAAGGGATTTGCCGATCTCTGAGCCACCGGCCGGCGAACCATAACCATTGGTTGCTCCCTCCGGCTGACCCTGGCCACAGCCCATGGCACACTACAACGAACGCCGATTCGCATCGGTTACACTTCACCTGTTCCGCTTTTCACCGTCACTGTCCATGATCAAACTCCGCCTGAAGCGCTTTGGCAAAAAGCAGGAAGCCAGTTTTCGCTTGGTGGCCATGGAAGCTTCAGTGCGTCGTGAAGGACGGCCCCTGGAAGTGCTGGGTTTCTACAATCCCCGCAACAAGGAGACACGCCTGGAAACAGAAGCCATTCGGCGGCGACTGGAGCAGGGAGCCCAGCCCACGGAAACGGTGCGTCACCTCCTGCAGCGTGGCGGTCTCCTGCCCAAACCTGAACGGCCCGTCAAGACGCCCCAGGCCAGCGAGGCTTGAGGTGTTCCATGGAGGGGCTTGGTGGAGCTGAGCGCTTCCTCCTGCAGCTTCCCTCAGCGGATGCCGCCATCGCCCTGGCTGGAGAAGCCGAGTGCAACCTCAGGCGTCTGGGGGATGCCACGGGCTCCCGTCTTGTTCTCCATGGCTTGGCCCTGCAGATCCAGGGAAGACCATCCCAGGTGCAACGAGCCGCCCAATTGGTGGAGCTGCTCAGACCCCTGTGGAGCACCGGGGAACCCATCACCACAACCGATCTCACCACAGCGCTGACGGCACTGGACACGGGCCGGGGCCAGGAGCATCGGAACCTGGGCAATACCGTGCTGGCCCGCTCCCAGACGGGACGCCTCCTCCGTCCCCGCACCCTGCGGCAGAAGGCCTATGTGGAGGCCATTGAACGTCATGCCCTCACCTTTGCCCTCGGCCCTGCCGGCACGGGCAAAACCTTCCTGGCCACCATTCTGGCGGTGCAGATGCTGAACGCCCGCAAGGTGGAGCGCTTGATCCTCACCCGCCCAGCCGTGGAGGCGGGGGAGCGATTGGGGTTCTTGCCGGGGGACCTGCAACGGAAGGTGGATCCTTACCTGCGTCCCCTTTATGACGCTTTGCACGTGCTCCTGGGGCAAGAGCGCACCGCCGCGTTGCTGGAAAAAGGCGTCATTGAGGTGGCGCCCCTGGCTTACATGCGGGGCCGCACCCTCCCGGATGCCTTCATCATTCTGGATGAGGCGCAAAACACCAGCCCTGCCCAGATGCGCATGGTGCTCACCCGCCTGGGAGACAACTCCCGCATGGTGGTGACAGGGGATCCCTCCCAGGCGGACTTGCCCCGCCATCAGCGCAGCGGCATCGACGAGGCCAAAGCCGTCCTCAAAGGGGTGGAAGGGGTGGCCATGATTGAGCTTACCGGCGCCGACGTGGTCCGTCACCCTCTGGTGCAGCGCATTGTGGAAGCCTATGGCCGCTTTGACCAGCACAACCGCCAGGCCCTGGTTACGGCAGGCCGCTTCCCTGAAAAGCACCGCCGCTGAGTTGGCGCACCGAACCCCGCCATTGGAGGGGAAACCCCATCCTCCCTTCCCTGAAATTCCTGGCAACATTGAGACAGGCTTTCTAGACATCCCATGCCTGCCCAAAGCAATTTTCAAGACGCCATTCGCGAGGCGCAAGCCAGCGCCCTGGTGGGACCCAACGTTGTGAACAAAGCCCTGCCCTTTGTGGGCGGCGGCATGGTGCTTACGGCTGTGGGCACGTTTGGGGGCTTGTCCATGGTGGGCACCCCCGCCTTCATGCCCCTGTTCTGGGTTGCCTTGATCGGCAACCTGGCGCTCTTCTTTGTGGCACAGGGTGTGGCCAGCCGTGGCAACAACAGCACCGCCCTGCCTCTGCTGGCCCTTTACAGCCTGATCACCGGCTTCACCCTCAGCGGACTGGTGGCCCTTGCCCTCAGCACCGCCGGCATTGGCGGCGTGGGCACCGCTGCCCTGGCCACGGGCGCCACCTTTTTGATTGCCTCTGTCTACGGTCGCCGCATGAGCGACAGCGTGGGCCAGGCCCTGGGACAGGTGGTGGGCCTGGGCATCATCGGCTTGCTCATTGCCATGGTGATCCAGTTGGTGGGGGGGCTCTTCCTGCCGGGCTTTGGCGGGAGTGGTTTTGAGTTGATGATTGCCGGTTTTGGTACGGTCCTCTTTACCGGCGCGGCCTTTCTGGACTTCTACACCATGCCGCGCACCTATCGGGATGATCAGTATCTGGCTGGCGCCCTGAGCATGTATCTCACCTACATCAACCTGTTCATCTTCATTCTGCGGCTGGTGATCGCACTGAATGGTAGCAGCAGAGACTGAGGACGAGAATGCCGCTCAGGTTCATCCTGATCATTGCGGGGATCCTGGCTCTGGCCAAGGCTACGGCCCTCTGGCCAGCTTCTGCTGCCATCCCCCGAGCCGCCACCCATCAGCCGGATTGCACGTACAACGGGGTGGTGAAGTTCTGTGCGGTGTCCTTCCCGGAAGATCCCACCGTGATGACGGATCACACACTGTTGATCCACTGACTGGATGGGGACATCACCAGTGTGTGGTTCCTCAGCAACGGATCCACGGGTGTGGGAGCAAAGGTGATCCTGAACCACAACAAACGGGGGCGCGTTACCCATGCCTCGCAACTGGAGGACGGCCGCCAGCGCCTCCACGTGAAATCGGAAACGGGCAACCAACTCAGCTTTATCGTTCCACCCCCCCAGCCTCTGCCTGGGCTGGACGCCGACCCGCGTCAGCCTTGACCAACAAGTCCCCACCATCTTCCCCGTGGACTCCATACCATGGTCCTGTATCAAGATGTCCATGGCCAACGATCCCTTACAGAGCCTGCGGTTGCAGATGCTCAACGATGTGCTGCCGGTTGGCCTCGGTGCCGTAGCCCGGTTGCGCGCAGCACGCGCCAAAGATTTGCTCAACGACCTGCTAGGCGGACAGGATGGCGTTGCCAACCTGCGCCAGGACGGGGAAAACGATGCCCGTCAACTGCGGGACTTGCTGGATCAACTGGCTCCTGGTTTGGGTAATCCCGTTGTGGAGGTGGACGTGGAGGTGCAGTCCCAGCCTTCTGACCCATCTGGCCAGGAGGACGATATCCAGGAGTTGCATGAGCGCCTGGCGCTCATGGCCGAGCGGGTGGCCCAACTCAAAGCGGCTCTTCCCGCCACCAAAACGGGGCCCTGATGGTTGGTGCTACGCCCCTGGAAGGGCGGCCGCCGCGTCAGGTGGGCCTTGATCAAGGCAAACATGGTCTGCTGCTAAACCTTCTGCTGGTGCTGGTGTTGGTGCTCAGTGGACGGCTCTTCTGGCTTCAGATCATGCAAGGAGAACAGAATCGTGTGCGGGCTCGGGAAAATAGCGTGCGGGTGGCGCCCAGCCAGCCCATTCGGGGCCAGATGCTGGACCGCCATGGAGAGGTGCTGGTCTCCAGCCGTCTGGTCCACAAACTTTACGCATGGCCCCAGCAGGCAATGGGTCCCGGCTGGCCTCAACTTCGCCACCGCATCAGCACCCTTCTGGGCGTCCCGGAGGAGGAGTTGGAGAAACGTCGGGCCAGCTTTCGGGCAGGGGACTACCGCATTGCCTTGACGGACCTGCTCACCCCCGACCAAATCATCAAGCTGTTGGAGCGGTCCGGTGAGCTTCCCGGAGCGGAGGTGGGTGTGGACTACCTGCGGGCTTACCCCCATGGCTTCATGGCGGCCCATGCCTTGGGGTACACCAGCCCCGTCACCAACGAGGAGTTGTCCCATCTGGCGAGTCAGGGCTACCGGATCCAGGATCGTATCGGCCGCACTGGCCTGGAAGCTGCCTACGAACAGCACCTGCGTGGGCAGTGGGGGGGGCGCACCCTGGAGGTCAGTGCCAACGGGGACGTGCAGCGTCCCTTGGGGGAGAAGCCCTCCGTGCCGGGCAAGGACTTGCAACTCACTCTGGACCTGGCCCTGCAGCAGGCGGCGGAGGCGGCCATTGCCGACTATCCCGTGGGAGCCATCGTGGCCATGGATGCACGGGATGGAGCCATCCTGGCCATGGTGAGCCGCCCTGCCTATGATCCCAATTTCTTCTCCCAACTGGTCAAACCCCAGTCACAGTTGGATGCCTTATTTCGCTCCAGTACCCTGCCCATGCTGAACCGGGCCCTGAATCCCTATAACCCGGGAAGCGTGTTCAAGGTGGTGACGGCTGCCGCGGGGATGGAGTCCGGGAAGTTCCCACCGGACACGATGCTGCACACCACCGCCTGCATTACCTATGGCAGCCACTGCTTCCCGGATCACAACGGTGAGGGGTTTGGCCATATCGGCTACGAGGATGCCCTGCGCTTCTCCAGCAACACCTTTTTCTACCAGGTGGGTGTTCGCTCAGGCTCCATGGCGCTCCATGACGCCGCCGTGAAACTGGGCCTTACCAAGCGCAGCGGTATTGAGATCGGCTTTGACGAGGATCCGGGCCTGGTGGGCAACGAAGAATGGGCTGCAGCAGGTCGCGGCTGGGCAGAGCCTGGTCAAACCCCCTGGATTCCCGAAGACATGGCCAGTGCCTCCATTGGGCAGTCCGTGGTGCAGGTGTCTCCCATCCAGGTGGCCCGGGCCTATGCCGCCATTGCCAACGGGGGCTGGCTGGTGCGACCCCATTTCTCGTCCCTGAATCCCCAAACCGGTGAACCGGTGGATTGGCTGGCCCAACGCCAACCCGTTGCCTTTGCGCCTGAGACCTGGGCCACCCTGAAGCGGGGGCTACGCAAGGTGGTGGCGGACGGCACCGGCTATGGCATGAACAGCGAGACCTTACCCGACGTGTCCGGCAAGACCGGCACCGCGGAAGATAACTCTTCCCATGGTGAGGACCACGCCTGGTTTGCCAGCTATGCCCCCTCCGACAATCCGGAAATTGTGGTAGTTGCCTTTGCCGCCAATAGCCCAGGGGGAGGATCGGTCCATGCCTTGCCCATTGCCAAGGCTGTGATGGAGGCTTATTTCAACCCTTAGGAGTATGATGAAAGTCCGATTATAATGACAGGAGAAGTGAGGTTTGATCTTGGCTTGTTGCTTAAATTTGGAACCACCGATTAAGAGTCATGGAGTTGACGGGCAGTCTCCCAGAGGCCAACAATAGTCCTCATGCGCTGTAGGCGAATGGTTGACACAATCGGCTTTTCCATTCTGCCAAAGCAGAGATTGGAATCAAAGATCTGTTGTAGGCTTTCTTTGCACAGAGCTTCTTGCTGCTCGATCACCGCTCCTTGGTTGCCGTTGCTTGCTGTGTCCATTGGGATGCCTCCGAGGTCCGAGAAACCAGAATTCCAGTTTAGGGGAACAGTCCGGACCTCGTCAAGACAGACAGGACCTGACGTGGACCAATGACCACAACTGTACATACTTGAAGATACGGGGAGCCAGCCGGGCTCAATCCACAGTGCCGCCAGCGGCCTGGGCCCGCGCCCGGGCCCGGCTGGCGTTCTGCTGGGCCTGAAGTTTTTCCGGGGTGTTGATTTGCTCTGCAACACGGGCCA
>VXNS01000056.1 GCA_009840445.1 Synechococcus sp. SB0662_bin_14
ACGGGCGGTGTGTACAAGGCCCGGGAACGTATTCACCGCAGTATGCTGACCTGCGATTACTAGCGATTCCTCCTTCACGTAGGCGAGTTGCAGCCTACGATCTGAACTGAGCCACGGTTTACGAGATTAGCTAACTTTCGCAAGATCGCTACTCTTTGTCCGCAGCATTGTAGTACGTGTGTAGCCCAAGGCGTAAGGGGCATGATGACTTGACGTCGTCCACACCTTCCTCCGGTTTGTCACCGGCAGTCTTTCTAGAGTGCCCAACTGAATGCTGGCAACTAAAAACGTGGGTTGCGCTCGTTGCGGGACTTAACCCAACATCTCACGACACGAGCTGACGACAGCCATGCACCACCTGTGTACGGCCCCGAAGGACACCATATCTCTATGGCTTTTCCGTACATGTCAAACCCAGGTAAGGTTCTTCGCGTTGCCTCGAATTAAGCAACATGCTCCGCCGCTTGTGCGGGCCCCCGTCAATTCCTTTGAGTTTTAGCCTTGCGGCCGTACTCCCCAGGCGGGGCACTTAATGCGTTAGCTACGGCACGGAACCCGTTAAGGAGGCCCCACACCTAGTGCCCAACGTTTACGGCGTGGACTACCAGGGTATCTAATCCTGTTCGCTACCCACGCTTTCGCTCCTCAGCGTCAGTACCGGCCCAGAGCACCGCCTTCGCCACTGGTGTTCCTCCTGATATCTGCGCATTTCACCGCTACACCAGGAATTCCATGCTCCTCTACCGGACTCTAGTCAGCGCAGTATCGGATGGCGTCTCCGGGTTGAGCCCTGAGTTTTCACATCCGACTTACGCAACCGCCTACGAGCTCTTTACGCCCAATAAATCCGGACAACGCTTGCCCCCTACGTGTTACCGCGGCTGCTGGCACGTAGTTGGCCGGGGCTTCTTCTGCAGGTACCGTCATTTTCGTCCCTGCTGAAAGGGGTTTACAACCCGAAGGCCTTCATCCCCCACGCGGCGTTGCTGCGTCAGGCTTTCGCCCATTGCGCAATATTCCCCACTGCTGCCTCCCGTAGGAGTCTGGGCCGTGTCTCAGTCCCAGTGTGGCTGATCGTCCTCTCAGACCAGCTACTGATCGAAGCCTTGGTAAGCCGTTACCCCACCAACAAGCTAATCAGACGCGAGCTCATCCCCAGGCGAAATTCATTTCACCTCTCGGCATATGGGGTATTAGCAGTCGTTTCCAACTGTTATCCCCCTCCTGAGGGCAGATTCTCACGCGTTACTCACCCGTCCGCCACTAACCCGAAGGTTCGTTCGACTTGCATGTGTTAAGCACGCCGCCAGCGTTCATCCTGAGCCAGGATCAAACTCTTCGTTTTGGCTCACTTCCTTTTGAATCTTAAAATTAAGAAAGATTCGCAAAGTGAGTTATCCTTAACCATTTGACTAGGCAAACAGTCAAAGATCACCCGTTGAGGGGTTCGAGAGCTGAGTTATCGAATCATCAAAACATGATGCCACAACTCGGTCCGGATGACTCAGATCCGGCAAGAAGCTTTCAAAGCAAAAGCCTGAAAGCTTCAAAAATTCTTGACGGGACCTCCACTCTGCACGTTGTCCATGTCTGAAGGCCGGCAAACTGACGAGAGCCGAACCATTCAAGGCACAGGGCAGAGCAAGATTCCTGAACTGGGTTGTCTAGGTACTGCTCACAGCGTCTTCGAAAGATGGACGCCAATGAGCACCAAGAAAAGGTAGCACCCACGATCCGGCATGGCGCAGCGGGTAGTGTGCCACTAGTTCACCTGTCACACGGTCAGAGGGGCGGCACAAGGCCCCCTGGGACGTTCCCGCCCTTGTCACCATTGGCTGACGGCGGCTGCGGATGTGGGCAATCCGTGGGCAAGTCCCTGGTTCCACTGCCATAATGGGGAAGAACTGGAGCTTCCTGTGAAGTTTTTCTGCTGCTACGACGACCAGGGCGTCTTGATCGCCCGCTGCCAAACCATGGCTGACGTGGAGGTGCTGAAGAAAATGGGTCGTCCGGTGGTGAGAGTTGCCGAAATGACAGAGGAAGAGTCCGTGGTTTGCAGCCTTACAGACACTCCGGCTGCCTTCAACCAGGACTATTGAGCCTGTTGAGCGTTTGTTTCACTGGCGCTCCCCGTCCCGATGCAACGGCTTTTGGTCCTCCTGCGTCCCGCAGCGTTCCTGATCCAGGGCCAAGCCGTTGCGGCGCTCAATGTAGTAGTCCTCCTGCAGGCGTAGGGCATCCTTATTTGCCTCGGCGTAGAGGGCCTGGATCTTGTCTTCCGCCGCGGCAGCCTTGGAGTCATGCCGGTTCTGCGGCGCCGCGGCGGCCTCCTGCTCCAGCAGCGTGGCGAGAGACGCCACCAGCGAGAGACGCCGCAACTTGCTGCGCTGGCTCTCCAACTTGGCGGCAGCAGCCTTCAGGGTGGGCAGCGGTTTCCCCAAGTCCACCTGCACGGCTTCGCTGGGTTGCAGGAGGGCGGTCAGTCGGGATTGCAGGTCAACGGCGTCCTCCGCAGACAAATGGGCCATCAGCAGGGGGGGCAAATCCAGCGAGGTCAGGCCCTGGGCAGCATGGTCCGAGCAGGCTGCCGGGTCGCTGCTCACCGGGGACCACTGCCCTGTCATGGGGGCCAGATGGTCGTGCTCCACAGCGGTGATGGCTGCCCAAAGCCGGCGATGGACCGCGATGGCGAAGTCTTCCAGGTCCCGCTGACGCAGGATGCGGCGGATGGCCAGGCGGTGGGCCGGGCAGAGAAGATAAAGCTGCAGGATGCGGCCCTCGGCAGTGGCGCGGGCGCTGACCTCACCCGGTGGTGCAGGGCTGCTGGAGTGACCATGCCACTGCTGACCACGGACCTGTTGGCGCAGATCCTCCTCCAGATCCAGCACCAGGCGGGCCTGGCCACCGGCAAGCCGCTCCGCCACCTGGTGCATGTAGCGACTGCGCACAGCCGTGGGGGGTAATTTGCCCAGCAACTCCACCATGGACCACCGCGCCTTCTGGAAGTGGTCGGCGCGGCTCAGATCGCAATTCCGTAGCTCCTCCTCGATCTGCCAATCCAGCCAGAGGGGAGCTGCAGCCAGGCGCTGGCCATAGGCGTCGCTGCCGTACTGCCGCAGATAATCGTCAGGGTCCTGGCCAGAGGGTAGTGAGAACACCCGCAGTTCCAACTGCCCCTGCAGGGCCAATTGCTCCACCTCCTGAATGGCCCGCCGGGTGGCCCGGACGCCAGCGCTGTCGCCGTCGAAGTTCAGGACAATGCGTTTGCTGGTGGAGGCACGGCAGAGTTGCTTGATCTGCCAGGAACTGAGGGCCGTACCCAGAGCCGCCACACTGTTGCGCACGCCGGCGCCATGCAGGGCGATGACGTCAAAGTAGCCCTCTACCACCACAGCCAGATCAGCCTTGTGGATGGCGCCCGCGGCCATGTCCAGGCCGAACAGAATTTTTCCCTTCTGGAAGACTGCCGTCTCGGGAGAGTTGAGATATTTGGGCTCACGGCCATCCAGACTGCGTCCACCAAAGCCCACCACCCGACCTTGCTTGTCCCGAATGGGGATCATCAGCCGCTGGCGGAAGCGGTCGTAGTGGCCCTCCCCTCCTTGCCGGGGCACCGCCAGGCCCGCTGCCTCCAACTGCAAGGCGGTCACACCCTCCACCTGCCCCAGATGGCGCAGCAGGGCGTCCCAACTGTCCGGGGCGTAGCCCAGTTGGAACTGTTCCATGATTGCCCCACTGAGGCCACGCTGCTTGAGATAGTCCAGGGCGGCCTGCCCGTGAGCCTGTTGCAGATTGGTCTGAAACCAGCCTGCAGCCAACGCCAGGACACGGTGGAGTGATTCCTGGTTGGAGAGCTGTTGCCGCAGCCGATCCTGTTGGCCACCGGAGAGGGTCTGAACCGGCACCTGATAGCGCTGGGCCAGTTGCAGCACCACCTCGGTAAAACTGCTCTGCTGCAGCTCCATGAGGAACTTGACGCTGTTGCCGCCAGCTCCGCAGGAGAAGCAGTAATAGAGCTGCTTGGCGGGGACCACCGTCATGGACGGTGATCTGTCCTCATGGAAGGGGCAGAGACCCACAAACTCCCGTCCCCGCTTCTTGAGCACCACGTGCTCGGACACCACGTCCACAATGTCGGCCCGCTCCTTGACGGCGGCGATGGTGCTGGGGTGAAGTTGCGGGGACGCCAAGACAGGGTGCTTGGGGGTGGGCCCGCAGGCTAAACGGAAATTCCGTGGTGAAGCACAGGCCATACAGTGCAGGGATCCCGTGGTGGCTACGTGGCTTCCCTACTTCTGGAAATTGGCACCGAGGAATTGCCGGCAGCGTTTTGCCCGGCAGCGCTGGCCCAGTTGGGCCGGATGATCACGGCCTCCTTACAAGACTGGCACTTTGACGCCCCGCCTTTGCAGGGCTTTGCCACACCACGCCGCCTGGGGGTATTGGTGCCGGAACTGCCACCACGGCAGAAGGAACTGGTGAAGGAACACAAAGGCCCCCCAGCACGGCAGGCCTTTCACGGGGGCCAGCCCACGGCTGCTGCCCAAGGTTTTGCCCGGCGCTGGGGGCTGGCGGTGGAGGACCTGACCATCCGCGCCACCCCCAAAGGGGAGTTTGTCTTTGCCGAGGTGACGCAACCGGGGCAGGCAACGGGGGCATTGCTGCGGGAGGCGATTCCCGGCTGGATTGCCGCCATTCAGGGCAAACGGCTGATGCGCTGGGGGTCAGGGACTCAACGGTTCAGTCGCCCGATCCGCTGGCTGGTGGCTCTGCTGGATGATGAGCTGTTGCCGGTGCAACTGGAGCAGACCAGTCCCGTTGTGACAGCACAGGCCAACTCCTACGGTCCCCGCCGGGGTTGGCGTTGTGATCCCATTCCCATTGCCACGGCTGAAGCCTATGGGGCCACCCTCCAGAAGGCCGGCATCGTTCCCGACCGCCAGCAGCGGCAGAGGCACATCCGCCGCCTGATTGAGAGCAAGGCTGCCGAGTTGGGGGCCGTCCCCCAACTCAAGCCGGCGCTGTTGGAGGAGCTGACGGATCTTGTGGAAGCACCGGGGTTGATCGTTGGTCGCATGGAGGACCGTTTTCTGTCCCTGCCGGCCGAGGTGAGCGCCATGGAGATGGTGACGCACCAACGCTATGTGCCCTTGTTTCAAGCCCCGGCGGATCCCCTGGCGCTGGACGCCCACGGGGTGCTGGATCCCCACTTTCTGGCCATCACCAACGCCAGTCCCCTGGCGGATGAAGCCCTCATCATCCAGGGCAACGAACGGGTGCTGCGGGCCAGGCTGGCCGACGGGGCCTTTTTCTATGATCAGGACCGCTCTCAATCCCTGGAGAGCTACCTGCCCCGCTTGGAAGGGGTCACCTTTGCCATGGGGCTGGGGTCCCTGAAAGACCGCACCGACCGTTTGGTGCGCCAAGCACAGGCAACGGCCATGGCGCTCCAGCAACAGGACAGGGGGCTCCAGGTGAACGAGCAGGCCCTCAGCCGTGCGGCGCTGCTGTGCAAGGCGGATCTGGTGACCCAGATGGTTGGCGAGTTCCCGGAACTGCAAGGGGTGATGGGGGCCAAGTACGCCATGGCCTCCGGCGAAGGGCCGCAAGTGGCTGAGGCCATCCGCGAGCACTACCTGCCCAGTGGCGCCGATGATCCCCTGCCCACCTCTGATCTGGGGCGGATTCTGGCCTTGAGCGAGCGGCTGGAACTGTTGGTTTCCATCTTTGCCACCGGTCAGCGCCCCAGCGGCTCTTCCGACCCCTTTGCCCTGCGGCGGGCCGGCAACGGACTGCTGCACATCCTGGTGGACTGTGGCTGGTCCCTGGACCTGGTGGCCTTGCTGGAAGCTGCCTGCAGCCAAGTCGCCCAGGATTTCCCCAACCTGACCGTGAATCCCGTCCCCCTGCTGGAGGACCTGTTGACCTTTCTGCAGCAACGGCTGCGCACCCTGCTGGAGGACCTGGGGTTGGATTACGACATCATTGATGCGGTGGCGGCGGAGGCACAGGATCCTGGGGCCTTGCTGCAGGATCCCGTGGACGTGGTCTGCCGCGGACGGCTGCTGCAGCGGCTGCGGGGCTCCGGGGAGTTGGCGCCCATCCAGGCGGTGGTGCAGCGGGCTGCCCGACTGGCGGAGAAGGGTGATCTGCAGCGCCATCAATGTGATCCCGGGGACTGCGTGGATGCGTCCCTGTTCAGTTCCCCGGCGGAGGAGGCGGTGTTGGCCTCTTTGGAGACCCTGGCCCCCCTCAGTCGGGCGAGGGATCAGGACGGCTACGAACGCTTGCTCGCGGGCCTGGGGATGTTGTCACCCCAACTGCAGGCCTTTTTTGACGGGGACAACAGCGTGATGGTGATGGCCCCCGACCCGGAGGTGCGCCGCAACCGGCTCAACCTGCTGGCCGTCCTGCGGAATCAGGCCCTTGTCATTGCAGACTTTTCCCGGTTATCCGGTTGAGGGTCAGCGGCTGACGTGCAGCCCCGTGGCGTCATCTCCACTGCCACAGCGCCGGGATTGAGGAAATCTTCGTGGGGACGGCCCACGGCGGTGTCCACAGGGCGGTACATCTTCGGCGCAAGGGCCTGCCCCCGCAACAGGCTCGCCACGGTCAGCGCCGTGATCTTCACTTGCTGCCACGGACTCATGGCCACAACCCGCTTGTAGAGGTAGCTGTCGAAGGTGAGCCGTTGCACGTCCTTGTCGTCACACATCTCCACGAAGGCCTCGCGGGTTGCATCGTTGGCGTAGAATACCCGCTGGAGGATGTCCAAGACCTTATAGGTGGCGCCATAGCGGCGATCCCATTGGCGCAGGTAGGTGCGTTTCATCTCGCCGGCCGCGGGGATGCGTTTGCCCTGCCGGCTCACCTGCACCAGGGCTTCCGCACACATGCGGCCACTCTTGGCGGCAAAGTAAATGCCCTCACCGGAACTCTTGGTCACGTAGCCGGCGGCATCGCCCACCAAACTCATTTGCTGCACCACCCGACGGGGACGGGGATGCTCCGGAATGGGATGAGCTTCCACCTTGATCACCTCGCCGCGGAACAGGCGCTTACTGGCCCGTTGGCGGATACCCCGTTGAAGGGATTTGATCAGGGACTGATTCTCTTGCATGGTGCCGGTGCCCACCGCCACGTGGTCGTACTTTGGAAACACCCAGGCGTAAAAGTCGGGAGACACGTCAGTGCCCACGTACATCTCCGCCAAATCCTCGTAGTAGGACATTTCTTCCCTGGGCAGACGGATCCGCTCCTGGAAGGCAATGGCCACCTTGTAGGACCCCGCATCCATGGCCTTGGCCACCCGGGAGTTGGCGCCGTCAGCGCCGATGATGTAATCCACCTCCAGAGTTTGGCAATCACCCTTGAGCCCCTCGCCGTGGGCGGCGTAGTGGATGGTGTAGGGGCCTTTGCGCTGGGGTCCGGTGGTGATGGACTGCACCAGACCGTTGATCAGGGTGGCGCCGTACTCCGCCGCCCGATTGCGCAGGAAGGCATCAAAGATTTCCCGACGGCACATGCCGATAAATTCATCCTGGCGATAACCGAGGGGATCCAGACGAATGTCCACTTCCTTGTTGGAAGGGGAAATCATCCGCATGTTGCGAACCTTGCGGTCGATGATGTGGCCGGGGAGGTCAAACTCCTCCACCATGCAGAGGGGAATCGCACCACCACAGGGCTTGGCATTGTCCAGCTTGCGCTCAAACAGCCAGACTTTGATTCCAGCTTTGGCCAACACTTCCGCAGCACAGGACCCACTGGGGCCTCCGCCAACAACGGCAACGCGCAGCATGACAACTCTCCTCGATCCTTGGCAGGGAGTGATCCTCTGAACCTACAACCACGACCCGATGCAATGGGTAAGCTGTTGCCAAGCGGTTGCAGGGCAGGGCTTCCTGGAGCAGGAATCTAAGGTGGAGGCAGTGTGCCAAAGGTGACAACTCAGTTGGACGAGATCCCCGTTGCTCGCCGTCTGACCCCATCCACTCCCCAGCAGAAACAGGGTCTGTTGCCGGTGCTGATACTGGTGGTCAGCGGTATTCTGGTGGGAACCGTCGTTCTGCTGCGCCCTACCCAGGACATGACTCCCCTGACTGATCCCTTACCGGACCTCATGCCCCAGCCAGAGGCGGACGGTCGACTCCTGGGCCACTTTTCCTACCCCATTGCCCGTGGGGAAGACCTGGTGGAGGTGATCCCTGGCCGCCAACTGCACGGGGATGCGGCGGCGGCATTTCTGGCCATGCAGAGGGACGCAGCAGCAGCAGGGGTACAGTTGCGTCTGCTGAGCGCCTTTCGGGATCGGGAGACCCAGCACAATTTGTTTTTCCCCGTTATGGTGGAGCGGAGTCAACGGCCGGAGGAGCGGGCCCAAGTCAGCGCCCCGCCAGGCTACTCCGAGCATCACACCGGTTATGCCCTGGACCTGGGGGATGCCCGCCATCCCCAGTTGGATCTGGACGAAGCCTTTGATCAGACTGATGCCTTTGCCTGGTTGCAACGGCACTCATCCCGCTATCATTTCCGGTTGTCCTTCCCCGCAGGCAACCGTCAGGGCGTGGCCTATGAGCCATGGCACTGGCGCTGGGAAGGCAGCAGTCATGCGCTGGAACTGTTTGAGCAGGCGCGCCGCTTCAATGTCTCAGCCGCTCCAATACCGCAACATAACAATTGACTGATACCTTTCCTGTTATGGGCCGACCCATCCGGAACATTGCCATCATTGCCCATGTGGACCATGGCAAGACCACCCTGGTGGATGCCCTGTTGGCCCAATCAGGCATTTTCCGCCAGGGGGAGGCCGTGCCCAGTTGCGTGATGGACAGCAACGTGCTGGAGCGGGAGCGGGGCATCACCATCCTGGCCAAGAACACCGCAGTGGACTACGGGCAGACCCGCATCAACATCGTGGACACCCCTGGTCATGCGGACTTTGGCGGGGAGGTGGAGCGGGTGCTGGGCATGGTGGACGGCTGTCTGCTGGTGGTGGACGCCAACGAAGGCCCCATGCCCCAGACCCGCTTTGTCCTCAAGAAGGCTCTGGAGAAGGGCCTGCGGCCCATCGTCTTCATCAATAAAGTTGACCGCCCCCAAGCCATGCCGGATGCGGCGGTGGACAAGGTGCTGGATCTTTTCCTGGAGTTGGGGGCTGATGATGACCAATGTGATTTCCCCTACCTCTTTGGCAGTGGCCTTGGGGGATTCGCCACGGCTGATCCGGGCAAGGGCGGTGACGACACCCTTCAACCCTTGTTCGAGGCCATTCTTCGCCACACACCACCCCCCGTGGGCGATCCCGACAAGCCCCTGCAACTGCAAGTCACCACCCTGGACTACAGCGATTTCCTGGGCACCATTGCCATTGGCCGCATCCACAACGGCGCCATCAACACCGGCCAGCAGGCAACCCTGATCCGCAGTGACGGCGCCATGAAGCGGAGCCGCATCAGCAAGCTGCTGGGGTTTCAGGGCTTGAGGCGCCTGGAGATCGAGACCGCCACCGCCGGGGACATTGTTGCGGTGGCCGGCTTCAGCGGAGTCAACATCGGCGACACCATTGCCTGTGGTGACAGCCCCAACCCCAAGGCCTTGCCGCTGATCAAGGTGGATGAGCCCACCTTGCAGATGACCTTCATGGTGAACGACTCCCCCTTTGCCGGCCAGGAGGGAAAGTTTGTCACCAGTCGTCAGTTGCGGGACCGGCTGAACAAGGAGTTGCTCACCAACGTGGCCTTGCGGGTGAGCGACACAGCGTCCCCGGACCGCTTCACCGTATGTGGACGGGGAGAACTCCACCTGGGCATTCTGATTGAGACAATGCGGCGGGAAGGCTACGAGTTCCAGGTCTCCCAGCCCCAGGTGATCTTCCGCACCATGGACGGGGATATTTGCGAACCCTACGAGACCATCGTTCTGGACGTGCCGGAAGCGGCGGTGGGCGGTTGCATTGAGCGCCTTGGCGCCTGCAAGGGGGAAATGCAGAACATGGCCACCTCCGGGGATGGTCGCTGTCAAATGGAGTTTGTCATTCCTGCTCGCGGCCTGGTGGGCTTCCGCAGTGACTTCATCCGCATGACCCGTGGAGAGGGCTTGATGAGTCACTCGTTTTTGGACTACCGCAAGATGGAAGGGGATCTGCAAGCGCGCCACACCGGGGTGCTGATTGCCTTCGAGACGGGTGTGGCCACCGTCTACGCCCTCAAGAGCGCGGAAGATCGGGGTCAGTTTTTCATTCGCCCAGGCACCAGGGTCTACAAAGGAATGATCGTGGGGGAACATACACGCCCTCAAGACCTGGAGATCAACGTCTGCAAGACCAAGCAACTCACCAACATGCGTTCAGCGGGTGCAGAAGAACTGGACACCTTGCAGACTCCTGTGGACATGACCCTGGAGCGGTCTCTGGGTTACATCGGCCCCGATGAGCTACTGGAGGTGACGCCTGAATCCATTCGCCTGCGCAAGCAGCCCAGCCGCAAGCCTGTCAAACGCTAGATCGATCCCTGTCTCCTTGCGTCTCCCATGGCGGCCTGTCCGGATCCTGCCCTTGCCTCAGCCCTGGCCCTCTTTGGGCAGGAAGACTGGTACGCCTGCCATGACGCCCTGGAGGCCCTCTGGCAGGGGAGCCTGGAACCACGCCGCACTCCCCTTCATGCCCTGGTGCAAATTGCCGTGGCCATGGTCCATTGGCAGCAAGGTAACCGACGCGGCGCCACCCTGCTCTGGGGCGAAGCCGTGGCGCGTCTGTCCCGCTGCCGTGACGAACTGGATGGGGTGGACCTGGCCCATCTCCATGACCAGGGCCGGCATTGGCTCCGCTTTCTACAGGCCCCCCCTGGTGGGGGCACAGCCCCACCGCCACCCCGGTTGTCCGCCCCAGGGGGGATGGTTGGCGGCGCACCTCGTAAGGCAGACTAGGCACCCAGGCGATTCGGCACGCCAGTGGTGATCAATTTCTCTTGGTTGTGGCCAACTTGGATGGCGCTGCTGACGGCCCTGGCAACCACGACAGCCTGGCCCTGCCGGGCCCTGCCGTCCAGCCCCTTCCCATCCCTGGCGCAGACCGCTGGCGCCAACCCTGACGGGCAGCGTCAAGACAGCGGCCGGATCAGCATCCGCTCCGACCGGCAGGAGATGAACGAAGAGAAAGGTATCCTCACGGCAGAGGGACGGGTGCTGATCACTTACCCGGCCCATAGCCTCACCGCCACGGCCGACCATGTCCAGTACTTCACCCGGGAGGGAAGGCTGGTGCTCACCGGCAGCGTGCAGGTCAGGCAAAGCGGGGGCAACAGCATTCGCGGGGAGCGGCTGGTGTACACGGAGCAGTCTCAGACATTTGTGATGGATCCCAAGCCAGGCGAACAAGTGCATAGCACCTACAACCTGTCTTCTCCCCAACCGTCTTCTCCCCACCAGGAGGGATTGGCTCCATGAGCCTGGAGTTGAAGGGCATCAACCTGAGCCTGGCCGGTCGTCAGTTGATTCGATCTCTGGACATGCACCTGAACCTGGGTGAAGTGGTGGGGCTCCTGGGACCCAACGGGGCAGGCAAGACCACCACCTTCAACCTGATCATCGGTCAGTTGCAGCCGGACCAGGGGGACGTTGTTTTAGACGGACACTCCATCACGGCGCTGACCATGCCCCAACGGGCCAGGCTGGGGTTGGGCTATCTGCCCCAGGAGGCCAGCGTCTTCCGTTCCCTCACGGTGCGGGACAACCTGCTGCTCAGCCTGGAGCAATCCCGGCTGCCTGCATCTGCACGCCACCAACGGCTCAATCAACTGGTGGCCGACTTCCAACTGGAGCCTTTTCTACAGCGGCGGGGCGCCCAACTCTCCGGTGGTGAACGACGCCGGACCGAAGTGGCCAGGGCGCTGGCGGTGGGCGGCCACGGTCCCCGCTATTTGCTACTGGACGAGCCGTTTGCCGGCGTGGACCCGCTGGCGGTTCATGATTTACAGACCTTGATCCTGCACCTCAAGCAACAACAGGTGGGGCTACTCATCACGGATCACAACGTGCGGGAAACCCTCTCCATCACGGATCGCGCCTATATCCTCAACAGAGGCACCGTCCTGGCGTCCGGTTCTTCCCAGGCTGTGGCCAGTGATCCGTTGGTCAGGCAGTACTACCTGGGCAAAAGTTTCACCATCTGATGGCCATCCTGTCCCCCCTCACTCGTCGACTGGGCCTACTGGATCGCTGGCTCTACGGCGAGTTGCTAGGTCCACTGTTGTTCGGAATCGGCATCTTCGGCTTGCTGCTGGTGACCGGGGACGCCCTGTTTGACCTGGTGCGCAAGGTTGTGGAGAAGGGGTTGCCCCTTGGCCCAGCTCTTCAGGTTCTCGTCCTGCAGTTGCCGGGCTTGATGGTCTATGCCTTGCCCATGGCCATGCTGCTGGGCACACTGCTCACCTATAGCAGGCTTTCCAGTGGCAATGAACTCATTGCCCTGCGCAGCGTCGGCGTGCCCACAAGGCGCTACGTGCTGCCCGCGGTGGTGTTGGGCCTGGTGTTCAGCGTGGTCAGCTTTATGGTCAGCGATCTGGTGGTGCCCAGCAGCAACCACCAGTCTGTTGTGGTCTTGCAAGCCGCCTTGGGACGATCCATGCCCCAAAACAGGGGTGAGCACATCATTTATCCCCACTTCGCCAGAATTTCCAGGACGGATGGTGGTTCCCGCCATGGCCTGGCGCAATTGTTCTATGCACGGGAGGCCATAGACGGTCATATGAAAGGCATCACGGTGCTGGACATCAGCCGCCCCGACATGCTCCAGGTGGTACAGGCCCGGGAGGCCTATTTTGACCAGGACCAGGGGAACTTGTTGTTTCTTGACGGCACCACCACCTCCCTGGCCGAGGACGGCAGCTCCCAGTCCCAGGTGCGTTTTGAGGAACAACTGTCTCCCATTGGGGATACGCCCTTGCGCTTGGCGGAAATCCCCACGGACCCTGCCAACATGACTGTTGCCCAAACCCATATGTCTCGGACCCTGCTGGAAAGGACAGGCAACCTGCGCCAAGCCCGCAAGTTGAGCGTCCGTCTTCAGGAGAAATTTTCGGTTCCCTTGAGCTGTCTGGTGTTCGCCCTTGTGGGATCCAGCATCGGCGCCCAGTCCGTCGGCAAAGCACGGAGCCGCAGCAAGGGATTTGGCATCAGCCTCATCATCATCTTCGGCTACTATCTGCTGTCGTTTGTTTTCAGTTCCTTGGGGGTGCAGGGGATTCTCCCCCCCTATCTCTCCGCATGGACTCCGGTTGCCGTTGGTCTGGCGGCAGGCCTGGCTCTTCTTTACCGTTCCAGCCGCTAGGAGATTGGATTTTAATTCTAACCTGAAGGTCTCCATACGGCATCGGTGATGCCCATTGCTTTATTGACACCCACCGACCTCATCGCAGCCCTGGGGTTGGCAGCCCTGGGGTTGCTGTTGACGGCCTTGCCTGCAGCATTTTGGGGCCTCATGGCAGGTGACCATGCCCAGCGGCTGAGCACCACCCTGGTGGCGGTCGCCAACCTGTTCCTGGCAGCGTTGTTGCTGCGCCGCTGGATGGACACAGGTCACTTTCCCGTAAGCAACCTCTACGAGTCGCTGTGCTTCCTCAGTTGGTGCGCCAGCTTTACCCAGCTTCTGCTGATGCGCATCTCACCCCATACCTGGGTGCCCGCCTTGACCACACCCTTGGCCCTGGGCACTCTGGCTTTTGCCTCCTTTGCCCTGCCCTCTTCTCTGCAGGCGGCCAATTCTCTGGTGCCGGCGCTGCGCTCAAGCTGGCTGGTGATGCACGTGAGCGTGATCATGGCCAGCTACGGGGCGCTGCTGGTGGGGTCTGCTTTGGCGGTGGGGGTGCTGCTGGCGAATCGGGATCAAGCCGTGGCCATTCGGGGGAGTTCCATCGGCAGCGG
>VXNS01000019.1 GCA_009840445.1 Synechococcus sp. SB0662_bin_14
GACTGGGAGCAGTAGGCGCAATCCTCGGCGCAGCCGCCGGTTTTGACGCTCAGCAGGGAGGCCAACTGTACGGTATAACCGGGATTGGCCTGACGGTGAACGGACTGGGCCTGCCAGAGCAGGTCCATCAGGGGAGCTTGCAGCAGGTTCAACACCTCCTGGGCTGTCCAGTCGTACCTCAATTTCATGGCCCCACAGTGCCATAGCGGCGCTGGCGTTGTTGAAAGTCCCGAAGGGCGGTGGCCAGGGCCACCTGGTCAAAATCCGGCCAGAGCACGTTGGTGATGTGGATTTCCGCATAGGCCAACTGCCAGAGCAGAAAGTTGCTGATCCGGAACTCGCCACTGGTGCGAATCAACAGGTCCGGGTCGGGATCACCTGCCGTCAGCAGCAGATTGGCAAAACGGGCCTCGTTGATGTCCTCAGGCTCCAGGAGCCCTTGCCGCACCTCCCGGGCCAGGCGGCGGGCCACCTGGACCAACTCATGGCGGCCGCCATAGTTTGTGCATACGTTCAGATGGACCCTGTCGTGGTGGGCGGTGCGGGCGGTGGCCTGGGCAATGTGCTCCTGGAGCCCCAGGGGCAGAGCCTCCAGGTCCCCCAGGAAGCGCAGGCGCACCCGGGCCTCATCCAGTTCGTGCAACTCCTGCTTGAGCACTTGTTCAAACAGGGCCATGAGAAAGTTCACCTCCTCATCGGGGCGCTGCCAGTTTTCCGTGGAAAAGGCATAGGTGGTGAGGGCCGGGATGCCCCAGTGGCCACAGAGCTGCAGCAGACGCTTCAAGGCCTGCACCCCCTGCTGGTGACCCCGCACCCGGGGGAGACGGCGCTGTTGGGCCCAGCGGCCGTTGCCGTCCATGATCACCGCCAAATGTCGCGGCAGGCGCGTGGAGTCCAGATCGCCCGGAAGCGCCATCAACGGATTGGTGGCCCCGGTGTGGGCGTTGACGGGTTGCATTCAGGAAGCTTTGCGCGGGCGTCGGGCTGCCGTGGATTCAACAGGGTCCCAAGCCACGTTCTCCATGGCGGTCCCCAGCAGTTCCTTGAGGCGGTTGCTGGTGATGGGCCGTTCCAGATGCCCCCGCTGGGCCAGGGAAATGGTCCCCGTTTCTTCCGATACCACCACACAGAGGCATTGGTCAAAGCGTTCGGTAATGCCCACCGCAGCCAAGTGGCGGGTGCCGAAGCGGATGGCTTTTTGCCGCGCCAGGGGCAGGATGACCCCAGCGGAGACAATTCGCTCACCCCGCACCAGCACAGCGCCGTCATGGAGTGGGGAGTGGACGGAAAAAACGTTGAGGAGCAACTCGATGGAAAGGACGGCATCCATGGGAATGCCGGGGGTCAGGAAATCGTCGTCTTGCAGGTCGCTGCCCAGATCCACGAGAATCAAGGCGCCGCGTCGATTTTGAGACATGCGTCCTGCGGCCTCGCCGATCATGCTCACCGCATCCTGATTGTAAAAGCTTTGGGGGCCTCTCCCCAGGAGCTGGCCCCAGCGGCCACTGCCCAGCAGATCCAGAAGACGACGCAGATCCGACTGCAGCAGAAACGCCAACGCCAGACCACAGATCAACACCATGGCCTGAATGAGCCTGTCGGTGAGAGGGAGAGGCGCCTGCTGCTGCTGCACCAGCCAGCCCACCACGACCAGGAGCAGATAGCCCTTGATCAATCCCTGGGTGCGCGCTCCCCGTCCCCTGGTTCTGCTCAGCACCAGAAAGCCAAGGAGGAACGCCAGCAGAATGTCAAGGGCCCGCAGGAGCCACGAGACCATGACGCGCCTGCAACAAACTGGCTCTACCTTATTGGGACAGGACCCGATTGGCGCAGGTGCTCCGGCAAAACGTCCCAGCGCAATAGATCTTGATTGGTCTCCCGGCGCTGCACCAGTCTGGCTTGACCCCCCTGCGCCAACACCGCCGCGGGTCGGGGGATGCGGTTGTAGTTGGAGGCCATGGAGGCGTTGTAGGCCCCCGTGGCGAAGACTGCCAGCAGATCCCCACTGGCCACAGGGGGCAGGGGGACGTGGTGCAGCAGCACGTCCCCGGATTCACAGTGCTTGCCCGCCACGGTGACGGTGTCTGTGGCTGCGGCCCGGCAGCGCTGGGGCAGACAGGCCGTATAGCGGGATTGGTAGGTGATGGGCCGGGGATTGTCGCTCATGCCCCCGTCCACGGCAACGTAGGTGCGCACCCCGGGGATCTCCTTGCGGCTGCCCACCTGATACAACGTCAGCCCCGCCGTGGCCACAAGGGAGCGCCCCGGCTCGCACAGCAGACGGGGGAGGGGTTGTTGATGCCGACGACAGGCGGCCACCACGGCGGCACTCACGGTTTGGACCCAGGCGGCAATCGTGGGGGGATCGTCACTGGCCACGTAACGCACCCCCAAGCCGCCACCCACGTTCAAATCCTTGGGGTCATGTCCCAGCGCCCGGGCCCGGGCCATGGCCTTCACCATGACTGCCGCCAGATCTTCATGGGGCTGCAACTCAAAAATCTGGGAACCGATATGGGCATGGAGCCCGGCCACTTCCGCCCAGGACGCCGTGGCCAGCCGCCGTAGCACGGCGTCCAATTCCTCCAGGTCAAAACCGAATTTACTGTCCAGGTGGCCGGTGCGGATGTACTCGTGGGTGTGGCATTCGATCCCCGGCGTAAGGCGGATCAAGAGCCGCACCCGCTGCCCGTGCTGGCCACAGAGGCGCTCCAGCAGATCCAGCTCCAACCAGTTGTCCAGCACCACGGTCACGCCGTGCTCCAGCCCCAACCTCAGCTCGGCCCGGGACTTGTTGTTCCCATGAAGGACCACGTTGCGAGGATCCATGCCGCCCCCCAGGGCGGTGAGCAACTCCCCGGACGAGACCGCATCCAACCCCAGCCCCTCACTGGCCATCAAAGCCGCCATGGCCAGGCTGCTATAGGCCTTGGAGGCGTAAAGCACGAGGGATTCGCCAGGGTAGTGGCGCACCAGGGCACGGCAGTAGGCTTGGCAACTGGCCCGCAAGGTGGTTTCATCCAGCACGTAGAGGGGTGTGCCATGGTGGGCCGCCAGATCAGCCAGGCGACATCCACCCACCCACAATTGACCCTCCTGATCAACCTCTGCGCTCAAGGGGGCCAGGTTGCGGTTGGGACTCTGGACATCAACACCCTCTTCGTAGGGGTGAAAGCGTGGCGAAGACATGGGGGCAACGAAAACTTGGGTGAACATCTGAACCGTGGGAACCGTGTGACAACCAGCAGGGCCGGTTATCTGGCCATGGCTTGACTCCTTCGGGTTTCCCCAATGGTTGCCTGGCCCTGGTAGCTTGCAATCACAAGGTCCCTGTGACGGATGTTCGAGCGGTTCACGGAAAAAGCCATCAAGGTCATCATGGTTGCCCAGGAGGAGGCGCGCCGCCTTGGGCACAACTTCGTTGGCACGGAGCAGATCCTTCTGGGTCTCATCGGAGAAGCGACAGGCGTGGCGGCCAAGGTTCTCAAATCCATGGGTGTCACCCTCAAGGATGCACGGGTGGAAGTGGAGAAGGTCATCGGTCGCGGCTCCGGCTTTGTGGCGGTGGAGATTCCCTTTACCCCCCGCGCCAAACGGGTGTTGGAACTCTCCCTGGAAGAAGCCCGCCAACTGGGCCACAACTACATTGGCACGGAACACCTGCTGCTTGGGCTCATCCGGGAAGGGGAAGGTGTGGCGGCCCGGGTGCTGGAGAATCTGGGGGTGGACCTGGCCAAGGTGCGGACCCAGGTGATCCGCATGTTGGGAGAAACCGCCGAGGTCACCAGTGGCGGTGGCAAAGGCGGCAACAAGACCCCCACCCTGGACGAGTTCGGCAGCAACCTGACCCAGTTGGCCGGCAACAGCAAGCTGGATCCCGTGGTGGGGCGCCAACAGGAGATTGACCGGGTCATTCAGATTCTGGTGCGCCGCACCAAAAACAACCCCGTCCTGGTGGGCGAGCCCGGTGTGGGCAAAACAGCCATTGCCGAAGGCTTGGCCCAGCGCATTGCCAGCGGGGAAATTCCCGGGATTCTGGAAGGGAAGCGGGTGCTCACCCTGGATATTGGCCTGCTGGTGGCGGGCACCAAGTACCGCGGTGAGTTTGAGGAGCGCCTCAAGAAGATCATGGAGGAAATCCGCAGCGCCGGCAACGTGATCCTGGTGATTGACGAGGTGCATACCCTCATTGGCGCCGGCGCGGCAGAGGGGGCCATTGACGCCGCCAACATTCTCAAGCCCGCCCTGGCCCGTGGCGAGTTGCAATGTATTGGCGCCACCACCCTGGATGAATACCGCAAGCACATCGAGCGGGACGCCGCCCTGGAGCGCCGCTTCCAGCCGGTCACCGTTGGCGAGCCCTCCGTGGCGGACACCATCACCATCCTCTACGGACTGCGGGAGCGCTACGAGCAGCACCATAACCTCAAGATCACCGATGAAGCCCTGGCGGCGGCAGCCAACCTGGGGGACCGCTACATCAGCGACCGCTACTTGCCGGACAAGGCCATCGACCTGATTGACGAAGCCGGCAGTCGGGTGCGTCTGCTGAATTCCAAGCTGCCCACGGCAGCGCGGGAACTGGATCGGCAGCTTCGCCAGGTGTTGACCCAAAAAGACGAGGCCGTGCGGGATCAGGACTTTGCCAAGGCTGGTCAACTGCGGGACCAGGAGGTGGAGCTGAAACAACAGATTCGCGACATCATTCAAGGCAGCCGCAACCAAGCGGAATCCTCCGCCACGACAAAGGCCGATACAGGAAACGTTGAGCCCAGCTTTGGCGCTGACGGCTCCCCTCTGGTGACGGAAGAGGACATTGCCGCCATCGTGGCCTCATGGACCGGTGTCCCTGTGCAGAAGCTTACGGAGAAGGAATCGGTCAAGCTGCTCAATATCGAAGACACCCTGCACCAACGCCTCATCGGCCAGGACGAGGCGGTGAAAGCAGTGGCAAAAGCCATTCGCCGAGCCCGGGTCGGCCTCAAAAACCCCAGTCGGCCCATTGCCAGCTTTATCTTTTCCGGCCCCACCGGTGTGGGCAAAACCGAACTCACCAAAGCACTGGCCTCCTACTTCTTCGGTAGCGAGGAGGCCATGATTCGTATGGACATGTCTGAATATATGGAGCGTCATACGGTCAGCAAGCTGATTGGCTCACCACCGGGCTATGTGGGCTTCAACGAGGGAGGCCAGTTGACCGAAGCCGTGCGGCGGCGCCCCTACACGGTGATTCTGTTTGACGAGATCGAGAAAGCCCACCCGGACATCTTCAACTTGCTGCTCCAGCTTCTGGAAGACGGTCATCTGACGGACTCCAAGGGGCGCAAGGTCAACTTCAAGAACACCTTGGTGATCATGACCTCCAACATCGGCTCGAAGGTGATTGAAAAAGGTGGCGGCGGCCTGGGATTTGAATTCTCCGAAGACAACGAGGAAGAAGCCCGCTACACGCGGATTCGCTCCCTTGTGAACGAGGAATTCAAAAACTACTTCCGTCCGGAGTTCCTCAATCGCCTCGACGAGGTCATCGTGTTCCGTCAACTCACCCGGGCCGAGGTGAAGCAGATTGCCTCCATCATGCTCAAGGAAGTGTTTGCGCGCATGGGAGAGAAAGACATTGTGCTCTCCGTTACGGAGGCCTTCCAGGACCGCTTGGTGGAAGAGGGGTATAACCCCTCCTACGGAGCACGTCCCCTGCGCCGGGCCGTGATGCGCCTGCTGGAGGACAGCTTGGCGGAAGAGTTCCTGAACGGCACCATCAAGGAAGGTGACCATGCCCTTGTGGACGTGGATGATCAGAAAAAAGTGGTCATCCGCCGCCAGAGCGGCACAAGCAATGCAGACAATACGGCCCTCCCCGAGGCACAACCAACCTCGGCGGTCAGCCTCTAGCGTCCCGTTCAGGCCCCCTGCCATGGCAGATCCCTCTCCATTCACCCCTGCCGTGGCTGGGTCTGTTGACCCGGTGGCTGTCCATGCCGTTGCGCCACAACGGGTGGTGCGTGGTCCCGGTGCACTCCGGAAATCTTTGCCTCGGTTGCGTGCCTTGACGTCACGTCCGGTGCTCTTGGGACGCTCCCCGGCCATGGCCCCCCACCGTCGGGCGCTGGCCCAACAGCTCCAGCTTGCCGATGCTCAGCAGTTGCTGCTGCACCATGACTGCTGTGATCGCGATCTCCTGCGGCTGGAGACAACCATCCGTCAACTTGAGGCTGACGGGGTGATCGCCCTTGGGGGCGGCAAGGTGTTGGATGCCGGGAAATTGCTGGCCCACCGTTGCGGGCTACCTTGCGTCACCATTCCCGCCAGTGCCGCTACCTGTGCCGGATGGACGGCCCTGGCCAACGTCTACAGCGAGACCGGGGCGTTTATCCATGACGTGTCTCTGGATCGCTGCCCGGAGTTACTGATCTTTGACCATCGACTCATTGCCACGGCGCCGGTACGCACCATGGCCAGTGGCATTGCCGACGCCATGGCCAAGTGGTATGAAGCATCCCTCAGCAGTGGCCACAGCCAGGACGCCCTGGTGCGCCAGGCGGTGGAGCAGGCCAGGCTGTTGCGGGACCAGTTGCTGCTGGAGTGTGAAGACGCCCTGGACCATCCCGGCGGTGCGGCGTGGCGGCGGGTGGTGGAGAATTGCGGCCTCACGGCCGGGCTCATCGGCGGCCTTGGCGGCGCCCGCTGTCGCACCGCCGCGGCCCACGCGGTTCACAACGGCCTCACCCAATTGCCCCCCTGCCGCCACTGGCTTCACGGGGAGAAGGTGGCGGTGGGGATCCTGGTGCAGTTGCGCCTGGAGGAAGTGGTGGGGAATCAACCCTTGGCTGCCGTGGCCCGGGACCAGCTCCTCCAGGTGTACGGCAAGTTGGGGCTGCCCACCAGCCTGGCGGAGCTTGGCCTCGGGAATCCGGACGCTGCCCGGTTGGAGATGGTGTGCCGCTTCACCTGTCGGGAGGGCTCGGACCTGCATCATCTCCCCTTTACGGTGACGCCAACCCAGCTTGAGGAAGCTCTGCGCTTTTGCGCTCAGCCCCGGCCAATTCCCCGGCAGGCGCCCCAGCCGGTGCAGCCCCGGGGCTAGCGCCAGCCAGGCCGTGGCCCATCCCGTCCTGGACCTGGTGCGCCATGGCCTCCAACTCTGGCTGCGGGGCCAATGTGATGCTCTGGACCACCTGCAGTTGGACCTGGACGGCACACCCAAGGGGCTGCTCAAGGGGCGCCTGGACACAGCCCGCCTCCAGGCCCGGGGTGTTGTCCGGGGGGAGTTGCGCCTGAGTCGCGCCATCATCACGTGCCGAGACCTGCAACTGGACCTGGGCCGCCTCCGCCCTGGCCAGCCCCTGCCCCTGGCCGCACCCTTGAGCGTCACGGTGGATCTGTGGTGTTCCGCCGCGGATCTCCAACACATGGTGTTGGACGCAGAAGACGCCGCCATGGGGGTGGCGCTGTTGACCCATTTCCGCGGGCCGAGCGCCGGGAATTGCCGCGGCTGGCAGCTTCAGATCACAGACGCGGGTCTCCGCCTCCTGCCCCCTGCCCAGCAGACTCAAATCCCGCCGCTCTTGCTGCAACTGAAGGCAGTGGATCATGAAATTGTCGTTCATGGGGAAGGTGTCCCGGATCGACCCACCACCATTCCCCTGGACCCGGCCATTCGCATTCACGAGTTGAGATTTGACGCCCAGTACCTTTGCCTGCGGGGTGAGGCGCTGGTGAAGCCTTGAGCCAACCCACGGGCGCTGGTTCGTCAACCGCTCCGGGTGGCCCCCTTCCATAACCATTGCCCTGGTCACGTCCCGGGAAATGTCCGGGAACCCGGACGGAAGGTTCAACCGGGCTGAGGACTGCCTAACCTGCAGAGGCCAGGCCCTATTCCGCCGCAGTGGAGAGTTTTCCCTATCTGAGCGTCGCCATCCTGTTTCCCATTGCAGCGGCGTTCTTCATCCCCTTCCTCCCGGATCCCGGTGATGGCTCCCGCATCCGCTGGTATGCCCTCACCGTCTCCCTGGCGGACTTTCTCGTCACGGTGGCGGGATTTCTCAACGGCTACGACCCCAGTGTGGACGGGTTGCAGTTGGTGGAGCAGGTGCGGTGGCTGCCGCAGTTGGGGCTGGGCTGGTCCGTGGGGGCTGACGGGCTCTCCATGCCCCTCATCCTGCTCACCACGTTCATCACCAGCCTGGCCATCCTGGCGGCCTGGCCCGTCACCTTCAAGCCGCGGCTCTTTCACGTGCTCATGCTGGCCATGTGCGGTGGCCAGGTGGCGGTGTTTGCCGTGCAGGACATGTTGCTCTTCTTCCTGGCCTGGGAGTTGGAGCTGATTCCCGTCTATCTGCTGCTGGCCATCTGGGGGGGCAAGAAGCGGCAATACGCCGCCACCAAGTTCATCCTCTACACCGCGGGCAGTTCGTTGTTCATCCTGGTGGCGGGGCTGGCCATGGGCTTCCAGGGGGACGGTCCCCCCAGCTTTGCCTATGGGGACATTGCCGCCAAGCCCCTGGGACTGGCCTTCCAGGTGCTCTGCTACTCCGGCCTGCTCATTGCCTTTGGCGTCAAGCTGCCCATTGTACCGCTGCACACCTGGTTGCCGGATGCCCATGGGGAAGCCACCGCGCCGGTTCACATGCTCCTGGCCGGCATTCTCCTCAAGATGGGTGGCTATGCCCTGCTCCGTTTCAATGCCCAGATGCTGCCGGAGGCCCATGCCCAGTTCGCCCCGCTGCTGGTGGTGCTGGGGGTGGTCAACATCATCTATGCCGCGTTGACCTCCTTTGCGCAACGCAACCTGAAACGCAAAATCGCCTACAGCTCCATCAGCCACATGGGCTTTGTGCTCATCGGCGTGGCCAGCTTTTCTCCGCTGGCCACCAGCGGCGCCATGCTGCAGATGATCAGCCACGGCCTCATCGGCGCCAGCCTCTTCTTCCTGGTGGGGGCCACCTACGACCGCACCCACACCCTGATGCTGGATGAAATGGGTGGTGTGGGCCAGCAGATGCGCAAGATGTTTGCCCTCTGGACCACCTGCTCCCTGGCCTCCCTGGCCCTGCCCGGCATGAGTGGTTTCGTAGCGGAGTTGATGGTGTTTGTGGGATTTGCCACCAGCGATGCCTACAGCCTTGTGTTCCGGGTGGTGATCGTGTCCATGGCGGCTGTGGGGGTGATCCTGACGCCCATCTATCTGCTGTCCATGCTGCGGGAGATTTTCTTCGGCCAGGAAAACCAGGACCTCCTGGAACACAACCGTCTTCGCGATGCGGAGCCCCGGGAGATTTACATCATTTCCTGCCTCCTGGTGCCCATCATCAGCATCGGCCTCTACCCGCGCCTCACCACGGAGACCTACCGCGCCACCATAGAAACCCTGGTGCAGCAAAACCGCAGCGCTCTCGTGGCATCCACGGGTATTCCCCCAAGTCGGGTGCCACCGGCCCTGGCCACGGCCATCCTACCGGACGGAATTCCTTCCGTGTCCCCACTGGCTGCCGAGTTAAGACAGGCTTACCATTAAGCCAGCATGGCCGTTGTTGCTCCAGGGGCCAGGGGGGATACGCTTGGGCACCACCGACGGCAGCAGAGTGGCCATCCGCCTTCTCCAGGAGGCTGCCGAGCGGGGCGACCTGGATCCGTGGGACGTGGACGTGATCGCTGTGGTGGACGGCTTTCTCGACCAATTGCAGGTGCGTATGGCCCTGCCAAGACTGGTCAGTGGCTCAGGTGGCAGTTATGAGAAGGACTTGGCGGAGAGCAGCGAGGCTTTTTTGGCGGCCTCCGTTCTGGTGGCGCTGAAGGCCAGGGTTCTGGAGCAGGACATCTTGCCCCCGGACGTGGATGGGGACGAGGAGGACGTCCTTGACGAGGGGGATGATCTGCTGGAGGTTGATGGGTCGGAACTGGTGCCGAGGTTGCCACTGCATGCCGAGGAGCACCTGAAACGCCGTCTTGTGGCGCCGCCGCCCCTGCGGCGAACCGTGACCTTGGGGGAACTGATCCAGAGCCTTGAGACCATGGCCACCCAACTGGAGCAGCAGGAGGTCACCAGCAGACGCCGGAACCGCACCAGGCCCTTCAGCCGCAGCCATGCCGTGGCCCAGGTGGCGGCCCTGGCCCACCGGGAGAAGCTGCCGGAGACCACGGCCGCACTGGATCAGTTTTTGGACCACTGGGCCGATGGCGGTGGTGCGTTTGAGGAGCTGGTGTCTGCCTGGGCCCAGGTGGCGCCTGACGATCTGGACCGGGACCGGGTCGGCGTGTTCTGGGCGTTGCTGTTCCTCTGCAGCCAGGGCAGGGTGGACCTCCGACAGGACCAAGGCCTGTATGGCCCCATCACCATTCAAGCTCTACCACGCCCCCAGGT
This sequence comes from Synechococcus sp. SB0662_bin_14, assembly GCA_009840445.1. Classification (GTDB taxonomy): domain Bacteria; phylum Cyanobacteriota; class Cyanobacteriia; order PCC-6307; family Cyanobiaceae; genus Synechococcus_B. The sequence continues at coordinate 10,361 of VXNS01000019.1, forward strand.
CAGACAAGAGCCTCAAATCAGGCAGGAAGCACAGGCGGCCCCCAGACGCTTGGCGGTGTTGCGGATGGCTCCACAACGCGCAGCCTGAGCGGGCTTGGTACATTCAAGGCTCTCAAGACAAGGTCGCTCATGAAGGCGATGATTCTTGCCGCCGGCAAGGGGACCCGGGTGCAGCCCATTACCCATACGATTCCCAAGCCCATGATTCCCATCCTGCAAAAGCCGGTGATGGAATTTCTGGTGGAGTTGCTCAAGGAGCACGGCTTTACGGAAATCATGGTGAACGTCTCCCATCTGGCGGAACAGATCGAGGGGTATTTCCGTGACGGCCAGCGCTTTGGCGTACAACTTGCCTACTCCTTTGAAGGTTATATCGAAGACGGTCAGCTCATCGGTGCAGCACTGGGCTCTGCCGGTGGCATGAAGAAGGTGCAAAACTTCCAGCCTTTCTTTGACGACACCTTTGTGGTGCTTTGTGGGGATGCTCTGATTGACCTGGACTTGAGCCAGGCCGTTCGCCGTCATCGTGCTTGCGGCGCCCTGGCTTCCGTGGTCACCAAGTCCGTCCCGTGGGATCAGGTGGAGGGATACGGGATTGTGGTGAGTGGTGATGACGGTCGCGTTCAGATGTTTCAAGAAAAGCCGCCGCGGGACCAAGCCCTCAGCAACGCCATTAACACAGGCATTTACATCTTTGATCCCAAGATCTTTGATCATATCCCCAACGGCGTTCACTACGACATTGGCGCCGACCTCTTCCCCAGGCTTGTGGCCGATGGGGCCCCCTTCTATGCCCTGCCCATGGATTTCGAGTGGGTGGACATTGGCAAGGTGCCGGACTACTGGCAGGCCATTCGCGGCGTTCTCCAGGGGAAGGTGCGCCAAGTTCCCATTCCCGGTCGTCAGGTGCGCCCCGGCCTCTATGCAGGCCTGAACGTGGCGGCCGACTGGGACAGCATCACGGTGGAAGGCCCCGTTTTTGTAGGGGGCATGAGCCACATTGAACCAGGGGCGCGGTTGATTGGACCCACCATGATTGGACCCAACTGCCACATCTGTAGCGGCGCCACCATCAACAATTCCATCATCTTCCATCACTCCCGCATTGGCCCCAACGTGGCCCTCGTTGACAAGCTGGTGTTTGGCCGCTACTGCGTGGAGAAGAACGGCGCCCATATCGACGTGCAGGAAGCGTCCCTGGATTGGCTCATCACCGACGCCCGCCGCAAGGACCTGGCGGAGCCCTCCCCTGAGCAGAAGGCCATGGCCGCTCTTCTGGGGGCGGAGCTCAACATGGCTCCGCCGCCAGGGATCTAAGCCCCAGGCCGCCCACAACGGGTGGTGCCAGGGGCGGCACGCCAGCCAGGTCCAGGATTTGTGGAATCGCGGACTCGGCCTTGATGGCCATGATATGAACACCCTGGGCAACGTCCAGGGCGGTGGCCACCTGTTCGGCAGCCATCCGCAGCCCTTCCGCCCGTGGCGTCCTGGCCCCGTCCAGCCGCGCAATGGCCGCATCCGGGATGGATGCTCCCGGCACCATCCGGTTGATGAAGCGGGCGTTCTTGCCGGACTTCAGCAGAAACACCCCCGCCAGTACGGGGAGACCAAGGGGGGCGGCCAACTCCCGACAGAAGCGGCGCAGGGCGGCCAGGTCCGTGACCATCTGGGTTTGAATAAACCGGGCTCCAGCCTCCTTTTTGCGTTGTAGACGGCTCTTGAGACCACTCCAGCTCGGTGACTGGGGATCAGCCGCGCAGCCGGGGAACAGGGCGGTGGGTCCGTCAGGGAGGGGGCGCCCCAGGGCATCCAGGCCCCGGTTCAGGCTCTTCACATCCTGCAACAGTCGCACCGCTTCATAGTCGAAGACAGGTCGCGCCTTGGGCTGATCTCCTGCCTTGACGGGATCACCGGTGAGGCAGAGCACGTTGCGCAAGCCCAGGGCATGGGCCCCCAGAAGATCCGCCTGCAGGGCAATGCGATTGCGGTCGCGGCAACCCACCTGCAGCACCGGCTCCAGGTGGCGCTCCAGCAACAGGCGGCAGACCGCCACACTGCTCATGCCCATCACGGCCCGGCTGCCGTCGGTCACGTTCAGGGCATGAACACGGCCCCGCAACTGCTCTGCCATGGCCAGCACATGGTCCACGGATCCCCCACGAGGCGGGCTGATCTCGGCGGTCACGACGGGTTGACCGCTGGCAAGGCCCTGTTGGAAGGCCGAGGGATTGACCTGGGATTTCATCACCCTATTGTGCCCAGCCAAAACGCGACACAGCCTAAGCTGGTGTCAGATTACGGGAACCCAGTGGCGCTTCCTCGGGATGTTGGTGTTGGCCTCTCGGAGCGAGAGCTCGAGATCATCGAGCATCTAGCCCGGGGCCTGACCAACCAGGAAATTGCCCAGGTGCTCTCCATCAGCAAGCGCACCGTTGATAACCACGTGAGCAATATCTTCACCAAGACCGGCACCAGGAACCGCGTGGTGCTCATCAATTGGGCTATGGACCACGGCAAGGTCTGTCGCGACGGCTTTAACTGCTGCAGCCTGCCGGAACCAGGTGGCCAGCCCTTCTCTAGGTCTCACCCCTGATGTGGACGGTATATAACTGGCGGAAACGGGCCTGCTGCTGCCGATGGTCCACCAGGGGTTCCGGATAGCCCCGACGTTCCAGGGGTGCGATCCGGAAGGTCATAGTTCCCTCTGGCCTCCTTGTTGCGCCGTGGATGTGGAGATGCCGGTGCGTCAGCCAGGTGGTGCGGAGGCTCCAATGGGTGGTGGTAGCGGATCTTGCAAGGCATCGTTTGGCGATCACCAAGTGGGACGCCTTCAGCGCAGGCCAGAAGCATTTGGGCAGGCTGCGTCACCCGGGCGGTAGCGAGCAACAGCCAACACAGGACCTCCTTGGTGTGGCCAGACCTCAGAAGAGGAGGGAGAAGCGTAGCTTGAGGGAGTGGTTGACGGGAGAGTCTGACGTGTTGTCCTCGTGCCGTTCAGCCTGCAGGGAGAGTTCCCACGGTTCCCCTTGGTCTGGCTGGTCATAGGGCGTCAATGCCCACAGCAGGCTGTAGGTGCTGCTATCAGTGGCGAGCGCCAGACCGAGGCCGGGTGTCATGGTGAGGTGGTCGGCGAAGGCGGGGAGGCCGTAGGCCAGCCTGGCCTCAGACTGCTGCCCGTTGCTGCCGGGTCCATCCAGCACCTGGATAGCGACGGGATTGAGGAGAGCATCCAAGCCGCCGTCTGTTGCTGTGCCCAAGGAGTGGCTCACCGAGAGGGAAGGTCCACGGTCGGTTGGGTCGGGATCCCAGTTGAAGGAGAGTGCCAACCCCTGCTCCCGGAAGTCCTCCTCCACGTGGCTGAGCAGACTGCGGCCCTGCAATTCACCCCTGATGCCACGGCCCGGATCATTCCAGGAGAGGCCGGCCCCCATCTCCAGGCCGAAGCCGGTTTCCGCGTCGCCACCGTCCTCCCTGA
>VXNS01000078.1 GCA_009840445.1 Synechococcus sp. SB0662_bin_14
GGGCACAACACCATGGTTCCCACACCTTAGCCGGCGCTTGCCGGCAACAGCGGGGAGGGGCGGTTTTGTCCCCACAGGCACAGGCGGAGCCCCAGGCAAGACCCGTGGCGCTTGTTCAACCTGGCCTCGCTGGCCTGGATCTCATTCCTGGAGTTCCGTTCCTCACCCGCCATGCCTCCTCAGCCTGGACCAGACCGTTTGTCTTCCAGGCTTCACTTGGCGCCATAAATCCGCACCCTGTGGGGCGCCGGCGGCACGGTGGGCCGAAGATGCTGCACATGGTCCACCAAAGCGGACAGAGCCGTGACGCGACTGGCGGGATCGGGATGGGTGCTGAGGAATTCCGGTGGCCTTGCCCCCCCGTGCCGGGCCATCTTTTGCCACAGGGTCACCGCCGCCTGGGGATCGTAGCCAGCCTTGGTGGCCATCCTCATGCCCAGCTTGTCCGCCTCCTCTTCGCCGCTGCGGCTGTTGGGGAGGGTGAGGGCCACTGTGGCTACGGTGTTGGCGATGGGCGCGGCTTGGGAAGCCTGCTCCGTATTCTGCTTCACCACGGAAACCGCCAGATTCTGGGCCAGCACCATGGACATGCGTTCCGCATGGTGGTTGGCAACGGCGTGGGCAATTTCATGGCCCATGATGTGGGCAATTTCATCGTCGCTGAGGTCCAGCTTCTCGACCAGGCCCCGGAAGATGGCCATGCGTCCCCCCGCCATGGCCCAGGCATTGAGAACGTCGGCATCGTCCACCAGGGCCACGCTCCACTCCCAACGGGCCGTGTGGGGATACTCCTGCACCGCTACGGCCACCAACCGGCCCGTGATTCGCGCCATGCGCTCCGCCAGCAGCGGGTCGTTCATCAGCTTTCCGCCGCGGGCAAACTGCCGCACGGTGTCCAGATAGGCGGCTTGGGCCATGGAGATGGCGGCATCCGGAGACACCAGCATGAATTGCTGCCGGCCCGTTGGGCTGGTGGCACAGCCCGCCACCAGAGCAGCCATCAGCAGCCAACAGGCACGCCGCAAGACGAATCTCAGCCCAACCATGGTTTGGACATTAGGATATAGGTTGGAATCCAACTCCCGTCAATGGGGATCAGCTCTTAACCATCCGCCATGCATGTGCTGTCCGCTGCCAGTTTTGGCTCCAGCCAGATGATGACCATCACCCTTCAGGACTTTTCCGGATCCCCTGCCACCGGCGGCATCCGTCGCTTGACGGTTCCCCTGAGCCAGTTGCAGTCCACCTATGGTCGGCTGCTGCGCTCCGGGGCCAGAATTCTCGAGGTCGCCAACGGCCTGACCGGCAGTGTAGCCATGGTTGAGTCGAGCCCGGCAGCTCCAGCGGCCCAATCTTCCGGCAAGCCCGCCAGGAAGGCTCCCGCCAAGGCTGCCCATGCCGACGTGCCTGTCAACCTGTACAAGCCCAAGGCCCCCTTTGTCGGCAAGGTGATCAGCAACGACAGCCTGCTGAAGGAGGGGGCCATCGGCCGGGTGAACCACGTCACCATGGACCTCTCCGGTGGGGACCTGCGCTACGTGGAGGGCCAGTCCATCGGCATCATCCCCGACGGCCTGGCGGACAACGGCAAGCCCCACAAAATCCGCCTCTATTCCATTGCCAGCACCCGCCATGGGGACAACCTGGCTGGCAATACGGTCTCCCTCTGCGTCCGTCAACTCCAGTACGAGAAGGACGGGGAGCTCATCAACGGCGTCTGCTCCACCTTCCTCTGCGACGTTCCCCCGGGCGCGCCGGTGAAGATCACCGGTCCCGTGGGCAAGGAGATGCTCCTGCCGGAGGACGAAGACGCCAACGTGATCATGCTGGCCACCGGCACCGGCATTGCCCCCATGCGGGCTTACCTGCGCCGCATGTTCGATCCGGGGGAGCGGGACAGGAATCCCGACTATGCCTTCCGCGGCAAGGCCTGGCTGTTCATGGGCGTCCCCACCACCCCCAACCTGCTCTACGAGGAGGAGTTCCAGAGCTACCTGAGCGCCTACCCGGACAACTTCCGCTACACCAAGGCCATCAGCCGGGAGCAGAAGAACAGCGAGGGGGGCCGCATGTACATCCAGCATCGGGTGGCTGAATATGCCGACGAGATTTTCAACCTGATCAAACTGGACGCCACCCACCTGTACATGTGCGGTCTGCGGGGCATGGAGCCGGGCATTGACGAGGCCATGACCGCCGCCGCCGCCGCCCGTGGTCTGGAGTGGAAAACCCTGCGTCCCCAGTTGAAAAAAGCTGGCCGTTGGCATGTGGAAACCTACTGAGGCTTCCCCTTCATGGCCGCCACTCTGACCAATCCCCTGCGGGTCGGCCTGCGCCAGGAGCGGGTCATCCCTCCCCAGTGCCTGATCGTCTTTGGCGCGTCCGGGGATTTGACGCACCGCAAGTTGATCCCGGCCCTGTTCGAGTTGTTCCTGCAGCGGCGCCTCTCCAGTGAATTTGCGGTGCTGGGCTGTGCCCGGCGCCCCTGGACGGACGAGGTGTTCCGCCAGACCATGGCGGAGCGGCTCCAGCCCACGGTTGCCGCCCATCCCCAGGCCTGGGAGCAGTTCAGCCAGGGGCTTTTTTATGAACCCGTGGACTTGCAGCAGCCGGAGCACCTGGCGCGCCTGGCGCAGCGGTTGGAGCAGGTGGATCGCCAGCGGGCCACCCGGGGTGAGCGCACGTTTTATCTCTCCGTCTCCCCTGCCTATTACGGCTCCGGCGCCCGGGCCCTGGCGGGAGCAGGACTGCTGACGGATTGGCAGCGCAGCCGCCTGGTGATTGAAAAGCCCTTCGGCACGGACTACGCCAGCGCCCAGCAGCTTAACCGGGTGGTCAAAAGCTGCGGCCAGGAGAACCAGGTCTTTCGGATTGACCACTACCTGGGCAAGGAGACGGTCCAGAACATCATGGTGTTGCGCTTCGCCAACTCCATCTTCGAGCCCCTCTGGAACCGGAACCACATCAGCAGTGTGCAGATCACTGCCGCAGAAACCGTGGGTGTGGAGCAACGGGCCAGTTACTACGAGCAGTCCGGCGCCTTGAAGGACATGGTGCAGAACCATCTGACCCAGATGCTGGCCCTCACCGCCATGGAGCCACCGGGGCGCTTTGAACCGGAATCCATCCGCAACGAGAAGGCCAAGGTGCTGCAAGCGGCCCACCTGGCCAGCCCGGAGCAACCCTGGACCTGTTGTGTGCGCGGTCAGTACGGCAGCGGCGGCACAGCAGAGCGCCCCATGGCCAGCTACCGCCATGAACCCGGCGTGGACCCCAACAGCACCACGGAAACCTACGTGGCCGTCAAGCTGTTCATTGACAACTGGCGTTGGCAGGGGGTGCCCTTCTACCTGCGCACCGGCAAGCATCTGGCCAAACGCCTCAGCGAGGTGGCCCTCACCTTCCGGGACGCCCCGGTGCGTCTGTTTGATGCCGCTGCCGGCGGGGTGAGCGCCAACCAGTTCGTGATTCGCATCCAGCCCAACGAAGGTGCCACGTTCCGCTTCGAGGTGAAGGCTCCGGGCTCCGGGATGCGCAGCCGTCCCATCGCCATGAACTTCTCCTATGACGAGTCCTTCGGGGAACCGTCGGATGAGGGTTACGTGCGGCTGCTGGCGGACGCCATGCTGGGGGACCCCACCCTCTTCACCCGCAGCGACGAGGTGGAAGCCGCCTGGCGGCTCTACACCCCCATCCTGGAGGGGCTGAAACAAGCCCCGGATCGCTTCCCCGTCCACCCCTACGAAGCCGGCACCTGGGGACCAGCGGAATCGGATGAGTTGCTGGCCCGCGACGGTTTGCTCTGGCGCCGCCCCTGATCCCCCTGCCCCGCCCCTCAGCCTCGCCTCGCGAACGCCATGGCTCCCCAGTTCACCCTGCAAGCCCCCCTCAAGCTGCCGCCCCACGCGGTGATCGACCACCTGCAACAGCTTTGGGAACACCCGGAAGAGGGCTACAACGGTTCCGCCACCTTTACCCTGGTGGTCTGGGAACCGGCCTGGCTGGAGCAGCACCTGTCCCGCCTCGGCTTGCTGCAGGACGCGGTCATGGGGATGCAGCGCCCTTGTCTGGTGGAGGCGGCCCGTCGCGCCATTGGCGCCTATGGCCTCCCCAGCGCCACCGCACCCCTCTCCAGCACCCTGGCCCAGGCGCTGGCCAGCCAACCGGGGGAAAACGGCTCCCATGACGATCTGCGGGGTCAGGCCATTGAAAGCAGCATCAGCCAGCTCCAACCCCATCGCATGATCACCCTGGCCCCCACCATCGACGGGGAGCAAACCCTGGAGGCCCTGGTGGCCGCCTATTGCTCCCTGCCGGAGGAGAACGGTCCGGGTGGCGGCAACGTCTGTGGGGATGTGCTGGTGCTCCGTGGCGGTGCGGCGTCCATTGCCGCGGAACTGGACCTGCTGCCCCCGCTGATCCCCAGTCAATTGCCCTGCTGGGTGCTGTGGGAAGGGGCCCTTGGCGAGCACACGGACATCTTTGAACGGCTGGCGACGGCGCCGCGACGGCTGATTGTGGATACAGCTTTGGGGGAAACCCGGCCCTCCCTGCGGATTCTGGCCCAGCGCATTGCCGCCGGTCAGGCGGTCTCCGATCTGAACTGGTACCGCCTCGGGGGCTGGCGCGAATCCCTGGCCATGGCCTTTGACGCCCAGGACCGGCGCACAGCCCTCGCCCACGTGGTTCAGGCGGACATTGACGTGGAGGGGGACCAACTGTGCCAAGGCCTGCTGCTGGCCGCCTGGATCGCCAGTCGTCTCCAGTGGTCTCTCCAGACAGGCCGCCAGCAACGGGACAGTAGCGTCTACCGCTTCCAGCGACCGGATGGGGCCATGGTGGACCTGCGCCTGGTGTCGGTTCCCGTGGGCTTCCCCAAACCCCATGCCGGCTCCATTCTGGGTCTGCGGCTGCTGTGCAGGCCCCCCGGCAGGCGGGAGCTCTGCGTGGTGCTCTGCGGAGAAGCCAGTGGCTGCATGAGGCTGGAGGGGGGAGACATCTCCTCCCGGGATCTGGTGGAAGAAATCGTCCCGCTGATTGAGGGGTCTCTGGAGGTGCAGGAAACCCGTGTCCTGGCCGGTGGCCACGACACCACCAATCCCCTGCTGACCACCACGGCCCAGCTTGCCGACCGGATGCTGACGGCGGCTGTGGCTGCCAGCCAGGCCTGAGGGCGGCCCTCACGTCTTGGGCCTCATCATCGCTGCACCCGGGAGCGGCTCCGGCAAAACCCTGCTGAGCCTCTGCCTGACGGCGGCCCTGCGGCAGCGGGGTCTCACCATGCAAACCTTCAAAGTGGGGCCGGACTACCTGGATCCCCAGCTTCTGACAGCCATCAGCGGCCGCCCCTGCCGCAACCTGGATCCCCTCCTCTGTGGGGAACCATGGCTACAGGCGGCGTTCCACCACTGGGGGCGCACCACGGACGGTTGCCTGGTGGAGGGGGTCATGGGCCTGTATGACGGCCTCGGCCCCAGCCAGGAGGGCAGCACCGCCCTCCTGGCCCGTCTGCTGAGCCTTCCCCTGCTGTTTGTTGTGGATGCCGCCCGTCAGGGAGCCTCCATCCGCGCCCTGGTGGCGGGCTTCCGGGGACAGGCTCCTGAACTGCCCTGGTGTGGCGTGGTGCTCAACGGTGTGGGCAGCCTACGGCACCAGCACCTGCTGACGGCGGCCCTGGAGCCGACGGGCCTGCCGGTGCTGGGCAGCCTGCCCCGCAGCCAGGCCATGGCGCTGCCCTCGCGCCACCTGGGGCTGCTGCCGCCAGCGGAAATTCACCACTTTCAAGGGCGCTGTGACCAACTGGCGGCCCTGGCGGAGCGCCATCTGGCCCTGGGTCGCCTCCTGCCACAACTCCAAGCCAGCCGCGGCGCACCCGGCCCATCCCCCTTCCTGGCCGCCAGTCCCACCCATGCCCCACCCCGGCCCCGGCCAGCCGCTGCCCCTGCTCCCTTGCTGGCCGTCGCCCAGGACCAGGCGTTTTGCTTCCTCTACCCCGAACAGCGGGAGTGGCTGGAGCATTGCGGGGCGCAAACCCAGGCCTGGTCGCCGCTGGCGGATCAACCCCTGCCGGAGGGGACGGCAGGGTTGGTGTTGCCAGGGGGCTATCCCGAGCTCCACGGCGCCACCCTTGGCCAGGCCACCCGCAGCCTCCGGGCATTGCAGGCGGCCCATGACCGTGGTCTGCCCATCTATGCCGAGTGCGGCGGCATGTTGCTGCTGCTGCGCACCCTCCACGACCCGGACAACAGGCCCTGGCCCATGGCGGGTATCCTCCCCGGCATTGCCCGCCGTGGCACTCTCCAGTTGGGCTACCGCAGGGCATTGGCCTGTGGCGCCAGTCCTGTGGTGCGACCCCATGAGCAGGTGACGGGTCACGAATTCCACCATTGGCAATGGGCGACGGAGCCAGCCGACGACCCCCGGCACATCAGCGGGACCGTCAGCGCCAAGGATGGCGGCGCCCTGCAGCCCCTCTGGCAACTGAGCGGATGGGGTGTCCCCACCCGCAGCGAGGGCCTGGCCCACGACACCCTCCACGCAAGCTGGCTCCACCTGCACTGGAGTGGACAGCCCCAGGTGCCCCACAGGCTGGTGGCCGCGGCCCGCCGTGCTCAGCAGACCGGTGTGCGCAGGCGCCGCAACAGCACCTGAAAGCACGGGGGTGGCTCTGCCGAGCAGACAATGCGCTCCTGGGTAACGGGATGGTTGAGCCCCAGTTCAACGGCATGGAGCATCTGTCCGGGCAGGACCATGGGCAGGCGGCGGCAGCGGCTGTAGAGGGGATCCCCCACAACGGGATGCCCCCCGTGGCTGCAGTGGACCCGGATCTGATGGGTGCGGCCGGTCTCCAGTTGGAAGCGCACCAGGGAATAATCCCCCAGCCGCTCCAGCACCAGCCAACGGGTGCGGGCCTGCCGCCCCCGCTCCTCGGGCACAACCGCATAGCGGCGCCGGTCCACGGGATGGCGGCCAATGGGGCCGTCCCACGCACCCTGCTCCTGGGGCAGGACCCCATGGACCAGCCCCAGGTAGCGGCGACTGCAACTGCGCTGGGCAATTTGCTGCTGCAAGCTCATGAGGGCGGCCTGGCTCTTGGCCACCACCATGCAGCCACTGGTGTCCTTATCCAGGCGGTGGACAATGCCGGGGCGCATCTTGCCGCCGATGCCGGGCAAGTCGGGGCAGTGGGCAAGCAGTCCGTTCACCAGGGTGCCGTCCCGGTGACCAGGGGCAGGGTGGACCGTGAGGCCGGCGGGTTTATTGACGACAATGATCTCGGCATCCTCGTAGAGGATGTCCAGGTCCATGGGCTGCGGTGGTAAATAGTCCAGCGGTTCCGGTGGCGGCAACCAGAGTTCCACCCGGTCCCCATGGCGCAGGGGGGTTTTGGCCCGTGGGGTTGTTGCGCCGTTGACCCGCACCAGGTGTTGGGCAATGAGCTTCTGAATGCGGGCGCGGCTCTGGTCCTGCCGCTGCTGCACCAGCCACCGGTCAAGGCGCATGGGGCGTGGTTTGTCATAGGTGAGGCGCACCAGTTGGCCAATCCCATGGCCGAACGCGGCCCCACCATCGGCCTCCGATGAGCAGGAAGGTCCATGTCTCTCCATCACCGTCACCCCTGTGGTGACAACTGGGGGACCTGGAGGGCAATGGCGCCCAGGTGTCCTTTGCGGAAGTCGTCCAGCAGCCGCCGGGCCATGCGGGCGGTGCAGCCGCTGGTGTGCCCGTCAGCAGCGACCTGTAGCCACCGATGGGGCAACCGGGGATCCGCCGTGATGTCGTAGCGGCTGGCCAGCAGGCCGGTGAGGGGCTGATCCACGTGGGGCGGCGCGAGATTGGCCAGGTGCTGCAACAGGACCTGGGCCACAGGCTCATGGTCATAGGCGGCCTGACCGATGTCGTCGCAGATGGCCAGCAGCAGGGCGGCCCGTTGATCCTGGAGGCGGGGCGGCAGAATGCCGGGGGCATCCAGCAGGTCCACCTGGCCGCCCATGCGCACCCATTGGAGGGAGCGGGTGACCCCGGCCCGCCGCTCACTGGCCACGGCCCGCCGTCCCACCAGCCGATTGATGAGGGCGGACTTGCCCACGTTGGGGAAGCCCAGCATGAGGGCCCGCACCGGCCGTGGGCGGAGGCCCCGGCGCTGGCGACGGGCGTTGAGGGCGGCACCGGCGTCCACGGTGGCCAGCAGCAGCGCCTTGCTGCCGCCGCCGCCGCGCCCGTCGCACCAGACGGGATCTTCCCCCTGCTGCTGGAACCACCGGCGCCAGCAACTGCGCGCTGCTGCTGGCACCATGTCCCGTCGATTCACCACCAGCACCCGGGGTTTGTTCCCCACCCAGCGCTCCAGGGAAGGGTGGCGGCTGGCCAGCAGAATGCGAGCATCGCACACCTCCAGCACCAGATCCACCCGGTCCAGTTGACGGCGCAACTGCCTCTCCGCCCGGGCAACGTGACCGGGATACCACTGGATGCTGGGAGAGACCATGCCGGCGGTGGACGACACCCGTTGGAGCAGAGAGCGTCAGGGACGCCCACCCATCAGGCCGTGCCGCAGAAGGTGACTTTGGGGAACTTGAGTTTCACGTCCTCAAGGCCTTTGCCTTTGCCCTCCTCCTGCCAGTAGTTGATCACTTCCGTGGCCTGGTTGAGGATTTCCACCCGCTCGTTGTCGGTGATCCATTTTTTGTTTTCCAACTCGGACTTGAGGGTTTCCCAGGCGTCGTCCCGGGGCCAGAAGTAATAGCTGGTGAGGGGGCTGGGCCCGCCGCCAACAATCTGGTCCACAGCCAGGGCCACGTTGTCCGGCAGCCAGAGAATCTTGAGCAGAAACCGCCCCTCGTCAGGACGTGGCGTGTGGCCGGAGGTTGCAACAGAGGGCTCGGGGCCGTCCTGGGAAGGCGCCGGAGCGGGACTGGAGTTGCTGCCGGGCTTGGGCTCGCTGGTTTCCGGGAGGGGTGTGGCGGTGGTGGCTTCGCTCAAGGTGGGAAGAGACGTCTTTGTACCTTGGAGGTTAGTCTAGCAGGCCACCGGCAGCCCGTCTTGGCCCCCCTTCGCGCTCTGCTGCTGTTTGATATCGACGGCGTGATCCGTGACGTGGGGCGCAGTTATCGTCTCGCCGTGACGGAAACCGTGGCCCACTTCAGCGGCTGGCGGCCCACACCCGAGACCATTGACGCCCTCAAGGCGGAGGGGCGCTGGAACAACGACTGGGATGCCAGCCTGGAGTTGCTGCGGCGCCGCCAATACCAGCAGCCGAGCCTGCCGCTACCTTCACGGGAGGCGGTGGTGGAGGTGTTCTCCGGGTTGTATTTCGGGCGGGAGGATGGGGGCGCCGTGAGTCAGGAGCCCCACCGCTGGACTGGTCTCATCCGCCAGGAGCCTCTGTTGGTGGACGGCGCCTTTTTTGCCGCCCTTAGCGAGGCGGGCATCGGCTGGGGGGTTGTCAGCGGGGCTGAACCCTCCAGCGCCCGCCATGTATTGATGGAGCGTCTGGGCTTGCCGGATCCGCCCCTGGTGGCCATGGGGGATGCCCCCGATAAGCCTGATCCAACCGGCCTGCTCCAGTTGGCTGAGGAATTGGCCGCCACGTCCCGCACCCCTCTCAGCCACCTGCCGATGGGGTACGTGGGGGACACCGTTGCCGACGTGCTCACGGTGATTCATGCCCGTCGGCAACAGCCCCGTCTGCGCTGCAAGGCTCTGGGGGTGGCACCGCCCCACGTGGCTGCCGCCGGTGCAGCGGTGCGCTCTGCCTACCATCAGCAACTGCTGGCCGCCGGCGCTGATGCCGTTATTGGCGCCACCGCCGAGTTGCGCCCGGAGCGGGTGTTTCAGCTTCTTCAGGTGGGGGATTCGTAGGGCTTCTTCAACATCCCACCCATACCTCGGTTTCCCAGGCGATTTCCCCAAGACAGCTCCCCATGATGGCCCGATTTGGGAAGGCGGTTACATAGACCAGACCAGCCGTCGAACCGGCAAACAGTTCAGCCAACTCGGCGTGCCGTTTCCCATCCACCGGCCCATGGCTGGTGACAGCCTCCACCAATAAGAGCCAGTTTTTCTCCACGTAGTGTAGAGCCACATCAGGCATCTTCCCGTGTGTACCCACAGTGCAGTGACCCCCAGCCTGGCCAGGCGATCCCCATCAAAATAACTCCACTTACAGCCTGTGTCGCCAACATGGATCGGCACGCTAGCCGGAGCGAAGCGTGGGGCAAAGTCCTTGATAATGGCCTGGATCAATTCACTATGCTTGCCAGGGCTGAGGTTAATGTTTTTACCCGGTGCAATTTTAACGGGGATACGGTTCTGCTTCCGTTCCTTGGCATAGCGGGCAACCAGTGTTTCATGTTTAGAGAGATAGGTAGTTAGGTTATGATGCCATGGTGGGGTGCCAAAGGTGTGCAGCAGCTTCAGCGTTGTAGGTTCGATCTGGTAGACCGTCTTCGGACTATTCACCGGTCGGTCAGAGTCGTCTGGGTTACACAAGGCCACGCCAGCGGCACAAAACTGGTGCATGGACTGGCGGCGAAATGTCTCGCGGGTGTTAGGAGCATAGTCTTTGCCATGGTGCTCCCGTGCCCAATCCATGATCGGGGTGATGCCCATCAGCGGATTTTCCGCATCTGTCCATGCTTTCCCCGGCGTGAGATTCAGCAGGGCCAGCAAGCAGAGGGCGGAACGCTCATTCTGTTGCGCTGAGGGCAGGCCCAGAGACTTGAGGATCTTCTGCGCAACTTCTATGGAGTGTGTCCTGTGGTTCATTGGTCCAAAGCTTCCAGCTTGGCATCCATCTGATCTTGTGTGAGCGTTCCTTGCCCCATGGCCCACGTGCCAAGCTGAGCCAGGGCTTTGCGGCTTGGGTACTGCATCAGCCTGAGATCGGTGGCATTCACTTGAGTATGGCCGTTGAAGCGACGGAACTGCTCATCCACTGCGGTGGTGTTCAGGAATAAAGCCAGCCCATGGGCCAGTGCCTCCGACAGGCCGTGCTTGTTCTGGTGAAACAGATTGATATGGTTCTCGAAACCCAGGACGGAATGGTGACCAAAGGCGGCAGGGTCAATGACGCTGGCCACCACACGGCGCTTTTCTTCCTTCGACGAAAAACGGCGCACTGCACAATAAAATCCGTTGGGGTAAAGCCACCTTCCCGTCTCGGCGTTATGCATGATCGCGTTCGGCTTCTTCAAGCCAGCTATGGGCCATACGGTCCCGGTCATGCGCAAGTGGCTGGGATAGATCAGGGGGACGGCGCCCGCCTCGGGCATGGGGCGCAGGCGGGCTTTCAGGCGGAAATCAACCACTGGCCCGGTGGAGACCCGGATGCCAAGATCAGCCAGGGAATCGCCCACCGCGCCCAGGCGCTCGATGGTGGTTTTCTCCGGCGTTGTGGGCACGTGGATCAACTGTTCAGGGGTATGGGGGAATACAATTCGCTCGAACGGATGGTCGTGGGTGACAAAATCAGCAAAGCTGTCGTCGGTGGAGCTGGACACCGTCACCGGCCCTTGTTGGCCGCCACGCTCCAGGCGGATGATGATGGTTTCCTGCAGCACCTGGTCTCCCTTGAACGGTTTATTGCGGGACGCGAACAGATGCATCTGGCGGATCGCTGCCCGCGCCAGGATAAAGTCACGGAACGGCCGGTAGTATGGCCCGTTGCAAAAGCTGCGGGGGATGATGGCCACGATCTGCCCACCCGGCGCCGCCTCCGCCACAGCCAGAGCCACGAAGGCGGAATAAAGATTCACCGTCTCGATGCCGACGCGGCGCAGGGCCAGCCGGTGGGCTGATTGGCTGCTGATCTTCTTGTAGGGGGGATTGAGGATCACGTGGGTGTAGCCCTGGTTCCGTAGACCGTGGGCAGTGGCCAGATGGATGTAGTCGCCCGGGATGATGCGGGATGTGACGCGGCTGTATCTGGCCAGGCGCCGTGCAAGGTGGTCCCGCAAGTGATCGTCCACCTCGCAGGCTGTCGCCTCTACGGCCGCAAAGCCAAAGCCACCTGTCACCCAGCGGTGGAGAAAGGCACAGGACAGGGCACCCATGCCGGCCCCTGCATCCAACAGGCGGCAGGTGTGCAGGGGACTGGGGGGAAAGAGGGACGCCATGAAGCGGGCCACGGTTGCAGGCGTCATGAATTGGCCAAGCTTGGCTTTGCATGTCCTCGCCTTAGGCTTCCCGGTGATGGGAGACGCCTTCTCCTGGTGCGTGGTGTCCGCAAGGTTCAGTTGGAGCATCCAGGGTCCCTGCCGAGGCGACACAATAATACTTATGTCCTTATGGAAATCACCCAAGCCCCCTGCCGCCCCACTGCTGTGGGCCTCGGTTCAATCCTCCAGCAGTGATAACGGAATCGGAGCGGCGGGATTTGAACCCACGACCCCCACTACCCCAAAGTGGTGCGCTACCAAACTGCGCTACGCCCCGTCAACGCTCCAGTGTATCAGAGATCGGGATCAAGGGGCAGGTCAGTTCTCTGCAACCGGCGACGGCCACGGTTTTTGTTGTTGAAGTTGCGCAGGAGGCGGCGCACCAGGCGATCCCGGTGCTCCCTGCTGTAGCCCTGTAATCCCTGTTGACGGGCCAACTGGCGCAATTGCGCCATGGTCATGGCCCCCAGCATCAACTCCGGATCCCACTGCCACTGTCGGGTACGGAGCCTCAGGCGCTCCCCCTTGGTGATGTCCAGATTCTCCAGGGCAGTGTTGGCCAACCATTCCGGCACCAGCACCAGCACCACCGCCAGCAGGGCATAGAACTCCACCAGGCCCTTGGGGAGGGGATGCAGCGGTTGCTGAGGATCGCCAAGATCCTCCTGATCATCATCGGGATCAAACACCTCCTGACGGGGATCTTGCGGCGTGCTTCCGTTCAAGGACTCGGAAGAGGAGGGATGGCTTCAGGATGGCACAAACCGGCGCTCCTGGGGAGGTGCCACGGCTCAAGTCCAGGGCCGTCCATAACCCTTGGCTAAGGTTGACCAATTAGAAAAGCCCACCCTGTCCGCGGGTCTGGGCTGGTGAAGGTTGGCATCAATCAACGGCTTTGGCCACATGGGGCGGCTGGTGTTCCGCGCCCTCCGGGGGCGGCCCGGCGTGGTGGTGGTCCATCTCAACGAACCCGCTGGCGGGAAGCCGTCGCCGTGAAGGGGGAGGAGGTGCTCAACATGGTCTACGGGGGCAACCACCAGCAGATTGACCTGGAATGGCACCGGCTCCGCCAAAGCCATCGCCATGATCTTCCCCAAGTTGCAGGGCATCCCGGGCTACGAGGAGCGGTCCATGGTATCGGTGAATTGCCGCCATGACCACCGCTCCTGCATCGTTGACGGCCCCTCCACCCTGGTGGTGGACGACACTCACCTGAAAGTCTACGGCTGGTACGACAACGAACGGGGCTACTCCTGCCCCATAGCGGATCCGGCCTGTGCCGTTGGCCGCTGGACGGGGCACTGGGCAGAAGCCGGCCATGAATCCATCCTTGCGGACCCCTCAAGGCCTCGGAACAACGGATCAGAACAACAGTGAGAAGCGCAGCCCCAGGGAATGATCCACGGCAGCGTCTGTGGAGGAGGTTTCCTGCCGTTCGCCTTCGAGGGAGA
>VXNS01000010.1 GCA_009840445.1 Synechococcus sp. SB0662_bin_14
CCCCCCCCACGGCAGCGCCCCCCGCAATCCAGACCCAGGTCACCACAGCGGGCTGGGCATTGACCAGCAGACCAACCACGGCCAGGGCCATGGCGCTGGCGGCCAGTTGGTTGGCGGCCCGGGCGGAACGGATTTTGGACAGGCCCTTGATGCCAAGGGCCAGCAGGGCCACAGCCAGCAGATCCAGCCCCCCCTGGAACAACGCAGCAGAAGTCATCGGCTCCCTCCGGAGGATTTGCGGCTGCGAAACATGGTCAGCATTCGATCCGTCACCAGGAAGCCACCCACCACGTTGAAGAGGGCAAATCCCAAGGACACCGAGCCCAGGCCCAGCAGGAGGGTGTTCTCTCCGGCCCTGGTGATCAAGGTGAGGGCCGCCAGCATGGTGATGCCGCTGATGGCGTTGGCGCCGGACATGAGCGGTGTGTGCAAGGTGGGTGGCACCTTGCCAATCAATTCAAGCCCCAACAGGCTGCCCAACAGCAGAACCCAGAGCTGTTCCTGAAAACCATCCATCACACGGACCTTGAAGTGTTGACGACGTCATCACGGTGGCAATGACCGTTATGGGTGAGCAGACAATCCTTGAGCAACGGATCCTGGGGATTCAACTGCAAAACCCCATCCTGGAGATACTGCTCCAGCAGCGCTGCCAGGTTGCGCCCGTAGAGGGAACTGGCGTGGTAGGGGACTGTGCAGGGGAGGTCACTGGCGCCAATGAGTTTGACCCCCTTGCGGTTGATGGTTTGACCCGGCACGGTTGCAGCGCAATTGCCCCCCTCGTTGACGGCCAGGTCCACCACCACGGCTCCAGGCCGCATGTGCTCCAGCATGGCTTCGCTGATGAGGCGGGGAGCACGACGACCCGGCACCTGTGCTGTGCAGATGACCACGTCGGCCAAAGCCAGTTGATCGGAGAGCTGCTGACGTTGAGCCGCCAGAAAGGCTTCCGAAGCCTGCTTGGCGTAGCCGTTGGCCTCGGCAGGTTGTTCCACCTGGGGCGGGCCAACGAAGCGGCCACCCAAAGACTCCACCTGTTCCTTCACGGCGGGTCGAATGTCCGAGACATGGACCACAGCTCCCAGCCGCCGCGCCGTGGCCACGGCCTGCAACCCGGCCACCCCTGCTCCGAGGATCAGGACCCGCGCCGGCTGTACTGTTCCTGCAGCAGTCATCAGCATGGGAAAGTAGCGATCCAGCGCGGCAGCCGCCAGAAGAACCGCCTTGTAGCCAGCGATATTGGCTTGTGAGGACAAGGCATCCATGGGTTGTGCCCGGCTGATGCGCGGCAACAACTCAAGGCTCAGGGACGACAACCTGCGGCGATTCAACTGCTGCACCAGGGCCTGATTGCCGTAAGGCGCCAGCAGGCCGATCACCGTACCGCCGGTGGCCATGACCTCCAGGCGTCCGTGGTCCGGCGCCCCGACACAGAGGGCCACATGGCAGTGCCCCCAACCGTCCTCCACCAATTCTGCACCTGCCTTGCAGTAGTCCTGATCGCTGAACCCGGAGGCCTGGCCAGCCCCGGATTCCACAAGCACGACGCAGCCCTTGCCCACAAGGCGCCGCGTTGTTTCCGGACTGCCTGCTACACGGGGCTCATCCGGTCGCCTTTCACGGGGAATCAGCACCTTGCAGGAAGAACCCGTTGACTGAAGCGGCACGAAACCGACACACAAAACAGCAAAATAGACAGACTGTGCTCAGATAGCCACCAACTGGCCTTCCCTTGCCGCCCATGACCATTCCTGCAGCGGTGGTCTCCATCAGTCGCCAGCTTTGGCGTTACCAATGGCTGGTGCTGATGAACGGCCTGGCCCCAGCCGACGAGAGGGGCAGGTTTCACCGCCGGCCAAGCTGTTTTCGTGAGAAGCTGCTGGGCAGTGGCCATGATCATGGGGTTCCCCGCCATGTGCTGATCATTGGACAAAGCTGCCCCTGGGCCCACCGCACCTGGCTGGTGCGCCAGCTCAAGGATCTGGCAACTGTCATTGACATGGCTGTGGTTTGGCCCAATCCCGCCACCGGGCGCTGGGTGTTTCGCGAACCCTTTGAAGGGTTCCAGCAGTTGTGGCAACTCTACAGGCACTCCGGCGCCGGCCCCAATGCGCGGGCCACGGTCCCTGTCCTGTGGGACCGCTCCGAGGGGCGGATCATCAACAATGAAAGCGCCGATATTATTGAACAGTTGGATATGCTGCCCCGGGGTCCCAATGGGGTCACCGCCACCCTCCGACCATCCGACCTGATTCCATCCATCCAGACCTGGTCCGAATGGCTTCAGAACGACGTCAACGACGGGGTGTATCGCTGCGGCTTTGCCCGCACCCAGGAGGCCTATCAGCAGGCGTTGGATGATTTATTTGCCGGGCTGGGCGCTGTGGAGCAGGCCCTGGCGGATGGACGCCCCTGGATCTGCGGGGAGTCGTTGACCATGGTGGACGTGCGCCTCTTCCCCACCATGGCCCGCTGGGAGGCGGCCTACCAGGATCTTTTTGGCTGCGGGCTACGCCCCCTGTGGAGTTTCCCCTTCCTGTGGGCATGGCGGCGCCGCTTCTACCAACTGCCCAACGTGGCGGCAACCTGCCCAAGCGAGACCTGGCGGCAAGACTATTTCGGCAGCCTCTTCCCCTTGAACCCCTCGGGCATTGTTCCCAAGGCCCCGTCACTCGCCGGACTGCTAGACTTGAATTTCCCAGCTTCCTGATGACCACTCCCAGTCTGGACAAGATCAGCACAGCGGACCAGAGCCCAGGTCAGCTTCACCAGGGGATGTTCGGGACCTATTGCATCACGGCCGCTGACCGACGGGAGGTTCTGGCTTACCGGGTTTCCGTGCTCACCTTGGCCGTGGCGCAACTGGGCTGCCTGGTGCAATGGGCTTGGGCCGGATCCTCCTGGGTTGGTCCATGGCTTGTGGTCATGGCCGTTGCCCTGGGGCTGGCGCTGCACTGGATCCACATTTACCTGCGCCCGCTCCACCAGGCGCTGAGGTTGCTCTGGCTGTTGGGGGTTGGCGGTGGGGTTGCTCTGGCCCATCAGGCGGGGCCAGAGCAAATGGGCAACACCCTCCTGGCCCAACCCCTCTGGATCATGGCCATTGGTCCCTACTTTGCTGCATTGACCGGGTTGGGCTTTAAGGAGTTCTTCTGTTTTCGCCGCCTTGAGGCTGTGGGTGTGACCGTGCTGGTGCCGCTTTTGCTGATGTTGGCCCTGTTGGGAGTGGTCCCGCTGGAGAAGCAAGGAGCGCTCTGGTTTCTGGAGGCGGTGCTGCTGCTGGTGATGGCTGTGGGGAAGTTCCGGCTGGATCCTGCAGCCGATATTGGCGACAAGAGCGTGTTTCAGGAGTTGGAGCACCGGCGGCAGCGCACTGTGCCTTGAACCCGGCCCGTTGCCAACCTAGAATGGCAAGCATCAACGCCCCATGGTCGAGATGGATTGGCCACAAATTCACAGCATGTCCCTTGACCAGCTCACCAAGGTGTTGATGGACCTCAGCGAGGGTGAGGGCTGGATTCGCTTCAAACCCAAGCAAACCGTTAAGGTTTTGGGATCTGAAGCAGCGGATGCCATTGAAACCATGCTGGGTGAAGCCGGCCGCAGCAGCAAGGCGCCCTATGAGTTGGGGACCAGGGTTCCACTGCGGGAGTTCAGGCTGGTCGTCTGCCGCGCCATTGCCGAATCCCTGCTCAATCAACAGACCAGCGAGTCTGACGATGGGTGAGCATGGCGGGTTCCCCCAGGTCTGTGGGGAAAAGATGCGGATTTCCTTCCTGAACAGCACGGTCCAATTTGGGTATTCGTCACTAACCTTCAAAAGACTTCGCTGGTCAGCAAACCATGAAAACAATCGACGACCATATCCGCAAGGATGAGGACGAAATGCTCAAGGCCAAGGCTGAGGGCAGGGATGGCAAAGTCAGACACTTGGAGGAGGAACTCCGTGACCTGAAGGAGTACAAGCAGCACCATCCCGAGGATTCCCACGACCCCTCGCCACTCGAGGTCTACTGCGACAGCAACCCTGAGGCCCCGGAGTGTCGCATCTATGAAGACTGATCCAGAGCAAGGATCCCGCTGAAGGCTCCTGCCCCACCCCAGCCACTGCCCTCACCATCCACGGGCTGATGGGGGCATGGATCCCCTAAATTACGGACCCGTGCTAAACTGGGTAACAATGGTGCTTGTAGCCTCGAGTGACCGATTTTGCCGACAAAGCAACTGGCCCAACGAGCGCCTATGGTTATGGCTGAACGCCAAGTGGTCCGTGTTCGCGGAGTCTGGAAGGTCTTTGGAGAGCGGGCTGAAGAGGCTCTTCAGGCCATCCAGCAGGACAATCTGCAGAAGGGGGACGTGCTGGAGCGGTTTGGGGCCGTAGTAGCGGTGCGGGATGTAACCTTTGCCGTGGAGAGGGGGGAAATTTTTTGCATCATGGGGCTGTCCGGGTCAGGCAAATCCACCCTCGTCCGTCACATTAACCGACTGATTCAGCCCACCCATGGGCAGATCCTGATCGATGGTCAAGACATCGGCGCCCTCTCGGACGAGGAGTTGCGTGCCTTGCGAGCAAAACAGATTGGCATGGTGTTCCAGAATATGGCGTTGCTGCCCCACCGCAGTGTACGGGACAACATCGCGTTTGCCTTGGAGCTGCGCAACACCGACCCCTTCACACGCCATCAGTTGGCAAACAAGTTGCTTGAGACCGTGGGGCTACAGGGCTACGGTGATTCCATGCCCAGTAAGCTTTCCGGTGGCATGCAGCAGCGTGTCGGACTTGCCAGAGCCTTGGCCGCAGACCCGGGAATCCTGCTCATGGACGAGCCGTTCTCTGCTCTGGATCCCTTGATTCGTCGTGGTCTACAAGATGAGTTCCTGGCCCTCTCCCGGACAATGAGCAAGACCACGGTTTTCATAACCCATGATCTTGATGAAGCCATGAGAATGGGCTCCCGCATCGGGATCATGAGGGACGGGGAAATGGTGCAGATCGGCACACCGGAGGACATTATTATCCATCCCAAAGACGACTACGTAGCTGACTTTGTTCAAGGTCTATCGCGCTTGAAACTGGTCTTTGCCCACAGGATTATGGAGCGGCCAGAGACCTACGACAAGGTCCATGGCAACCTTGCTGACGTGGACACCTGGCCCCAGGCTCACCCCAAAGCCGACCTTAATTCTCTTGTGAGCTTGATCATTGGACAGCAATGCCCCATTGCCATCCGCGCAGAGGGCAAGCTGGCTGGCGTTGTCACCAAAGACGCTCTGCTGAAAGGGATTCAGGGAAAATCATCATGACAGCACACCCATCTGGCCATGGAGATCTGGCCATGGAGAAAGGATGCCACCAGACATGCCACCGGAAAACAGCGACTCCCTGACCTCCTTCAAGGAGTTTGCCGGCCACAGGGGCGACTACTACGGTCGAACGTTCCTTCGCATTCAGCAGGCCAGGCTACCCAGACTCCATCTGAATACATCTGCCCTGCTGGGGGGCTTTCTGTGGGCTTCCCTGCGGGGGAATTGGCCTCTGTTCTGGATTGGCTTTGCCGCTGACATGGCGGCAGCGGTCAACTTTGCCCTTATTCACAAGTATGAGTTGGCTGCGGTCCAGGCCGCCGCTGACGGCAAGGATTTTCTCGTCCAGCGCTACGACGACTGGAGTGATGCCCATCTACAGGCCGCGCTGATCCTCTTTTTTGCCGGCCGGCTGCTGCTGGGATGGCTGGCGGATCGCTTGTACTACCACCATTATGCCCGATGGCGCATCAACCGCTCTTTGCCCTCGGGTCAAGCAATCAGGCGGCTGGGGATCGGGATGCTGGCGGTGCTGTTCATTGCACCCTTGACGATTTACCGCGCCTCCCAGTTTGCCCCCGACCAGCGAAGCTGCATCAAGCTGGCCCGCACGGTTCAGGACGGTGGGCAGGTTCCCCTGAGAGATCGGTTCGACTGCTGGACAATCTCCGAATTCCCAACCCTCGTCTGGCTTGAGCGTCCGCCGCAGTACACCTTTCCACGCAACGATGACGGAACCCGGAGCATCGTTGTCAAGGAATCCTCCAGTGATCGACCGGTCAACCTGAACAACTGGCTTTCCGAGCACATCGACCAGGGGATCGACTACATGAAGGCCTTCTACGGGTGGCTGTTTGACGGCGTGACCCATTGGGTTCGGGTCCTGCTCAACGCGGTGGAGGCAGTCTTCATGGGGACTCCCTGGGTTGTCACGTCTCTTCTGATCATTATGGCCGCCGCGAAGCTGGCCGGCTCCCGGATGGGCCTCTTCACCGCCGCGGTGCTGCTCTATCTGGCCCTCTTCGGCTTCTGGCAAACCGCCATGAGCACCATCTCCCTCACGGTGGCCGCAACGGTCATCTGTGTGGTTGCCGGTCTACCCCTTGGAATCTGGGTGGCCAAGTCCAAGGTGGGAGCTGCCATGGTTATCCCCATGCTGGACATCATGCAGACCATTCCGTCGTTCGTCTACCTCTTGCCGGCGGTGGCGTTTTTCTCTGTTGGCAAGCCGCCAGGGATTCTGGCAACCGTCATCTTCGCCATGCCGCCGATGGTGCGCTTGACCGCACTTGGCATTCAACACGTGCCAGCCAGCACCAAGGAAGCTGCCCTTGCCTTTGGCGCCAGCCCGAGGCAACTCCTGTTGAAGGTGGAGCTCCCCCTGGCCCTCCCTTCCGTCATGGCCGGAGTGAACCAGGTGGTGATGCTCAGCCTCTCCATGGTGGTCATTGCCGCTATTATCGGCGCTGGCGGGATGGGCTTCATCGTGGTAGACGCCCTGGCTCGCACCCAGGTGGGCCGTGGCATCCTGGCTGGCATCGGCATTGCCCTCATTGCCATGATGATCGATCGTGTGGTTCAAAAAGTAAATCGTATGTAACTCTAAAACCCAGCCTCAATTTTGTTCTGCTAGCCTGGACTCCAAGATCCGGCTCAGGACAATCCGATGAAGTACGTTGGACCAGGCTTGCTTGCTGCTGCTCTCCTCTCCGTCACTGGAGTTCACGCACCAGTCATGGCCCAGGAGAAGGTCACCATCTCCGATTTGAACTGGACGGGGGCAAAGGCCATCGCCCACGTGATCAAGGCGGTGATTGAAGGTCCACTGGATTCCGAGGCGGAGATCATTCCAGGGCTGAGCGATTTTGCCATTATTGCGGAAGGGATGGATAAGGGTGACGGTTCCATCGATGTTTTCACGGACAGTTGGCTGCCCAATCACCAGGACATTTGGGATAAGTTTATTGTAGAATCGCGAACCATTGCCCACAACGAGCCCTATCGGGCCACCCAGGCAACCTTTGTCCCCGCTTATATGGCTGATCGGGTCAAGTCGTTTGACGATCTGGCCAAGCCCGAGATTGCCGCCCTGTTCGACAAGGATGGCAACGGCAAAGGCGAGTATTGGCCAGGCGACGCCAACTGGGGTTCCACCAAGCTGCTTCAGATCAAATTCGAGAGCTACGGACTCAGCGAGCTCTGGGAGCCGGAGATTTATTCCGATGCCACTTTCAAGGCACAGTTGAAGGCTGCCATTGCTGCCGAAGAGCCCATTCTTTTCTACTACTGGACACCGGAATGGATTCATGCAGCCTATGACCTGGTTGCCCTGGAAGAACCCGACCGTACGGAGGGCTGCGAAGATCTTAAGCTGGATCAGGAGGATTGGTTGGAGGCATCCACCTTCACCTGTAAATACGATGATGCAAGGGCTTACGTGGCTTATTCCAAATCCCTTGAAGAGCGCAATCCCGCTGTAGCAAATTTCTTGTCGCAAATCAAGCTTGATCCTGACGTGGTCAATGAGTGGATTCTCAAAATTGGGCGTGATAACGAAGATCCCCAGGATGTTGCCGAGGCCTGGATTGAGGGAAACCCGGATACGGTGAACGAATGGATTCGTTAGCAAGCCCTTTGTCAGGAAACTCCTGTTCCTCTTTGAATTGAGGCCAAATGCATCCAACGTTTGGCCGAAGATCAGGCCGGAGTCACTGTTGTGTGCCTCTGCCAAGCCTGCACAGTGTTAGACAGCAGCATGGCAACGGTCATGGGGCCAACCCCGCCCGGAACGGGGGTGATGTGGCTGGCAAGGGGTTCCACCGCCGAGAAACACACATCTCCCCGCAAGGTTCCCTGTGTACCCTGCTGTTGGGGCTGTTGGGGTGGCACGCGGTGAATGCCCACATCCACCACCACAACTCCAGGCCGTACCCAGTCCGCCCCCACCAGGCCCGGCTTCCCTGCAGCAACAACAAGCAATTCCGCCTGACGGCAGTGGTCAGCCAGATTCCGGGTGTGGGAATGGGCGACGGTCACTGTGGCATTGGCCTGCTGCAACATGATCCCCAGGGGTTGTCCCACCAGGATGCTGCGGCCAATCACCAGGGCGCGGGTCCCGTCCAGAGCAATGCCGCCATGGTCCAGCAAGGCCATGACCCCTGCCGGTGTGCAGGAGCGTAATCCCGGCTCACCCCGCATCAGACGGCCCAGGTTGAGAGGATGCAATCCATCCACGTCCTTGGATGGATCCACAGCCAGGAGCAGTTGACAGGCATTCAGCGTGGGAGGGATCGGGAGCTGCACCAGGATGCCGTGACAGGACGAATCCCCGTTGAGTTGATGGATGCTCTCCAGAACCTCCTGTTGGCTGGCGGTGGCTGGATGATGGATGATCCGGCTTTCGATGCCGACCCGGCCACAAGCCTGTGCCTTTTTGCGCACGTAGACCCCACTGGCCGGATCATCTCCAACCCGCACCACCACCAGGCCAGGTGGATAAGAAGTGCAACCAGCGGTGGCCAGGTGCTGGGCAATGGTTGACCTGAGACTGGCCTCATGGCGAGCAGCCAGCAACCGACCGTCAAGACGTTTTGCCATGGGCTCTGAAGGACATGCAGCAAGCTTCTGGCGCTGGGCTAAGATTGGAGCATCGATGCCCGATGCAAAATTTATAGAACCATAATCCGCTGGCTGGATCGTTTCCGCAAGGGTGCCCTGCCCAGAGGACCTTTCAATCTCGTCTATCTGCTGCGTCGCTTTTGGCGAACACAGCAGCCGCGGCCGTGGTCAAGACCATGGCCCTGGTCAGAGTGGGTGGTCATTGCTTTGGCAGCATTGCTGGTGGGTATTCTCTCAAGCTGGCCCCTGTTACGGGAGCCGGTTTTGGCTGCAGGGGCCATCGCAGAGCAGGACTATCGGGCCCCGGCATCTGCACAGGTCGTTGACCGGACTGCTCTGAAGGCCAGGCGCAGTGACCTGGATCTACGCACTGTGGTCCACATGATTGACGGCCAGCAAAACCTGCGCTTGGTCGAGGCCTTGGAGCGAAGTCTTGCGGATCTGGGTCGCAGTATTGCCACGGACGACCTGACAGTACCTCCCATTGATCTGTCGAGGGAAGAACTGGAAGATCAGCAACAGTTGCAGGGGGAAGACCGACAGGCCTGGGAGCAGGAGGTGCTGAAGGCCCAACAGCGCATGTTGGCCCAAGGGCTGGTGGCGTCCGTCTCCGAGCAGAGTTTGCGGAGTGCCGCCCAGCAGCAATTGTTTACCCTGTCCGAATCCGAGCTGCAGCAGCAGGTGGGCGCCAAACTCCTGGTTCGCTCACTCCTGGGGAAAACAAACTTGCGGGCAGATCCTGATCTCACCCGCAAGCTCACCGAGACGCTCCTGAATCAGAACGCCGAGACGATTGAGGTCAAGACGGACGACCTTATTGTCAGGCGCGGTGAGCAGATCAGCTCACGGCAGTTTGACGTACTGGACCACTTTAACTTTGTGCCCCGTCGTCTCCAGTTGGAAAACTGGGCTTGGCGCTTTGGTGAAGCCGTTCTGGGATCATGGCTGGTGGTGCAGGTGGCGCGCCGCTGGAACCCTCGACTGCAGCCCCATCACGGGTTGGTGCTTCTGCTCACGATGGCCCTGGTTCAGGGGGTAAAGCTCTGGCTGAGGGCAGCGGTCAGCCCACTGGCTGTTCTGGTTCCACCCACCTTTTTGCTGGCGGAGGTGATGGGGACGGGCGCAGCCCTGGGTTGGTTGGCCCTGGCTTCAGCCCTTTGGCCCTTCCCCATGGACAATATCGGCCTGCTCCAGGTGCTGGTTGCATTCGTCGTCGCGGCCGTTGCGGCACTGATCGCTGGCCATCAGCGGAGTCGCGCCCAACTGTTACAGACCGCCACCCTGCTGACCCTGGTGGCGCTACTGCTGCAGACGCTCACACTCCGTGCGGCGGAGCAGGTGGGCTTGTCCTTGGGGGTGCTGAGCAGTGGGGAGACCCTGGGGGAAGGGTTGCTCATGGGGGCAGTTCTGCTTCTGGTCATCACCCTGGCGCCGGCTTTGGAAAATACCTGCGGCCTGGTGAGCCGCAGCCGCCTGTTGGAGTTGGCTGATTTCCAACGCCCGCTGCTGCGGCGCCTCTCCAAGGAAGCGCCAGGCACCTTTGAGCACACGCTCATGATCTGTGGTTTGGCGGAAGAGGGAGCCAGGGCCATTGGGGCGGACGTGGACCTGGTGCGTACCGGCTCTCTCTATCACGACATCGGCAAGCTCCACCGGCCCCAGTGGTTCATCGAGAATCAATCCGACGGGCTCAATCCCCATGAATCCTTGAACGATCCGTGGGCCAGTGCCAAGGTGTTGCAGGCCCACGTGGACGAGGGCCTGCGCATAGCCCGTCGGGCCCGTCTCCCCCAGTCCGTTTGCGACTTCATTCCGGAGCACCAGGGCACCATGCGCATGGAGTACTTCTGGCATGCTGCCCGGAAGCACAGCCCCATGGCCAAGGGAAAGGACTTCCGTTACCGGGGACCAACCCCCCGCTCACGGGAAACCGGGATTCAGATGCTGGCCGATGGTTGTGAAGCGGCGCTGCGCTCCCTGCCGCCAGAGGTGGCTGAAGGGGAGGCCCACGCCACCGTGCGCCGCATTGTGGGCTCCCGCATCCGGGATGGGCAACTGGGCCAGTCGGGGCTCAGTCGTATGGAACTGGAGTTGGTGGTGGACGCCTTTGTGAAAGTGTGGAAGCGGATGCGCCATCACCGCATTCCCTATCCCATTGCCCCCAAAGACATCATTACCCGCTAAGGCAGCATTCCCGCAAGAGAACCACTCACCCCTTCACGCCGCTGGCGGCGCTGCTGGGCAGGATCAATCGCTGCACCATGGTGAACAGCGCCAGCACCGGCAGAATCGAGACCACGGCCCCGGCAGCCACCAAGCGCCAGTCCAGCGAAAAACTGCTGGAGAGTTGCTGCAGGCCCAGGGGCAAAGTGTAAAGCCGTGGGTCGTCCAGAATGACGAGGGGCCAGAGGAAATCGCTCCAGGTTCCAATGAACACAAATACCGCCAGGGTGATCAGGTCAGCCCTGGCGGCAGGAATCAGCACGTTCCACAAACGCCCCAGGGCAGTGCAGCCGTCCATCTGGGCAGCCTCTTCCAGTTCCCGAGGGACACCGAGAAAACTCTGGCGCAGAAGAAAAATGCCAAAGGCCGTGGCGGCATTGGGAAGGATCAAGGCCATGTGGGTGTTGCGCAAGCCCAACTGCACCATCACCAGGTAGAGGGGAATCATCACCACCTGAAACGGGATCAGAATGGTGGCCACCACCAAGGACAACACCAGGCCACGGCCGGAGAAGTGAAGCCGAGCCAGGGGGAAGGCCGCCAGACTGCAGAAGAGGAGGTTGGCCGTGACGGCAACGGCGCTCACCACCGCACTGTTGATCAGGTAGCGCAGAATCAGGGTGTCCTGGAACAGCCGCTTGTAGGCCGCCAGGCTGGGGGTTTGGGGCAACAACTGGGGTGGCGTCCGAAAAATGTCCTCACCGGGTCCCTTCAGGGACGTGCTCACCAGCCAGAGAAGGGGCAGAAGCACCAGCAGGGCCA
>VXNS01000029.1 GCA_009840445.1 Synechococcus sp. SB0662_bin_14
GATCCGATCCGATCCGATCCGATCCGATCCGATCCGATCCGATTATAGCAGAAAGTTTACCAGACCGGGGCTCCCTTCCAGTAATTAGCCAATGCATTGACGGGGACCGCAGAGGGAAGAAGAACTTGTGAACCTTAGCAGAGCTTGGCAAATCCTAACAAGTCGCCATGTTCACCTCATTCTTCTGGTTACCGGGTCCCGACCCTGGTTGATGCTCGTTACTCTTGCTCATCGATGAGGATGGATCTGCTTCGCCCCCTGATGTGGCACTGGAGCCGTGGTGTGCGGCCGGTTTGTACCAGGCTTTTTTCTCCACCTGCCGACAGCGGGCAATGGCCATGGCGTCGTCTGTCACGTCTTTGGTGATGGTGGAGCCGGCTATTGTGGGAAGCCTTCAGCCTGAGCAATAACGCCACCACCCCATGACCTCCACCAGCCCGCCAACCAGCCCCGAGGCGCAAGCCCAGGCAACACCCACAACCGTGCCAGGCAGCACTGGTCCCGGTGGCCGCCCATGGCTGGAACCTGCCGTTCTGGTGGCGGTGCCTGGTTTGGCGGTGACCATTCTTGCCTTGTTGCTGTCCATCGCTTTCGGGATCTACAGCATGAACACCCGCATCGATACTCTCGGCGCTCGCATTGATGCCCTTGAAACCAGTTTCAATGCCCGCATCGATACCCTTGGCGCTCGCATCGATGCCCTCGAAACCAGTTTCAATGCCCGCATCGATACTCTTGGCGCGGGCCTCAACGCCCGCATTGAGCAGGTGTACCAGTTCCTCCTGCCCAAGGAACGGTGACGGCATGAAGCCGGAGCCCGGCCACCCCCAGCGCCGCTGGCGCGGACCCCAACACCGTATCGGGCTCACGGGCGACATTGATCATTGATGCCACCTATGTCGAGTCCTGGCACTGGGAGGACGGCTCTGTTTTGCCCCCTGCCGTGGAACTGGAGGAACGGGGTGCGGCCGGCTTGTGCCAGGCCTTTTTCTCCACCTGCCGACAGCGGGCAACGGCCAGGGCGTCGTCCGTCACGTCTTTGGTGATGGTGGAGCCAGCCGCCACGGTGACATCCCGTCCCAAGGTCACGGGCGCCACCAGCACGGCGTTGGCGCCAATGCTGCTGCCCTCCCCAACGCTGGTGGGGTGCTTTTCCGTCCCGTCAAAGTTGGCCGTGACGGTCCCGGCGCCCACGTTGACGCCACGCCCCAACCGGGCATC
The DNA here is from genome assembly GCA_009840445.1 of Synechococcus sp. SB0662_bin_14. Taxonomy (GTDB): domain Bacteria; phylum Cyanobacteriota; class Cyanobacteriia; order PCC-6307; family Cyanobiaceae; genus Synechococcus_B. The sequence continues at coordinate 1,222 of VXNS01000029.1, forward strand.
CCCCAGGTAGCTCAGATGGCCGGCCTTGACGTCGGGGCCCAGGCGGCTGTTTTTCACTTCCACGAAGTTGCCCACCTTGCAGTGCTCCCCCAGCACCGCCCCTGGCCGCAGATGGGCAAACGGTCCAACGGTGCTGCCCCGCGCCAGTCGAGCCTGGCGCACCACGGAAAACGTCACCTCCACGTCCGCCTCAAGCTGGCTGTCCTCAATCAAGGCGCCGGGACCAATGCGGCAGCCGTCTCCAATGCTGTTGTTGCCCCGGAAATGGGTTTGGGGCTCCACCACCACGTCCCGGCCGAAGCGGGTGCCGGGGCTGAGGCTACAGCTTGCGGGATCCAGGAAGCTGACCCCTGCCGCCAGCCACTGCTGCCGTAGCCGCTGTTGCAACACCTGCTCACAGGCCGCCAGTTGGCTGCGGTCGTTGACGCCGCCGATCTCCGTCCCGTCCTCCACCGTGAGATGGGTGGCCGGCTCCAGAAGACCTACGGCATCGGTGAGGTAAAGCTCCCCTTGTTGGTTGTCCGTCTTGAGTCGGGGAAGCACCGCGGCCAGGGCAGGCCAGTGGAAGCAGTACACACCCGCGTTGATGAGTCTGTTGCGGCGCTGCTCATCGGTGCAGTCCCGGTCTTCCACAACGGCCCTCACCCGCTGCCGGTCGTCACAAAACACCCGCCCGTAACCCTTGGGATCCTCCAGGCAGGCGGTGAGGACGGTCACGGCACTGCCGCTCTGGTGATGGCGCTGCACCAACCGGCGCAAGGTGGCGCTGCGCAGCAGGGGAACATCCCCGTTGAGCACCAGCAGGGTGCCGGTAAAATCTTCCAGGGGTTGCAGAAGCTGCTGGACACTGTGCCCTGTGCCTTGCTGCGGCTGCTGCAGGACAAACTCCACCTGCCGGTGGCGGCGCTGCACGTGCTGTTGCACCCGCTCCCCCTGGTGACCCACCACCAGCAAACGCCGTTGCGGGTTCAGGGGTTCACAGGACTGCAAGACCCAGTCCACCAGCGTGGCGCCTGCCAGGGGCTGAAGCACCTTGGGGTGGGCGCTGACCATGCGCGTCCCCTTCCCCGCCGCCAAAACGGCAACCGCCAACATCTGCTGCATGTCCACTGGCGCTGGCCATGATAAGCGGAACCACCAGCCTCATCAAGCAGCCTCATCAAGGCTGGCCGGTGACAGCGGTGTGGATATTACGGCGCCACATCCAGGGCTTGATGCGCCGCAGGGCCGATCCCCGCAGCTTCTCGTCCCAAGTGGCATCGTCCCAACCGAGCAGTTGCTCCGGTCTGGCCGTGAGCATCCAGTCCGCCGGCTGACGTTCAGGATCCGCAGTGGGGGTGGCCGTCCGGTTCCAGGGGCAAACCTGTTGGCAAAGATCACAGCCGGCAATCCAGCCCCGCAACCCCTTGGCCACGTCGGCAGGCAGCGTGGGACTGCGGTTTTCAATGGTGTGAAAGGCGATGCAGGCGCGGCTGTCCACCACGAAGGGTTCGGGAATGGCGCCCGTGGGGCACGCATCCAGGCAGCGGCGGCAACGGCCACAGAGGGGCGCCTGGGGACCGTCCGCCGGCAGCGCCAGAGTGGTGAGCAGGTGGCCCAGCAACAGCCAGGAGCCATGGCGGGGATGGATCAAGTTGCTGTGCTTGCCAATCCAGCCGATCCCCGCCGCCTCGGCCCAGGCCTTATCCATCAGTGGGGCACTGTCCACGCAGACCCGCCAGCGGCAATCCGGGTGCTGCCGGCTTAACCAGCGCCCCAGGCCCCGCAGGCGCCGGTCAATGGTGCGGTGATAGTCCCGCCCCCAGCCGTAGCGGGCGATGGACAGCACACCGGGGCGTTGTTGTTGGTCTGTCCAATGGTTCAGCCCCACCGCCAACAGACTGCGCACCCCCGGCAGCAGACTGTGGATACGGCGCCGCCGTGGATCGGCCATCCAACCCAGAGAGGCCTGATACCCCGCCTGCAGCCAACGCTCCAGGGCAGCCGTGCGGGCAGGCACTGCCGCCGCCTGATCCACCCGGGCGATGCCCGCCACCACAAACCCCATGGCCAGGGCCTTTTCCTTAAGCTGAGTGGCGAGAAGGGGGGCATTCATGGCTGGGTGAGGCCCATACGCGAGGGCTGGCTTACCCAGCGTGCTGCTTGAGCCATTGCTACACTACGTGGGCAGTGGGAGCACATCGGTGTCCAAGTCGAGGGGGCGGCGACCATGAAGTTGGCCCGTGTGGAGATCGAGAACTATCGCGCAATCGAGAAGCTGGACCTGCCGCTGGATTCCCGCCTGACGGTGCTTCACGGGGATAACGGGTATGGCAAGACCAGTGTTTTGAGCGCAATCGCTACGGGCCTCGGGAGCATTCTTGGGATCATTAAAGACATTGAAGAGATTAAAGAGAAGTTCTCCGATGTGCCGAGCGTTGACTTTCTTCCAGCAGACCGTCGCGGTTCAGGGCAGTTGCGGGTGGGTCTGACGACTGTGGACGGCATAACGTGGGACCGGCCTGGTGAGCCACAGGATGTTCTTCCATTGAAAGAAGCGATGGATTTTATAGTGAATGCAGACTTTCAGGAAGCCGAACCGCGTGACCTGCCCATCGTGGCCTTCTACGACACCGACCGGGCTGTGTTCGACCCACCGCAGCGCCGTACAGGATTCAGGACTGAATTTCCCCGCTATGAGGCACTGCAGGGTGCCCTGTCTGCCCGTACTGACTTTCGGGACTTCTTCGAGTGGTTCCACGCCAAGGAAGACGAGGAGTTGAGAGAGCAAAAGGAACATCAGGACTTCAATCACCGGCTCAACGACCTGGAAGCCGTGCGCAAGGCCGTTGAAGCCATGCTTCCCGGCATATCCAATCCCCGGATTAAACTCGGTCCGCTGCGTTTCATGGTCTCTGTCCAATCGGACGACGGGAAGCCGGAAGAAGAACTCTCCATTGACCAGTTGAGCGGCGGTTACCGGATCATGTTGGCGCTGGCGGCTGATTTGGCGCGCCGCATGGCCCAGGGGAATCCCCATCTTGCCGACCCTCTCCAGTCGGAGGCGGTGGTGCTGATCGACGAGATTGAATTGCACTTGCACCCTTCGTGGCAGCAACGGGTGATGGTTGATCTGACAAGGACGTTCCCCAACACCCAGTTCATTGTTTCCACCCACAGCCCCCAGGTGCTCACCACCGTGAAACCGGAGCACGTTGTCGAGTTGGGGCGGGAACAAGGTAAAATTGTGGCAGGGTCTGTTGGCGCCCCCACCTATGGCGCAGAAGCGGGTGACGTGCTGGCGGCGGTTATGGGGGTGGAGGAGCGGCCGCCAGGGGAAAGCAACCCGTTTGTGAAAGCCTTGGCTGAATACAGGAGCCTGGTCAGCGACGGCCAGGGTGAGTCGGAGGCGGCGAGAAACCTGCGACAGGAACTGGAAGCGCTCTCCCCACGGGATCACGCACTGAATCGTGCCGACATGGAGATGAGGCGCCGTAAACTGCTCCAGAACATGGGTAAGTCCTGATGAAGCCAATCCGGCGGCTGGGCGAAGCTAGCGACGGTCTCAAGGATTATCTGGCGGGCGACGGCGAGCAAGCGAACTGGAAGGGCTTCCGCAGCCACCAGGGTGGTGAGGCTTATCAAGAGTTGGTGCAAGTCCTCTATCATATCCAGCATGGACTATGCGGATACTGCGAGATCAACATCATCCCACGGGACAAGCAAGTCGAGCATGTCGTTCCCCGAAGTCATTCATTACAAGGCAAGGCTGGTGAACTGGACCCGGCCAACATGATGCTCTGCTGTCAAGGTGGAACTTGTCTAAACAATGATAATGAACGGAGACGAAAGAATGATAATGAACGGAAGCGAAAGCCGATCAAGGGAAACTGCAGTTGCGGCCAGGCCAAGGGAAACAGCGTGGATCCGCAATTCATTGATCCAAGAGATTTGCCCCCGCTGCCGTCTCTGGTAAGAGTAGACGATGAGGGCAAGATCAGTGCTGATGAAGATGCTTGCACAGACGCCAGAATTGATGTCAGTAGGGTTGAGAAGACTATCCAGATTCTGGGACTGAACATCGAACGCTTGCGGCGCGCTCGGAGGAAGCACTGGGATGCTCTTAACGACAACTTGAAGGAATACTTCGACAATCCTAATATCATTAATATGATGAATAAAGATATCATTAATATGATGAAGAAAGCTGCCCGTGGGGAACTCTTACCAGGGAAGGACGGCCGCCTACCGCCATTCTTTTCCACAAGCCGCTCATACTTTGGGCCGGTGGCGGAAGAGATTCTGGCGGAAGCACCACAAAAGTGGATATGAGTCAATCTCCCCATGCAAAATCCCTCCCCGCCGGATCCGTGGCTGCAACACTCCAAGGCCATGGCCTGGTGGTGGCCGACGGCGCCTTGGGGCGCGCCATGGTGCGGTTGCTGCTGGATCAGGCGCCGGCGTTGACCCTCACTCTCACGGGACGGACCCCGGACCCGCGACCGGACACCCGGCGGCTCCTTCAGCAGGCCCCTGATCGCCTCACCTACGAGGTCCTGGATCTCTGCCGTGATGAGCAGTTGGCAGATCTCGGCGCCCACCTGGATCGGCTGGATCGCTCTCTGCGACTGGTGTTCAACGCCAGTGGCTGGCTCCATGGCCCAGCCCCCCGTCAGACCCCTGAAAAGCGCCTGGCTGCCCTGCGACGTTCCGCGCTGCACCAGAGCTTTGCCGTCAACGCCTGGGGGGCGGCGCTCCTGGCCCAGGCGGTGGAGCCGGTGTTGAAGCGTTCCGGCCAGGCCTGGTTTGCCAGCCTGTCCGCCCGGGTGGGCAGCATTGGCGACAACCACCTGGGTGGTTGGTACAGCTACCGCGCCGCCAAAGCTGCCCAGAACCAGTTGCTCAAGACGGTCGCCCTGGAATGGCGCCGCACCATGCCCGGTGTGTGCGTGGCCTGCCTCCATCCCGGCACCACGGACAGCCCTCTGTCCAAACCCTTTCAGGGACGGGTTCCCCCCGCCAAGCTGTTCACGCCGGACTTCAGCGCCGCCGCTCTGCTGGGGGTGCTGCTGGGCCTCACACCCCAGGACAGTGGCGGCTTTTGGGCCTGGGACGGCCAACCCGTTCCCTGGTGAGGGTGTCCTGGTGAGGCATCAGCCGCCGGTGGCATCACTGTCCCCTGACCAGGCGTGGGCCTTCAGGTCCTCCAGGGAAACGAGGTCCAGGGTGGAGATTTCCGTAGCCGCCAGCACCACCGGCGGCGCCATGCCGTCCTCCAGGGCCTGCTGCCAGCGGCTGGCGCAGACACACCAGCGATCACCGGGCTGGAGGCCGGGGAAGGAGTATTCGGGCCGTGGTGTGCTCAGGTCGTTCCCCTGGGCGCTGCTGTAGGAGAGAAACGATGTGGTCACCACTGCACAGACCGTGTGGCGGCCAAAATCCAGGGCATCAGTGCGGCAGATGCCGTCCCGCATCCAGCCCGTCATGGGCTGGCAACCGCACGTCTCCAGGATGCCGCCCAGAACGTTGCGGGGTTGAGGGTGGGTGCTGGTCATGGATCAGGGAGGGGTGAGGGCGCAAGATCAAGTTTGGCGTCCTGGTGAACTGTCTTTGCTGTGTGGGCAATCCATTGACGAAACAGGAGGAGATGGCGCTAAAGCTCTGAATCGTTCTACGGCAACCAAGGCTCAACGACCCCATGGACATGGACTGGGAATTCACGGAAGATGCGGCCTTCATGGCTCTGGCGGATGCGTTCAAGGAGAGTGGCGAGGTGTCGGCCATGGAGTTCCTGGCCAATGGCGAGGGGGCCTTCCACTTTCAAGACCTGGCCCAGACCGCGGCCGGGGAAGGGGTGGATCTGGTGGAAAGCGGCGCCATGGAGGAGTTCCAGCAGCAGGTGATTGATGTCCTGGAGATGTTCTGCCAGGACTGAGCCCAGGCCGGGACACGGGACCTAGGTGCTGAAGTAGCGGGCCGTGGAGTGGAGCGCCACCAGGGCGGTGGTGCTCTGCTCCGGCTGGAGTTGGTCACTGCTGTCCATGGTCAGACCAATGGCCTCGGCGCCCAGCCAGGCAAGCTGTTGGCGGGAGTCGGCCACGTTGGGGCAGGCCGGATAGCCAAAGGAATACCGGCTGCCCCGATAGCGTTGGGCCAGCACGTCCCGCAGGGCGCCTGGTTCCTGGTCCCCAAAACCACAGGCGCGGCGGATACGGGCATGGAGCCACTCCGCCAGGGCCTCGGCCATTTGCACCGCCAGGCCATGGAAGTAGAGGTAGTCGCTGTAGGCATGGCCGCGGAACAACTCCTGGGCAAAGGCGCTGGCCCCCTCCCCCATGGTGACGGCTTGCATGGGCAACACGTCCGTGGGCCGATCCCCTGCCAGATCCCGGTAAAAATCCGCAATGCAGTAGCGGTTCCCGGAACGTTGGCGGGGAAACACAAACTCCCCCAGCCCCTCCTGCCCCTGGGGATCAAACACCTGGACGCTGTTGCCCCGGCGGCCACAGGGGAAGTAGCCATAGGCCACGGCCGGTTGGAGCAGATGATCCTGGCGGCAGCGCTCCAGCCAATGCTCCAATGTGGGTTCGGCGGTGGTGCGCAACAGAGCCTCATGGTCTGCTTTGGATTGGTCCTTGCCGCGGCGCAGTTGCCACTGGCCCACAAACAGGGCTTGACGATCCAGGTAGGCCGCCACCTCCTCCAGGGGAATCTCATGGCTGTACAGCAGGCGGGCGCCCAGAAACGGGGGCTCCACCGCAGGTTCTTCCGGAACGGCCACAGAACGCTCCGTAGAGGCTGCGCTGGGCTCTGGCGGGGCGTTCCCGTTGGCAGAGGCGCCGGGCGCCGCCGCCCCCTGGGCTGGTGGGGCTGGGGTCTCTTCATTGGCCAGGCCCATCCCTGGCGGGATGCCGTCCAGAAATCCTTGCCGGTGATCCCAGCGGTGCGCCTCACGGGCCTTCAGGTAGGCGTTCATGAAGCGCAGGTCGGTGAAGGCGTCCTTGCCGTAGATCACCTGGCCCCGATACACCCCACGGCAATCCCGATGGACAAACCGGGGGGTGAGGGCTGCGCCCCCCAGAATCACCGGCACCTGGATGCCGGCGTCGTTGAATGCCGCCAGGTTGTCTTTCATGAAGGCCGTTGATTTCACCAGCAAGCCACTCATGCAGATGCAATCCGCCTGGTGTTGTTGTTGGGCATCGATAATGGCGGTCACGTCCTGCTTGATGCCCAGATTAATCACTTCATAGCCGTTGTTGGTGAGAATGATATCAACAAGATTTTTACCAATGTCATGAACGTCCCCCTTGACGGTGGCGATCAACACCTTGCCGCGGGCCTGGTTCCGCCCCTCGGCTTTCTCCATGTGGGGTTCCAGATAGGCCACGGCGGCTTTCATGGTCTGGGCGGATTGGAGCACAAAAGGCAGTTGCATTTGTCCGGAACCAAAGAGTTCACCCACCACCTTCATGCCGTCCAGGAGAAAGCGATTGACGATCTCCAAAGGTGGCGTCTGCTGCAACGCCAGCTTCAGGGATTCCTCCAGATTGAGCCGTTCCCCGTCAATAATATGCCGCTTGAGACGCTCCTCCACCGGCAAATCCGCCAAACTCGGTCCCGTGGTTCTGGCGGCCTGGCCGCTCACCCCGGCAAACATCTCCGTCAGGGCCGTGAGGGGATCATAGGTGCAAACATCTCCGGCAAAGCGGCGCCGATCATGGATTAAATCCCGACAGATTTCTTGTTGCTCCGGGCTGATTTTATTCAAGGGGAGAATCTTGATCGGGGAAACAATCGCCGCATCCAGACCTGCTGAACAGCAGTCATGGAGGAAGACGGAGTTCAGCGCCATCCGGGCCGCAGGGGAGAGGCCGAAGCTCACGTTGGAAATGCCCAACACCACATGCACCTCCGGCAACTGTTGGCGGATTCGGCCAATGGCCTCCAAGGTGGCGGCTGCATTGCGGCGGTCCTCCTCCACACCGGTGGAGATGGGCAGCGCCAGGGGGTCGAAGAACAACTCCCGTGGGGGTAGACCGTAGGCCAAGGCATCCCGGTAGGCCCGCTGGGCAATGGCCAGTTTCTTCTCGGCAGTGCGGGCCATACCCTCCTCGTCAATGGTGCCCACCACCACCCCCGCGCCAAACCGCTTGGCCAACTCCAGCACTTTATAAAAGCGGGGCTCACCGTCTTCATAGTTTGTGGAATTGAGAATACATTTGCCTCCGGCCACCTTCAGACCCGCCTCCATCTTTTCCCACTCGGTGGAATCCAGCATCAACGGCAGATTCACGTTGGTGACAAGGCGTTGCACCAGGGCTTTCATGTCGCTTACGCCGTCGCGGCCCACAAAATCCACGTTCACGTCCAGAAGATGGGCGTTTTCATTCACCTGCTGACGGGCAATGCTCACCAGGCCGTCCCAATCATCCTGATTGAGAAGTTCCCGCACCTTCTTGGAACCACTGGCGTTAAGACGTTCGCCAATAATGAGAAAAGAATTGTCCTGGTGATAGGTGGTGCTGGTATAAATGGAGGCGGCAGCGGGCTGGTGGCGCAAGGGGGACGTTGCGCTGTTCCCGGCCTGGCGAACCGGCCGGGGGGCGGGCTGAAGCTGTTGGCAGTGTTGCACCAACGCCTCGATATGGGCCGGTGTGGTGCCGCAGCAGCCCCCGATAATCTGCACACCCAGATCTTCCACAAAGTGGTGGAGGGCCATGCGCATCTCCATGGGGGTCAGCCGGTAATGGGCCACGCCACCCACGTTTTCCGGGAGACCCGCATTGGGAATGCAACTGATCACAAACGGGGATTGCTCGCTGAAGTAGCGCACGTGGGGTTTCATCAAGTCCGGTCCGGTGGCGCAGTTCAGCCCCAGCACGTCAATGGGGAAGGGCTCCAGAATCGTCACCACCGCCGCCGGATCGGCCCCCACCAACATGGTGCCCGTGGTCTCCATGGTCACGGACACCATCACGGGCAGCCGGCGACCACCGGCCGCCATGGCCTCCTCCAAACCCTGGAGACCGGCCTTGATCTGCAACACGTCCTGACAGGTCTCCAGCAGCAGAAGATCCGCGCCCCCATCCATCAGCCCCCTGGCCTGCAGGGCAAAGTCGTCCCGCAGTCGCTCGAAATCCACCTGGGCCAGGGTGGGCAATTTGGTGGTGGGTCCCATGGAGCCGGCCACAAAGCGGGGCTTGCCCCGGCTGCTGAACTCGGCGGCCGTCTCCGCGGCCAGTTCCGCCCCCCGCTTGTTGATGGCATAGGCCTGATCCGCCAGTCCGTATTCCCCCAGCACCAGGGGTGTGGCCCCGAAGGTGTTGGTTTCAATGACGTCGCAACCCACCTGCAGAAAGCTGCGATGCACCGCCTGCACCACGTCGGGGCGGGTGAACACAAGCTGCTCGTTGCAGCCCTCCAGTTGGGGGCCGCCAAAGTCCTGGGCGGTCAGGTCATAGCGTTGCAGGGACGTGCCCGTTCCCCCGTCAAACACCAGAACAGGCCGCTCGGGGTGGTGGAGTCGCTGCAGAAAAACGCTGGCGCCGTCGGCGCTGCGGGCCATGGTTCCCATTGACAGTGGGCTTGACTTTACGCGCTGTCCGTGGCAATCCCCGTGACCCAGTGGCGGAATTCTTCATCCCGCCCTTCCGTGACGGCCTGGAGACGGCGGCGGAGCCGCTCCATGACGGGGCGCTCGCCGGCCAGTTCCGTGGTTTCAATGCGGCGCACGGGGGTGATGCGGGCGGCGGTGCCGGTGAGAAACACCTCGTCGGCCAGGAGCAGTTCCGTCTTGTCAACAGCCCGCTCCACCACCTCGTACCCCATGGACCGGGCCATGGTGATGACACTGGCCCGGGTGATGCCCTCCAGGATGTCCTGGTTCACCCCCGGCGTGTGGAGTGCGCCGTCTCGAACAATGAAAATGTTCATCCCCGAGGCTTCGCAGACCTTGCCCTGGCTGTTCATCAGGATGGCCTCGTCAAAGCCGCTTTGGACGGCCTCGGTTTTGGCCAAAGACGAGGTGATGTAGGCGCCGCTGATTTTGCCCCGCAGGGGCAGGGAGCGGTCCTCCTGGCGTGTCCAGGAACTGAAGCGGCAACTCACCCCCTCCGGGGAGAGGTAGTCCCCCAACTCCAGCCCGTAGATCAGGAAGTCCGTCTCGATGCTGTGGAGGCGCGGGGCAATGCCCAGATCACTGGTGTACACCAGCGGACGAAGGTAAATGGGCACCCGGGGCTGGTTGGCCTTGATGACCGCATCCACACCGGCAATAATCTTTTCGCTGGATAGGTGGGTGTTGAGAAAGCCGGCGCTTTGGCTCAGCCGGCGGGCGTGGCGGTCCAGGCGGAAGAAGAGCATCCGATGGGCGCCGCCGGGGTCCGGAACGGCCCGCAGGCCGCCAAAGGCTGCCGTGCCGTAGTGAAGCGCATGGGTGGCGATGGACAGCTTCGCCTCGGCAAAACGACTTGAGCCGCAGTGTTGGCGAAGAAATGGGATTCAACGGCGGCCTCCAAC
>VXNS01000065.1 GCA_009840445.1 Synechococcus sp. SB0662_bin_14
GGACGTCAAACCATCCCCGTGCTGCTGGCGCACCCCCTACAGCAATGGTCATAGGGTTTCAAAGTGTTGCAGAAACACCTTAGGAAAATCTCCAGAATGGCCTGCTGGGTACTTTTACTCAAAATTATCTGGGCAAAGCTAAAATTTTTCTGTACAGAGCCCTGGTCCCAAGCACCGCGCCGAACCATTCTCTGCCCAATACACTTGCTCAGCAAGCGCTGACTGATTCGGTGTTCACCGTCGAAATTTCCCTCAAACGCAACCCGCTCCCACTCACTGTCCAGCGACGGGAACAAGCTGACGCAGAGGCCCTGTTGCAAAGCTTGGGGGGAGCGATGGCCTCCCAACACTCCCAACTGCTCCGTCTCAACTGCGACGCCAGCAGTGAGCGCAAAGTTCTGCTTCTGAGCGACGAGATTGCCTCCGTGCAGATGTACGAGCGCTCCAGTGGCGGCAGTGGACGCACCCGGCGACCTGGCTTCAGCCTGGATGCTTGAGATCAATCCTCCCTCCCCGTTGTCTCCGCCTCCCCGCGTCCCCCTGCGGATTTCCCACCTGCGGCTGCGTTGGCCCACTGGCCCGGTTGTCCTTGACGGGTGCAGTCTGGAGTTGCCGCACCATGGCCTGTGGATGCTGGTAGGGGCCAACGGCAGCGGCAAAAGTACCCTGCTGCGGGTGATTACGGGCCTCGTTCAGCCCGATTCCGGCAAGGTGGAGTGTTCCCGTCCATCCGGCCTGGTGTTTCAGAATCCCGACCATCAACTGCTCCTGCCCAGTTGCGGTGCCGATCTGCAACTGGGAATGCCCAGCCACCTGTCTCCCCCACAGCGTCAGAAGCGGGTTGGCGTTGCCCTGGAGCAGGTGGGTCTCCAGGGCTTTGGGCAACGCCCCATCCACACCCTGAGCGGTGGCCAAAAACAACGGCTCGCCATTGCCGCTGCCCTGGCCAGTGACAGCGGGTTGCTGCTGCTGGACGAGCCCACGGCTCTCCTGGATCCCCAGAGCCAGCAGGAGGTACTGACGTTGGTGCGTCACCTCTGTTCGGAGGGCCTGACCGCGTTATGGGTGACCCACAGGCTGGAGGAGCTGGACTGCTGTGACGGGGCGTTCCCCATGCACCAGGGCGCCATCGGCCCAGCCATGGCCACTGGCGGTTGATTCCGACAACAAAAGAAGGTTGCTCAAACGACGGCAGGCAAGCTAGGCTCTCTCCCGTATTCCCCGGTAGCTCAGCGGTAGAGCGGTCGACTGTTAATCGATTGGTCACTGGTTCGAATCCAGTCCGGGGAGCCATTTTGCTACCGCCAGCCTCACTGTGGCGACGAGGGTCGCCCACTCATCCGTTCGTAGCGAACACGGGCGGACACGGAAGCACCGGCAGACGGCAGGAAGACCCCGGGCATGGTCAATTTGTGTGTTTGCAAACCCAAGGCGCCTGATTGCCGGCTCTTCCCGGCCGGGACCACTAAGATTCCCTTGAAGAAAATTCTGACGGTTTGATCCGCCAACCCTGACGGACCCCTCTCAATCTCTTGCCCCTGCCCATGAAGTCCAACATTCTCTTCATAGAAGACGACCAGGATATGCGCCAGTTGGTGGCGGGAAGCCTGAAACAGGCCGGCTTTGAGGTGCAACTGGCCGAGGACGGCGTCAAGGGTCAAGCCCTGGCCATGCAAAGCATCCCCGACCTGATCATCCTGGACTTGATGCTCCCCCTGGTGGACGGTCTCACCCTCTGCCAGCGTCTGAGGCGGGATAGCCGCACCTCTCAGGTGCCCATCCTCATGCTCACGGCTTTGGCCAGCACCAAGGACAAGGTGAGCGGTTTCAATTCAGGCGCCGACGATTACCTCACCAAGCCCTTTGAACTGGATGAGCTGCTGGCCCGGGTCAAGGTGCTGTTGCGGCGCAGTGACCACTCGCCGTTCTCGGCAAAGAATACGGAAATCCTGAGTTTTGGTCCGCTTACCCTGATCCCGGAACGCTTTGAGGTGATCTGGTTTGATCAACCCGTACGCCTGACCCACCTGGAGTTTGAACTGCTTCACTGCCTCCTCCAGCGCCACGGCCAGACGGTTCCCCCCTCCTTGATCCTCAAAGACGTGTGGGGATACGACCCGGACGACGACATCGAGACCATCCGCGTCCATATCCGCCATCTGCGCACCAAGTTGGAGCCCAATCCCCGCAAACCCACCTATATCAAGACCGTTTACGGGGCCGGCTACTGCCTGGAACTCCCTGGAGATTCGGCAGCGATGGAGCGCTACCACAGTGAACTCGCCCTGGCAAAAGAGGCAAGCACACAAGGGGCCAATAACGGGTCCAACAACAAGGAAGCAGTGCCAAGCTCCGGGTTTAGCGCTGCACCAACCCGCTCAGGAGGGTGACTTCCCAGGCCAGTCGGGGCTGCACATAGCCCCTGAGTTGCCGGTGCAGGCGCTCCAGATCCCTCATTCTTCCCGGGAGCAGGGACGGTTGCCCACAACCCTGTCTCCACAGGTGTTGCTGCCACCAGCCAATGAGCCAAAGCTGCTGTTCCATATCCAAGCCCTCAGCAATGTCTCTGGCCAACGTCAAGGCCTGACGAGGGGTCTCCAGGGGTTGTTCCAGCAGTTGCCGTTGGTGAGGGTCCAGGGCTTGCCACTGCTGACGGTGGCGGAGCAACTCCCCCGGGCTGCCGGCCGCCAAGGCCAACAACTCCGGGGGGTCTTCCTCCCCACCGGTGTCCCCTGAACCCAGCAACACCTGCCGCACCACTGCGGGCGAGAGGGCGCGGAAGTTGATCACATGGCACCGGGACAGGATGGTGGAGAGGACGTGATTCCGGCTGGGGGCCAACAACACCAGCAGGCCGCCACCGGGTTCCTCCAGGGTTTTGAGCAGAGCGTTGGCGGCTGCCTCGTTGAGACGCTCCACCCCGTCCAGCAGCGCGCAAGAGCGCTTTCCCTCCAGAGGTTTACGGGCCAGAAAACGACCCACGTCCCGCACCTGTTCCAGACGCAACTGGGGCAGACCCCGTTTTTTGAGACCCTCGCCATCAGCCTCGGCAGCGGTCAGCAGGCGGCCCTGGCTGCTGTAGGTGGGCTCTACAACCAGCAGGTCCGGGTGGTTGCCCTCCTCCAGTCGCCGCCGCTGGACGGGATCCCCTTGCACGCCGCCACCAAGAACGGCCTCCAGAAACCGTAGGGCCGTTCGGCGGCGACCCACCCCGTGGGGACCGCAAAACAGATAGGCCGGCGCCAGGCGCTGCTTCTCCAAGCCGGCCTGCAGCAGGTCCACAGCCTGGGCCTGACCGATCACATCGGCAAACACGGTTCCACAGGCCGAGGCGTTCATCCTGCTTCAGGCCGCCAAGGTGCTGTGGCAGGCCGCCTGAACGGCAGCCTCCACAACGGTGCAGGGCTCCCCGGCAGGAATCCGCCACCAGCCCCGCTCCCGGGCCAGTTGCCGGAAGCCGTGGGCCACCCGTTCCGTGAAGTCCGACCCTGCCCCCTCAAAGCGGTCTTGCGGGCTGGGGGGCTTGCGGGTACGGGCTTGTTGGGGGGATAAATCCAGCCAGAGGGTGAGGTCCGGCGTCAGCCCACCTGTGGCCACCTGTTCCAACCTGTGGACGAGTTCCAAGCTGCAGCCACGACCGTAGCCCTGGTAGGCCGCTGTGGAGCCGCTGAAGCGATCACTCAGCACCCAGTGGCCCGCGTTGAGGGCGGGACGGATCACGGCCTCCACATGTTGAGCCCTGTCGGCCGCAAACAGCAGCAGTTCGGCGCGGCTGTGGATTGGCGATTGGCGATTCAGCAGGATGGGGTACAACCGCTCCCCCAGCGGAGTTCCGCCAGGTTCCCGGGTCACCAGAAGCCGGGCGCCAGCGGGCATGAGTCCGGAGCGGGGCAGCCAGTGGCCCAGACGCTCCACCTGGCTGGATTTGCCTGAACCGTCAATGCCTTCCACCACCAAAAAGCGACCAGGCATGGTGCAGTCCTAGCTTCCTCTACAACGAAGCCCGCCAAGGTAGAGGAGCGCCGTTGCAAACATGGTAAGGCTATAGGTGGCGGCCGGCACAACGGTAAGGCCACCGCCAAAAAGAAGCACCCCCACTGCGATGGCCATGGTGCCGTTTTGCAGACCGCATTCGATGGTGACGGCAATGCGCTGCTTAGGCCCGGACGCCAGGCCGCGGGCCACGGTCCAGGCCACAACCATCATCACCACGTTCAACACCAGCGTCACCAGACCGGCTTGGGCAAAGTAGGGAACAATGGTGTCCCGCGCCCCAACCACCGCGCCCACCAGCACCAGGACAAACAGCACCATGGAGAGGGTGCGGGCCTTGGGCCGCAGCCGTCGGGCGGCAGGTTCGGCAAGCCGGTGGGTGAGGACGCCAAGCATCACCGGAAGGGTGACGATGGCAAACACCTGGAGTGCCGTGCTGGCGACGGAAAAATCACCCAGGCTGTCCCCACCCATGAACCGGTGATGGGACAAGGCCACAATCAGGGGGACCGTGACCACGCTCACCACGCTGGTGACCGCCGTCAGAGAAATGGACAACGCCACGTCGCCACCCGCAAAGGCTGTGAGCACGTTGGAGGTGACACCGCCGGGGACTGCGGCGATGAGCATCACCCCCAGCGCCAACTCCGGCGCCAGCGGCCACGTGCTGGCCAGGGCAAAGCCGACAATCGGCAGGAGGACCACCTGGGAGAAGAGGCCCACAAGCACGTCCCTCGGCTGCCGGGCAACACGGAAGAAGTCGTCAATGGTGAGCCCAAGGCCCAGGCTGAACATGATGAACGCCAGGGCAACCGGCAAACCCACGTCAATCAACTGGCCCACGCTTCTTGTGCCTATACGGGTTGTGAGAACCAGTGTAAGGGGTGCATCCCCGAGGTCTTCTCCCGCAATGGTCGCCAGGACAGAAGCAGGGCGTTGGTAACCACACTGATGGAACTGACGGCCATCAGAAACGCAGCCAGCGGGGGGAGCAGCACCCAGCCCTGGCTGGGCAAAAACAGGCCCATGGCCAGGGGCAGGGCCAGACTGTTGTAGGCAAAGGCCCAGAACAGGTTCTGGTGCACCTTGGCCATGGTGGCCCGGGCCAGAAGCAGGGCATCCGCCAGCCCGGCCAGCCCTTCACCCATCACCACCAGATCAGCCGTGTCCTGGGCAATCTGGGTGCCGGTGCCCACCGCAATGCCCAGATCCGCGCAGGCGAGAGCCAGGGCGTCGTTGATCCCGTCCCCCACCATGGCCACACAGCGGCCCTGGCTGCGCAGTTGCTCAATCACCTGACCCTTGCCCTGGGGGCGGGTATCGGCGATCACGTCCTGGGGTGCGAGGCCGACACGGTGGGCCAGATGTTCCACAGCGGCGCGGCGATCCCCGCTGAGCAGACGCAACTCCACGCCCATGGCCTGCAACCGGGCCATGGTGGCCGTTGCATCCTGGCGCAGGGGGTCCGCCACACTCAGGAGTCCCAGGATTCGGGTGGCGTCGGCCAGAGCCATCACGGCCTGACCCGCTTGCTCCCACTCCCGCAAACACTCCTGGAGGGACGGGGCCATGGTGAAGCCCTGCTGCTCCAGCCAGTCCGGCCGCCCCAGGGTGAGTCGCTTGCCAGCCACAACCCCCAGCACCCCCAGACCCGCTTCCGTGCGGCTGTCCTGTACCGGGAGGAGGGGGACGTCCCGCTCCTGGGCCGCCTGGATCAGGGCATGGGCCAGGGGGTGCTGGGTCTGCTGCTCCAGACTGGCGGCCCACTGCAAGAGCAGCGTTTCCCTGGCTTCAGCACTGACATCCTGCTCATCCTGCTCGTCTTGCCGCCACGCGGGAGACGGCGCCACAGCCTGCAACAGGGGGCGGCCGATGGTCAAGGTGCCGGTCTTGTCCAGGACCACCGTATCCAGTCGGGCAGCCGTTTCCAGCACGTCACCACCACGAAACAACAGGCCCGCCTTGGCGCCCCGCCCCGTGGCCACACTGACCACCGTTGGCGTGGCCAACCCCAGCGCACAGGGACAGGCCACCACCAACACGGCAATGGCCAGTTGCAACCCCAGCCCCAGGGGCGTGGTGCCCAGGCCCATGTTCCCATGGCCATGGGCCTGGTTGGAGAGGGTCAGCACCGTGGGCCAGCGCTGAGCGCCCCAGAGCCACCAGAACAACAGGGTGACCGCCGCCAGGCCCAGCACGCCGTAACAAAACCGTCCCGCCACCTGATCCGCCAGTCGCTGGATGGGGGCTTTGCGGCTCTGGGCCTGCTCCACAAGATGAACAAGGCGAGCCAGGCTGGTGTGGGCGCCGGCCTGCTCCACCTTGACCACCAGCGGCCCCGTCAGGTTGCGGCAACCGGCGCTGACCCCGTCCTCGGCACCCACCTCCACCGGCAGGGGCTCACCGGTGAGGCTGGCCAAATCAAGGCTGGAGCGTCCGGCCAGGATGGTGCCGTCCACTGGAATCCGGTCCCCCGGCAGCAACAGCAGGCGGTCCTGTTCCCGTAATGCCGCAGCCCGCACAGAGCGATGGTTACAGGCCAGAAGCTGGTTGGCCTCTGCCGCAGTGGCCTCCGGCCCCACCAGCAGGCGGGCGGTCTCCGGCTGTAGATCCATCAACTGCCGCAGCGCCAGACCCGTGCGGCGGCGGGCTCGCTCTTCCAGGAATCTGCCCAGCAGCACAAAGCCCAGCAGCATGACCGCCTCGTCAAAAAAGCACGGCCAACCCACGGCAGGCCACAACAAGGCCACCAGGCTGGAGCCGTAGGCGCTGGTGATGCCCAACCCCACCAGGCTGTCCATGGTGGGGATCCCATGGCGCAAGGCCCGCCAACCACCGGTGAGGATGGCGCGACCGGGACCAGCCAAAGCCACGGTGGCCACCAGCCCATGGAACGCCATGGCGTCCAACAGGGGTACGGTCCACTGCTGGACCATGGCCAGATGGGCCACACCGGAGACGGCCATGAGCGCCAGGGCCACCACGAGGCGGCGCCAGCGGCTCCACCAGCCCTGGTTCAGGGAGGGGGTCTCCACCATGGCTTGCCCCTGATCCCGCAACCGGGCCGGGAAGCCAATGCCTTGCAGCGCCGCGGTCAACTGGCGGGGATCCGCCGGCCTGTGGGGATCCAGGCCCACGGCAGCGGTGCGGGTGAGCAGATTCACTGCAACCGCACTCACGCCGGGTTGTTCGGTGAGACGACGCTCCACCGCGTGGACACAGCCGCCACACTTCATCCCCTCAATTTCCAGAAGGAGATGGTCGCAATGGGCTGAGGTCTGCATCCCGTCAGCCTAAGGACCAGGCAGGATAGATGGCCACCCCTGTCACCACCACCATGGCCCGCAGCCAACGGAACGACAACTTCATCGATAAAAGCTTCACCGTGATGGCGGACCTGATCCTCAAGGTGCTGCCCACGGATCGGCGCTCCAAGGAGGCCTTTGCCTATTACCGCGACGGGATGAGTGCCCAGGCCGACGGGGAGTATGCCGAGGCCATGGAAAACTTTGCCGAGGCGCTGCGGCTGGAGAACGATCCCAACGACCGCAGTTGGATTCTTTACAACATGGGCTTGGTTCACTCCAGCAACGGTGAGCACCGGCAGGCTTTGGAGCACTACGAGCAAGCCCTGGCCCTGAACGCCAAGATGCCCCAGGCGCTGAACAACATTGCCGTCATCTATCACCATCTGGGCAACCAGGCCGAGCAGCGGGGAGAGGCTGACGCCATGGACCGCTACTACAGCCAAGCGGCGGAGTATTGGACCAGGGCCATCCGCCTGGCCCCCAACAACTACCTGGAGGCCCAGAACTGGCTGAAAACCAGTGGACGCGGCAGTATTGACGTGCTGATTTGATCGCGGCCCAGCCTTGGCCAGGCGCCCCAAGCCTGGCTTCAAGAAAGACCGGTTTCCTTAAAAGAGAATAGGAAAACGAGTACTAAATGGAAGACAACATCTTGGGAAGGATTTCCATTCTTGAATATGGCAAGGGACTCAGAGACTACAAAGATGGAACAGGTAAGTTCCAATTGGCGAAGCCAAGCAGCAGGGCCAGCCCATGCTCCTTCTCCCAAGGCCTCGCTCGGGTCTTGCTGTGGCCAGACACCTGCTTCCCATAGAGAACAGGTGTTCCACCTTGGCCCTCACCCTGGCCTTGCACCACTCCAGCAGCTTCCCCAGTTGCTCCCTGGCTACCTCCTGCTCTGGCCTGGCCCCATTGCAACGTGCCAGGCCACCTTGCGATCCTGGTGGGCGGGGCGCTTCCCAATCCCCCGACACCCTGCATCCCCCCAGACACACCCTTCCTCCCCCTGCAGCAGGTCCTCTGATGGCGCCAGGTCATGGACGGTGGCAGCGCTCGTTGCCAAGCTCTGCACCAGAGCAGTGTGTCATCCACTCCGACGTGGAGCTTCATGCCGCAGCGCCACTGCTTCCCCTTCCTGGGCTGCCGCATCTCAGGATCACCTTCTCTTCCCTGGTTCTTCCTCGATGAAGGTTCACGTGAACATCGGCGGCGCGGGCGCGTGGCCAACAGCCCCAACCCGGAAGCAGCCCAGCAGTTCATTGAGTTTCTCGCTGACGAGAGTGCCGATTACGCCAAGGCCAGCCGGGAGTATCCGGTCTGCGGCGCCGGTTCCGATCCCGTTCTGCAAGCCTGGGGATGCCTCAACGAGGACAACGTGAGTGCCGCCACCCTGGGGCGGAACAATGCCAGCGCACTCTGTCTGATGGAGGCCAACGGCTGGAGTCGGTAACTCCGTTGCTGGGGTGACGGGATTTGGGGCCGGACGGCCCCGAACGCTTCAAGCAACCGGGCAACCGAGGCGCTTTGCGTTGGGCGGGGAAATCCACGGTCCCGCAACTTTTTCTCCAGCAGGTCAATAGCCTCACCGCTCCAGCCGCAGCTCAGGACCCACAGGCGAATGCTGCTGGTGACATTTTCAACGTCGTTCCCGCGAAAGCAGGAACGACAAGAACAAGGTACAGGAGTCCGCCCCCCTTCACCCCAGGAATTGATTGACAATCGGGCTGGCGGTGGATTAGGATGTCAACAGTCTGCTGGCTTCCTTCCTTGACTTCGAAAAGCGACTCAACCTCTCCACCAGGAGCATCGGCCCAGGCTCCCGGCTCAGGGAGAGTGTTGATCACGGCTCCCTTCAAGAAGGGTGAGGAGGCTTGACCATGGGCACGCACCTGGGGGGGGGGACACCCCCGGCAGGGAGCAACACGGGCCTTGCTGGGGCCTGGGCCATCGCCGGCATGGTGATGACGGAGAAGAAAAGCGCCAGACTACGGGCGGGCGAATCCATCCCTGGTGGTGAAGGGAGGATGGTAAGAGATGCAAATAAACACAACAATTCCACAGAATTGACAACAGCTCCTCAGCTTATCCGCTATAATGATGGCCGGATGGCCGGATGGCCGGATGGCCGGATGGCCGCCACCTGCTGCGCCCGGGCGCCCGCGTCCGGTCATGAGGGTTCCCCCGTGGCGGTTCCGGTTCCGTCTTCCTTCCTCCCGGCCTGAATCTTCCGCGGGCCGGCCTTCTGGATCAAGCCGGGCCGCTCCTTCCCTGGAGGGTTGGACTTCCGGCGGCGCCCCCATACTCCATCAACATCAACAGCTTCGATCTTTCCGCCGCCCGCTGCCTGTAGCGGGGCTTGGCCCCACTCTTGCCTCCGCACTGCTTTCCCTTGGGCTGCACCCTGTTCTTGCTGCCCCGGTGCTGCTCGGGAGCCTTTCCATGCTGGCGGTCCTCGCCCCGCCCGCCGTTGCGCAGACGACGTTGCTCAGCAATACCGGGCAAACTGAAGCAAGTACTGCCTACGCTGCCCAATCTGGTGTTGTAGATCTGGCTCAGAGAATCCGGACGGGCAGCCATGCCGCCGGCTACGATCTTGACAGCGTCGTTCTAAAATTGGTAGACATTGGTTCAACGCCGACCGTCACGATCCAGGAGAATGATACGGACAACAATCCGGTAAGTTCCGTCCTCTACACGCTGACCAATCCGTCAACTCTGACGGCGGGCCTCAATGAGTTCAGCGCGCCGGACGGTGCCACACTGGCGGCAAACACTGACTACTGGGTGGTATTGAAAGCTCCTGGCAATCCTGTAACTTGGCGTCTAAGCGGAACTGCAGACCTTGATGCTGGTGCCGCGGCGGGGTGGCAAATCTTTAATGAGTTTATAGACATAGTGTTTGGAGGTGTTACCTTGCGTGATAATTCTCTACAACTCCAAGTCAAAGGCACCGCCATTGTCACCGCCCCGGTCACGCTGGCGCCCGAGACGCTATCGGTAGCAGAGGACGGCGGGACGGGGACGTACACGGTGGTGCTGGACACGCAGCCGACCGATGGGGTGACCGTGACGTTGACTGCAGGCACTGGGGTAACGGTGGATACGGATAGCGTCAGCACGGGTAACCAGAACACGCTGATGTTCACCACCAGCAACTGGAACACGGCGCAGACGGTGACGGTGACGGGCGTGAACGACGCCGTGGACAACCCCGGCGGTCGATCTGTGAGCATTGGCCATGCGGCCAGTTCCACGGACTCGAACTACGTGATTGCGGATGCCGGCAGTGTGACGGTGACGGTCACCGACGACGAGGCCACCGCGGTGACGCTGGCCGGTGCGGCCGGGGACGTGACCGAGGGGAGTAGCAAAACCTTCACCGTGACCCTGGGCAGGGGCCTGGTGAGCGGGGAGAGTCTGGCGGTGCCCCTGAGCTTCGGCGGCACTGCCACCCGTGGGACAGACTACACCGTAACCGGCGCTGCCGCCACGGGGGTGACCTATCAAAACCTGGACAGTGGCAGCGCCACGGTCACCTTTACCGGTCCAGACAGCGGCGCCACTGCAACGACGGCCACCCTGACCCTGAGCGCTACTACGGACAGCGTCACGGAGAGCAGCGGCGAGACCGTTGACATCAGCCTGGGTACGCTGAGCGCCAACAGTGGCACGGGTCTGGGCGGCGGCGCCTCGGGAACGGACAACCTGGCGGAGTTCAGCATCACCGATACCGATGGCGTCACGATTTCCGAATCAACCCTTCCCTTGACCGAGGGGCATGCGT
>VXNS01000020.1 GCA_009840445.1 Synechococcus sp. SB0662_bin_14
CCTTGTTGCTGCTGGCCTTGCTGCTGCCCTTGTTGGTTGCGGCGGCGGTTCTGACTCTGCAATGACTCCTGAGCCTGCTGCACCGGCTGAGGCTCCTTCTGTGACTGCTGCAAGGACTGCACAAACCGACGCGAAGAAGTATGTTGAGGCCTTAACAGCCTCTTCAAATCCTGGAGATCTTGCACGGGCAAAAGCAGCGCTTAATCACTTTCAGGCCGCGATTCTCAATCTTCCTGTTGACCAACGGTCAAAATATAATACTGAGTACCTGAAACTTACTGGCACCCTTGCGGATCAGGAGGCCGCGATAGCCGAAGCCAACTCTCCTGATCCTCTTCAAGCAGAGTTAGCCAGTGCAAGGGGTGCGCAAATGACCGCAGAACAATTTGTCAATGCGGTGAACAATTACTCAAAGGATGGGGACATTACGGCGGCGAAAGGTACTCTTCTATCCTTCCAACAAGCTATCTCTGCCATCTCTGACCCTGCAGAACGAAATACTTTCAGAATTAGGCACGGACAACTTGTCTCCTTGCTTGATGACAAGGAGAAGGCGCGCACTGAACTTATTGATAAAAACAAAAAAGGCCATGCGTGGATTAATACTATCGAGAAGTTTAAGGCCAACTCTCCATTGAGCGCTATTCCTGGTGGCGCGGCTCTTAGAGTCCAGAACCACCGGGGTAGTACCAGAGTTACTTTGAACGGCAATGCTGGAAGAAGTACTACATCACCAGGAACGGGATGGACTGCCAGGGAATTTCCCGGAAGCGGTGGTACTACCACCAAGGTCTTCACCAGCCATAGTGGTTTGGAGACCAGTTCCTATACATTAGCAGAGCTTAAGACAGAACACGACAACCATAACATTTTAGGAAACGCAGTTCTTGCTGATGCTGTGGCTGCAAATTCTGGTGTTGTTCATATTTTGTCGACTACCAGTTTGCCTCTTGGACTCTCCGATTCCGATAACGTAATTACAATTAAAGGTGTAAATGGAACCGCTGCTGCGGGTGCTGTTCCAGCTCAACCGGGTACATTTTCTACCCAAATCCACAGAAGTAATATATTGAATCTGATTGGCGATAATGGCGAGTTCAAGCCTGACGCAGCAACCAATACAGTCATAACTTTAGACGGAGGGGATGAGTATCGAGTTGAATTTTTAGGTATGTTAGGAAACTTCGTGTGTGCCACCGATTGCACTATAAGATTTGATCCCAATACTGGATATATTAATGGTGTTTACAACACAGCAGAGGTAGACACTCTTGCTACATTACAGTTTCGACCCATAGTCGCAACCGGTTCTAATTCTATCAACAACGTCAAAAAAGTATCAGTTATGAAGCCAGATCTTGCTTATGTAGAATATGGATACTGGATGAATCCAACAACTTATGGGATTGATACCTTTGCCAGAGTATCATCAAACAACGATTTAGCAACTTTAGGCACTATTGATGGGAAAGCAACCTATGAAGGGTCTGCTGCTGGCGTTTATGTACTTAACAAAGGGACAAGCGATAAAAAAGACCTTTACGATGGAGAGTTCACGGCATCTGCTAATATAACGGCTTACTTTGGAAAAACATCTGAAGTGCCCGCCGGTAAAGAGTTTTCAGTACATGGTATGGTTGAAAACTTTAAGGACGTGGATAATAAGTACGTAGAGGACAAGGACCTTGAGACTTGGAAGCTATCCTTAGAGTCAAGCACGATTAAGAATGACTTTTCGTTTAGTGGTTCCACCGATGGTGGTGGAGGCAAAGGGGTATGGCAAGGCCAATTTGCTGGTAATGCAAGTGTTGTAAACCCAACTGCGGATGACCATCCTGAAGTGGTCGGGGGTGAGTTCAACGGCCACTTCAGCAATGGCCATGTTATCGGTGCCTTCGGTGCAGATTTAGACACTGACAGCTGATACCTTACCTTCAGGCCTTGAGGATCAAAGTCTCAAGGCCTTACTTCCTTGCAACCACGGAGGCTTATGGCGCAGAACCAAGTTAAGGACGGTACCAGGGACTAGCCATCCCAGGGTAAAGGCATGAGGTTGAAGGTAAAGGATTCAACTCCACACCCCCGCCCACACCCCCTATGTAGCCGCCACTCAAAAGATTGGTTCAATGAGGTTGAGCCAAAGGATTCACAACGCCAGGGATGCCGATTTTGGTTATCCCTGGCTTTCTTATGTGGTGGTGCTGGGGACGCCAACGCCATGGACGGCAACGAGATTGTCACTTTAAGGGAACTGCATACGTGATCGGACTAGAGTCCAGGGAGATGGGGTTCCTACAGAAAGAGTTGATGCTCCGCAAAATCGCCAGGTTGTCACCCGTCCAATCCAGGTCGTGGACGGGGCAAAATTCGCGGCTGGCATGGCCAGACTACTGGCGTAGAGATCATGGCGTAGAGATCACAGGCTTCCAATTCAATGCCTCCTGTGGCTTTGGTGTAGGTCTGGCCTCCCTGTCCACGTGCTCGTTGATCACACCGTAAAGAGTTGCCTTGTTCAGCGCTTTCTACCGGCAGGGGCCACTCATATTTAATCTTATATGCAGTCCTGTTTGAGATCAATAAGACTTCAGTGGTGGAGTGCTTGACACGATTATCAGTCATCCCCTTAAGAAAAGTGACAATAGTTGATGGCTCTGTTGTCCTTCCTGTAATATTTATTCCCTTACCCTTCTGTCATGTCTGCACCATCATTCATGGGAAAAGCCTTGATCGGCTTGTGCCTTGGAGCCGTTCTATCCGCTTGTGGTGGTAGCAGTAATCAGGTCATGGGAGATGGGGGGCGCCGACCTGATTCCTTCCTGAACCCTCCAGCGGAGACTGTTAGCAGTCAAACAAATCGTCGTGGTCCCATTCTTTTTCTTACCGATTCCTGGTTATTAACGTCTCTACATTTAGGGTTCCAGAGGTAGGCCTCCCCAACATCGTTTTTCAATCCTCGTGTTCGAAGGGAAACTGTACACTTACCAATAGTGAATATTCACATCAGGGACAAATTAACCTGATGAGTAAAATCAGTGTTGCCGCTCCAGATATAGGACAGAGTGAGAGGGTTGGCACAAAAAACGATATTACCCTCATCAGACAGACTGAGACTAGTGATGACAATGACGTTAATGCGCTTGGAGCATGGATGCTGTACAGTTTCTTCAGTATAGAGAATTTTAGCGATATTGATCTACCAGGAGATCATGATTCGAGTGGTAGTACTTTGGCTGGAGCTGCCGGTGGAGACCTGACTGGTTCCCGCCCACTTGGAAATGCAACATGGTCTGGCCTGATGGTGGGAACACCAATAATCGGAGAAAACCGTAATGAAATCCTCCAAGGCAGCGCCACCTTCACGTACGACCTTGGTGACCAGCACCTGAATGCCAATTTCACCGACATCCAGACCTTGAACCATGAGCCCCATTCCGTCACCACGCTGAGATTCCCTGAAGTTCCGGTAAGTTCTGGAGGCACGTTTAGTCGGGGCACAACCGGCAACCGCATACAGGGCGGCTTCTATGGTCCGAACCATGCAGAGACGGCGGGCATCTTCGAGCAGTCCAACATTATTGGATCCTTCGGCGCCAAGAAACAGTAGAGGAAACGCTGGAGAACCGGGGGGCATGCCTGGCATGAAGGTGGGAGGAACGCCAGCAGGAGGCCCTCAGGGTCATGGAGACCCGGCAGCGGGAAGAACTGCGGGAAATGAGGGCCGAGTATCGGGCCAGCAACGAGGCCCTGAATGAAAAGCTGGATCGCCTGCTGGAAGGCCTGCGGGCGGCTAAAGCCGTCTGACTCAAGCCCACAACGTGTTCTTCACCGGCTATCGGCCCAGGCGCCGGGCCGCGGCCTGGCAGGCGCGGCGGGTGATGGCCATGGCGGTGAGGGTAGGGCTTTGCCAACCGGAACTCACCCAGCAGGCACCGTCCGTTACCAGTAGGTTGGGGCAGTGCCAGTGGCGATTCCAGGGATCCAGAAGACTCTCCCGGAGGTTGTCTCCCATGGGGGCGCCACCCACTTCATGGATGTAATAGCCCGGCGGCGCCCCGTGGCGATGGCGCGCCTCCATAGCCCGCACCACACCGGCAAATCCGGGCATCCGCACCAGGTCCGGCAGGCCCGCCGTTACCCCACCGCTGACCCGCACCACCTCACCCATGTGGTGGGTCATGGTGCGCAGGAGGGCCTGTTCCGCAGAGCGCCAGCGGCAGCGAATCAGGGGGACCGGCAACCCATGGTGGTCATGACGGGTGGGGTCCAGTTGAACGCGATTGTCCGGATGGCTGAGCACCTCCCCATGGCCCACCAGAAACCCCATGGCTCCCGGCCCCACCCGCCGCAACGGGGGCGGCACCCCCAGCCGCTGGGCGCCGCCCCATAGCCCGTAGCCCCGCAGTGGGGCGCCCCCGGCCCTGGCCGCAGCGGTGTGGTGGCTGCCGTTGTGGGGAATAAAGAAGCTCTCCGCACCGGAGAGGGGCGCTTCGGCCTCCCCAACAGCTACGCCAGGCAGATGAAAGAAGCGGGCAACGGACACGTGGTCCATCAAACCCCGGCCGGTGAGACCCGCCGGGTCGGGGAGGCCCGGTGTGTGGTGGGTCGGGCCGGAGTGGAGCAGGATGCGCAGGCTTTCAATGGTGGAGGCGCACAGCACCACCAGCCGCGCTCGCAGCAGCCGCTCCTGGGGCGGGTTGCCGGTTCGGTACGCCACCCCTTCCGCCTGCTGGCCCCCCTTGTCCATGGCCACGTGGCTGACGGCGGCGCCACTGAGGAGACGACAGCGCCCCGTGGCCATGGCCCGCGCCAGGGCCGCCCCCTGGCTGGTGCGTCGTGGCCAGGGATTCCCGCCGTCCGGGTTGGGCTCCAGGGCAAAACCACGGGAGGGGATGAGCCGCTCCTGGGGGCGGTGGCGGGTCAACGCCCGCCGCATGTGCTGCTCCGCCGCCGTGAGGGGGCTGGCGGGCCGGTAACATCCGTCCGGCAGCACACTCAATCCGTCCCGCTGGCCCCGCACCGCCAGGAACTGCTCCAGCCAGGTGTAGTGGGGGTCCAGATCCCGGTGGGTCAGGGGCCAGTTGCGGCCGTAGCCGTCCCCATCCGCCGCCCGCAACTCCCGATCCGATAGCCGCAGGGTGATGCCCCCCCAGGTGAGGCTGCGCCCCCCCACCTGCCGTCCCCGGGTCCACAGAAACGGTTGATCCGGCGGGGTGCTGTAGGGATGTTTGCGTTCGTCCACAAACAGCTCCGGGTTGGCCTTCCAGTAGCCGGGGTGATGGGCTTGGCGCCGCTGCCGGCCCCCCAGGAGACGGGTGAGGCGCTTCCAGGTGTTGCCCGGCTCGCCCCCGAACGCCTGGCGCGGCGTCAGTGCCGGCCCCGCCTCCACCACCACCACTTCCAATCCCGCTTCCGCCAGGGTCATGGCCGCCACGGCGCCGGTGGCGCCGGAGCCCACAACAACGGCGTCGCAGTCCGTGGGTGGGACGGTGACCAAGCCGTTGGGGAGCATAGGCTGAGGAGCGGACGGCCTGGAGCTTCTAAAGTCGCAAGCCCTCAAAAACTTCATTGTTTCCCATGCAACTTGTGCATGTAATAAATGATACTAGCTGAAATTGTTCTTTCAACAGGCTGAAAGTAATGTAAGCCTGGCTTTCTCAGGGGGAAATTTGCATGGGACAGGAATCCAGATCAGCCAAGGGAGCCCAGTCAGACGTGACAAGCGGCGTGCCGAACTGGAGCCACCAGACCATCTGGACTGGAGATAATCTTGGCATTATGCGGGGGATGAACTCTGCGTGTGTTGATCTTATCTATCTTGACCCACCCTTTAACTCTAATGCGAACTATGCCGCACCCATTGGTAGTCAGGCTGCCGGTGCCGAGTTCAAGGATACGTGGACGCTGCAGGAATTGGACATTGCCTGGTTGGATTTGATTGAAGCCAAGCATCCCACACTGAATCGCGTGATTCATGCGACAATGAAAGACAGCGACAAGTCTTATTTGATTTATATGGCGGTGAGGCTGCTGGAAATCCACCGTCTGCTCAAGCCCACCGGAAGTATTTATCTTCACTGTGACCCCACCATGAGCCATTACCTCAAGATCATGATGGATGCGATATTCGGAAGGGAAAATTTTAAAAATGAAGTCATTTGGTCCTATCGAACTGGTGGTGTCTCGAAAACGTACTTTGCGCGTAAGCATGATGTATTGCTCTACTATGCTGCTGACGGAGCAACATTTAACAGACAGACTGAAAAAGCCTACACAAAAAGCAAAGCCCGTAAGCCGGGATTGGTGAATTATGGAGCCGGGGAAGCCATGTTCCACGAAGATGAAGATGGCGTTTATAACACAGTCTCCATGCGAGATGTGTGGGACGTACCGTATCTAAATTCCCAAGCGAAAGAACGAACCGGGTATCCCACACAAAAACCGTTGCGCCTCCTGCAGCGCATCGTCAAAGCCTCCAGCAATGCAGGCGACATGGTGCTTGATCCCTTTTGCGGATGCGCCACCGCCTGTATTGCAGCCCAGATAGAAGGGCGACAATGGGCCGGGATCGATCTATCGCCAAAGGCAACCGAACTTGTGCAGCAGAGAATGCGTGACGAGCTCGATCTATTCTTTCAAGGCTCGGTCCGTACGGACATTCCGGCTCGTACGGATTTGGGTTCACTCCCGCGTTACAACTGCCCGGAAAACCGCAAGGCGCTCTACGGTCAGCAGGAGGGGTACTGCGTAGGCTGTTCCACACACTTCGAGAGCCGCAACCTGGAAGTTGATCACATCATTGCCCGACGGAACGGTGGAACCGACCATATCAGCAATCTTCAATTACTATGCGGCCACTGTAACCGCGTAAAAGGAGATCGGGGAATGGAATATCTGCTCGGCAAGCTGCAGTCCGGCCGTTCAAAGTTCAGCCGTTAGATGTGTCCACCAGCTCAACGGGAAAGGAAAGGCGCTCCCGTTGGGCATCGGAAAGGCGGCGCGCCCAGGCGCCGGGCACCAGGCTGTTCCAGTGGAATCCCGCTGTCTTGGCCAGGTGCCGCTGTTCGTAGCTCACCTTGGCTTTGTAAAGCTGGCGGGGTTGGCGGGCCTCCAGCAGCAGGCCCTCAAGGTCCGTGCAACGGGAGAACACCTGGGCCAGATAATGCAGTCCGTGAGGGCGCGGTGGGTGGCCCAGACGGGGATGCCATGGGCTAGGGCCAGGTCCCGGAGGGATGGTTTGGGTTTCAAGTTGAGGCGTAACGGCCACACCACGTCGTCACAGGTGCAGATCCAGGGCAACGACAACGACGGTAGTGGCGGCTTCCCGAACCAGGGTCGGTCGAAGGCCACGTTGTGGGCCACCGCGGCATCGGCGTGGTCAGCCATGGCCATAAACAGTTCCAGTGCCTGACGCCACGGCTGGCGCCCTTGGCTGGCGGCGGCGGGAATGCCGTTGATGCGTTCCGCCTGGTTCTCCTCCACCGGGAACAGGGTGGACACCTGGCCAAGGGTGGTGCGCAAGGGCACGGAAAACAACACCGCCGCCAATTCAATGCAGTGGTCCTGCCCAGGATGCAACCCCGTGGTTTCCAGATCCAGAATCAGCAGGTTTGTGGGCACAGTTGGTGTGGTGATGGCCATCGGCTGGCGGGCTCCTCTCCCTAGGCTGGAATCCATTGTCCAGTGACCATGGCCATCGGCGTGGGGGATCAAGCCCCGGATTTTGAACTCCCCTCCAGCCAGGGGGGCACCGTCCGCCTCCAGGACCTGCGGGGGCAAGCGGTGGTGGTGTTTTTCTACCCCAAGGACGACACACCGGGCTGCACCGCAGAGGCCTGTGACTTTCAGGACAACCTGGCCCAATTCCAGACGTTGGGCGCCGCCGTGGTGGGCATTTCCGGGGACCACCTGGAGAGCCACCAGCGCTTCGCCGCAAAACACAACCTCACCTTTCCCCTGCTGGCGGACGTGGGCAACGGCGTGCGCAAACGCTTCGGGGTGCCCTCCGCCATGTTCCTGCCCGGTCGGGTCACCTACGTGATTGATCCGGAGGGGGTGGTGCGCCTGGTGTTCAACGCCTTGCTCAATGCCAAGGCCCATGTTCAACAGGCCCGGGCCTGCCTGGAGCAACTGGCCCGTTGAGCGGCCTTCTTCCCCACTGGCCCCGCCATTGGCGCCAACTGGGCAGGGTGTGGTTGGCGTTGCCGCCCCAGCCGGTGGGCATCATCCAGTTCATCGGCGGCAACGGCCTGGCGGCGCAGCCCCAATGGAGCTACCAGCGGCTGTTGCGGGCCTTCGAGACCCAGGGTTGGGGTGTGCTGGCCTGGGCCTACTGCCTCAGCCTGGACCATCAGCAGCAGGCGGATCAGGCGTTTCTGGACCTGGAGCGGGTGTTGCGGCGCGAGCCGGGCCTGGCAGGCCTGCCCCTGCTGCGGGTGGGCCATAGTCTGGGCTGCAAGCTGCTGTTGTTGGCCCCTGACGGGGGCATGGGCTGCGGTGCCGCCGCCATGCTGGCCTTCAACAACTACTCCGCCGGCCGCTCCATTCCCCTGGTGAATCAGTTGGGGCCGTCCCTGGGTTTTACGGTGGAATTCAACCCACCGCCGCGGCGCACCATGGAACTGGTGGCTGAGCGCTACCGCCAGCCCCACAACCTGCTGGTGCGCTTCCGGGACGACGCCATTGACCAGAGCCCGCGCCTCCATGCCCAACTCAAAGCCAGAAGCGGGGATCAAAGCCGGCTCGTGGTGCTTCCGGGCAAGCACACCACCCCCGCCAGTGCGGGCCTGCGCCAGCGGCTCCTGGGCACAGCCGAGGATCCCAAGGGCCGCCGCATCAAGCGATTGGCCCACCAGGTACTGGCGCTGGGGCAGGGGCTTGTTGGCTCCACCCCGAGAGTTGCTGGCTCCAGTGCTTCTCCTGATCCTCACGACCCCTGAGGAGTTAGCCGACGCTGTCTTGATACAGGTTGAGGTGGTCGATGACCTGGCCGCATGATCGGTGACACACTGGGCTTGCTTGTGTGACGGGATTCACCATGCCCCTTCCCGAAGGAAAAAGACGCGCTTTCGAGCGCCGACAGCAAGATACCGGGTGGGGGCGGGTTTTTGCCCATATCATTCCCTTCTATGGGATTTATTATGCTGTTAGCCGTCGTATAATCACACCTTTTGTTTGCAGTTTTGGTCTATCCGTTTCGTTTGCTTTTCTGTACAGGGACATGGTTAGTTTCTGGACAGGTTTTTCTTTGACATACAAACCACACAGGATATGATTGTCAGAGAACAAGAAAATATAGTAGAAGAAAATATAGACAAGCCACTGGAAAATGATCCATTTGTGAATATCTTGCTATTTGCTATGTCAATGATTGGAACAAAGCATGGGATTGACCGAGTTCGTAAAAGTGCTTACCTAGGGAACCTCTGAACAAAGCCAGAATCACGCACCAGCGTGCTCTGCCCTCTGTCCCCACAAGGCTTTTGAAAAGCCGACGAAGAGGAGGAGAGACTTATTCAGAGATACCTTACAAAAAAGTAGGGGCTTACCTACAGGGCACCACGAAAAATTGCCGTTTCCTCGCATGAGAGGACCCTGCCAGGCTACGAGAAATCCCTCCACAACTGACTTTCTCACGGTGAGACGGCAGCCCACTGGAAGGCCTTGCTCGATTTTTCGTGGTGCCCTACAATAGTGCCCAAACCCCCAAAGGACTCCATCACTACGGTCTTATAGATCTCAAGTGGGACTGTTCATAAGATTGAACAGTCCCATATCTCTACTTATTCATTATCATTTGCACCAAGAAATGCTCCTCCAACTAAACCAGTACCATTACTATCCCTCCAAGCTGCATAAGCTGTTCCTACCGTTTCCACTGGAGAGTTAGTGTCATCTCCATTAAGAGTTGACATTTTACCTGCATATTCGCCATCTAAAGTATTAACTGATAATCCAGTTACATTTCGTACTGTGATATTTCCTCGATACTGACCGTTATTTGAAAGTGTGGTTGGGTTCAATCTTGCATAATAGGCAGTTGGTTGATCTGTGTATTCACTGACCCCAGCACTGCTGATTACAGATAAAGTATTGATATTTCTGTAGTTGCAACCAATACATCCGCTTATAGTGTCATTTCCAAAGTTAGCAGTCATTTCTAAATCAGCTTCATATTGTCCCATTTGAACTACAGTTTCAGATGTATTAGCATGCATAAATTCTCCAAAGAAATCTCCACTATAGGTAGCTTGACCTGTCAATGGAAGATTTGCTGCTGATTCAAAATCTGGACCATCAGCAAACAATCCCATTTCCAGTCCTTCTATGAGATTTATCGTTGTCAATTTCCAATCTAACCAATATCCAAAAGAGACATAATCGTCTGAATTTTCTGTATTATACTGAACTCGATATGATGCAGCTTGTATCCTTCCACTATTTGCAGTTTCAGATATATTCATTGAGGCATCTTGAAAATAAGAATACCCAATCCAAAGAGCTTCATCATCTAAATCATATGAAAAATCATTTAAATCAATACCATATACTATCCTCTTGCTTCCATCAAAGAATATTCTACTACCATCAAATCGGCTAATAGTAATGTCAAGATCCATTCCATCAAAAGTTGTAGACACATCGTTGACAGATGCAAATCCTTGTGAACCGGCAACAAAGACATTGCCAAATTGAGTTTCTTGCCATTCTAAATCTTCTGGAGTAACATCAGAATTAGCCAATGCTTGATTAGTGTTCAAGCGTTGATTTGAAGGAGGGAGAGGCTGATGCGTGGAAGTGGTTGCTGTTGGCCCGCCAGATCCGCCACCGCCGCAAGCGGTCAGGACCACTCCGAGGCACAAGCCGATCAAGGCTTTAGCGTGGGGGGGGGGGGGGGGTGTGTTAAAAAATTTTTGGGGAAAAAAATAAAAATGTCTATATTTAAAAAGAAATTTAAAATTTTACAAGGGGACACCACCATGTAAAATT
>VXNS01000071.1:0-40901 GCA_009840445.1 Synechococcus sp. SB0662_bin_14
CAGCGTCACGGCATCGCCCTCTTCCACCTCGTGGGCGCTCTCCTTGAAACTGACCGTGACCCCGGCGGCCACCTGCGCCGTCGCCGCCGATGTCAGGCTCTCCGATGTGCCGCCGCCGTCGGTCCAGGACACCGTCACCGTGATCGTCTCGCCCACATCGTCCCCCACCAGCGTGTAGGTGGAGGAGGTCGCTCCGCTGATGCTCGTGGTCCCTCGTTTCCACTGGTAGCTGAAGCTCCCCAGCCCGTCGGGATCGGCGATCTCGCTCGTGTCCGCCGTCAGCGTCTGGCCCTGCGCCGCCGTGCCGGAGATGGACGGGGCGCCCGTCGGGTCGTCGTTCACGTTGGCCACAGTCTGGGTCGCTATGGATGTCCGGCTTTCGGTACTGCCCCCGCCGTCGGTGAACGAAACCGTGACGCTGATGATGTTCTGGCCCACGTCCGCCTGGACCAGCGTGTAGGTCCGCGACGTGGCGCCGGTGATGTTCGTGTTATTCCGCTTCCACTGGAACGTATAGCCCGCGGGGAACGTGGTCGATGGCAGGCCGTCCGCGTCGGCCAGGGTGCCCTGGTTCACAGTCAGCGTCTGGCCCTGCGTCGCTATGCCCGTGATCGTCGCCGCGCCCGTCGCGGCCGTGTTCGTCGCCGTCTTCGTCGTGCCGATGATCTCGATCTGGAGAACGTCAGTCCCCTCAATTGTGAAACCGCCGGTGGAGGTCGCTGCGCGGCCGCTTTTGCTGTTGCCGATGCTCCAGCCGGGTGCGGCGCCCGCGTCCTCGCTGTCCGAGGCTGTTATAGCCCAGCCCCAAAAAACATCACTTGGAGAGGTCGAAGTGTTGTCTATCACAATCCAGTATTGCGTGTTCGCCGCAAGGTCGATGCCCTGGCCGGACGCCGGGAAGGTGTATTCTACGTCACTCCCTGAGGATAGGGCGGGATTCGTCAGCGTGCCGAGCGAGTTGCCTGGACTTCCGCTGGAATCGGTATAGATGGCAACGGTAAATGAAGGGCTGTTGTCGGATAGCCCGCGGAACTTGAATACGACGCTGGTCAGCCTGTAGCCCGCGGCGTTGCTGCCCGTCGTGAACGGCTGGACAATATCCGCGGTGAAGCCCTGCAAGTTGTTGAGTACGGTTGTCTGCCCGGTGTTTTTGACGAATGTCGTCTGCGCCTGGGCCTCGGAAACCAGCCCTGCCACCAGGGGCAGGCTCAGCAGCAGCGGCAGCAGGGGAGACCCGAGCCGGAAGCGGACGGTTGAAGAAGAGCAGGAAGCCTCAGGCCGGGAGGAAAGAAGGCGTCCCCAGCGCCACCATGGGCCAACCCTCATGGCCGGACCCCACAGACGCAAGGGGCCACCCGGCATCCGGCATCCGGCCACCCGGCGTCCCGGCCACCCGGCCACCCGGCCACCCGGCCACCCGGCCACCCGGCCATCCGGCGGAATTATAGCAGATAGATTCAGGGAACGTGGCCATTTCTAAGGGGTTGTCGTGTTTGTTTGCATCTCTGCTTACTTCTTGGTCCTTTACCCCAGGTTCAGGCTTGCCCACGGTCAAGCCTCTTCGCTCCTGCCGGAAGGCAGGTAGATCACCCTCTCCCTGAGAACCAGAACAACACATGGTGAATAGTGAAAGCGGACTCTTGACCAGCTTGACTTTACACGGTGTTGCGCGATCTTAGCACGCCACCCGTGGCAATCCCCGTGACCCAATGGCGGAATTCCTCGTCCCGCCCTTCCGTGACGGCCTGGAGACGGCGGCGGAGCCGCTCCATGACGGGGCGCTCGCCGGCCAGTTCCGTGGTTTCAATGCGGCGCACGGGGGTGATGCGGGCGGCGGTGCCGGTGAGAAACACCTCGTCCGCCAGCAGCAGTTCCGTCTTGTCAACGGCCCGCTCCACCACCTCGTACCCCATGGACCGGGCCATGGTGATGACGCTCATGCGGGTGATGCCCTCCAGGATGTCCTGGTTCACACCCGGCGTGTGGAGTGCGCCGTCCCGCACAATGAAAATGTTCATCCCCGAGGCTTCGCAGACTTTCCCCTGGCTGTTCATCAGGATGGCCTCGTCAAAGCCGCTTTGGACGGCCTCGGTCTTGGCCAGGGACGAGGTGATGTAGGCGCCGCTGATCTTGCCCCGCAGGGGCAGGGAGCGGTCCTCCTGGCGTGTCCAGGAACTGAAGCGGCAACTCACCCCCTCCGGGGAGAGGTAGTCCCCCAACTCCAGCCCGTAGATCAGGAAGTCCGTCTCGATGCTGTGGAGGCGCGGGGCAATGCCCAGATCACTGGTGTACACCAGCGGACGAAGGTAAATGGGCACCCGGGGACGATTGGCCTTGATCACCGCATCCACGGCGGCAACGATCTCCTCGCTGGAAAGGGAGGTGTTGAGAAAGCCGGCGCTCTGGCTCAGCCGACGGGCGTGGCGGTCCAGACGGAAGAAGAGCATCCGGTCAGGGCCGCCGGGGTCCGGAACGGCCCGCAGACCGCCAAACGCTGCCGTGCCGTAGTGGAGCGCATGGGTGGCGATGGACAGCTTCGCCTCGGCAAAGGGTCGGCATTTGCCCTCGAACCAGACGTAGGGAAGAAACCCATGCATTGTGGTGACGTTGGTGGTGTGCTCTGATCTTCCCATGCATCGTCTTGCAGCCCTTCCCGGTGTTGACGACGGCCCTGGCGGCGCCCTGCTGGTGGAGCAGAATCCCGCCCCCGTCCTGATGCTGACCACCTCGGACACGGACCTGGCCACCATGGCCACCGTGCTGGAGCGCACACCCCAGCCCTGTCCCATGCGGGGCCTGAACGTTGCCGCCCTGTCCCATCCCGCCGTGGTGGACCACTACCTTCGCACCACCGTGGCTGCTGCCCGGGTGGTGCTGTTGCGTCTTCTGGGGGGGCGCAGTGTGTGGAGTTACGGCCTGGAGCGGTTACAGGAGTGGCAAGGGGCGGGGGGATGCCTGGTGGTGCTGGACGGGGTGGGGCCGGATCCGGCGCTGGAGAACCTCAGCAGCACCGCGCCAGAGTTGACCCGCGCCCTGGGGGATGCCCTCCGTTGGGGTGGGCCCGACAACCTGGCGGGCGTGGCGGCGGCGCTGCAGGATCTGGCGGCCGGCGTTGAGCCCCGACTCCCCCGACCGACGCCCCTGGCGGACCCCCTCCCCCATGACTGGCGCCAGGACGACGAGGGGCCGGCCGTGGGGGTCCTGTTCTATCGGGCGCTGGCCCAGGCGGGTGACCTTGCCCTGGTGGACGCCACGCTGGCCAGCCTGCGGGCGGCGGGCCTGGCCCCCAAGGCGCTGCTGATCAGCGGCTTGCGCACACCGGGGATTCAATCCGGCATTGTGGCCCTCTGGCGCCGGCAGCGGGTGAAGCTGGTGCTCACCACCACGGGCTTTGCGGCGGCAGGGGCGGCGACAGGGACAGGGGAGGATGCCGCCACCCTCTGGGACGAACTGGATTGCCCCGTGCTGCAGATGGTCTGCAGCAGCGGCTCCCGGAACACGTGGCGGGAGAGCAGTGTGGGCCTGGGACCCCGGGATCTGGGGATGCAGGTGGTGCTGCCGGAGTTGGACGGCCGGCTCCTGGGGCGGGTGGTGAGCTTCAAGGAGGCGCAGCAGCGGCACCCGCAACTGGACTGTCCGTTGTTTCGTTACACGCCGGTGGCGGAGCGGCTGACCTGGTGTGCCCGGTGGGCGCGGGCCTGGCTGCAGCTTGCCGCCACCCCGGCCGCCCGGCGGCGGCTGGCCATTGTTCTGGCCAACTATCCGACCCGCAACAGCCACCTGGCCAACGGCGTGGGCCTGGACACCCCGGCCAGTGTGGCGGCCTGTCTGGGTTGGCTGGCGGCGGCGGGTTACGGCGTGGCTGGGGAACTGCCCAGGGACGGGGATCAACTGATTCACAAGCTCACCACGGGGCGCAGCAACGATCCCCGCAGCCTGCCCCTGGCGCCCATGGCCCACCTGCCCTTGCCTGCCTATGAAGCCTGGTTTTCCCGATTACCCGCCCCGGCCCGCCAGGCGGTGCTGGAGCGCTGGGGACCACCGGACCAGGACGACCACCTGGAGGCGGAGGGCTTTGCCGTCCATGGCTGCCGTTTTGGTGCGGTTGTGGTGTTGATTCAGCCCAGCCGCGGCTATGAGCGGGATCCGCAACTCAGCTACCACAGCCCGGATCTGCCGCCCACCCACCACTACCTGGCCACCTACCACTGGCTGCAAACGGTTCACCGGGCTGACGGGGTGATCCACTTCGGGAAGCACGGCAACCTGGAATGGCTGCCGGGCAAAGGCGTGGGCCTCTCCAGCAACTGCTTCCCCGACCTGGCCCTGGGTCCCCTGCCCCATCTCTATCCCTTCATCGTGAATGATCCGGGGGAAGGGGCCCAGGCCAAGCGCCGCAGCCAGGCCCTGATCCTGGACCATCTCACCCCACCCCTGGCCCGGGCCGGCCTCCATGGCCAGGAGGCCGTCCTGGAGCAACGGTTGGATGAGTACTGGCAGGCGCTGCAGCTTGGCAGCGACCGTGCGCCCCGTCTGCGCCGGGAACTGGACGCACTGCTGGCGACGCTCCACCTGGACGCCGAAGGTGATCTGGATCAACGGCTGGAGCAGGCTGACGGCTATCTCTGTGAATTGAAGGAAGCCCAGATTCGCACGGGGTTGCACTGCTACGGGATGGCGCCGGAGCCCCGGCAGCGGCTGGAGCTTCTCCTGGCGCTGGCCCGCTGCCCACGGGGCGATCAGCCTGGTCTCACCCAGGCCATGGCCCTGGATCTTGGCCTGGCGCTGGATCCCTGGAGCAGTGAAGAGAGCGCGCCGCTGAGCCGGCAGGACCGGCAACGGCTGAATCTTCCCGCCACGGCCCGTTGTGCCGGTGACGCCATGGCCGTGCTGGAGGACTGGGGCCTGGCCCTGCTGGAGGGGGAGGCCACGGCGCCTGGCCCGCGCAGCCGCCACTGTCTGGAGCAGGTGGCCGCTGACGTGGCGCCCCGCCTGGATGCCTGCCCAGCCCAGGAACAGCAATCCCTGCTCCGTGGCCTGGCGGGGGGGCGGATCCCCCCGGGTCCCGCCGGCGCCCCCACCCGGGGCCGCCTGGAGGTGCTGCCCACAGGGCGGAACTTCTACAGCGTCGATTTGCGGGGGCTCCCCACGGAAGCCGCCTGGGATCTGGGGCGCCGGGCGGCGGAGTTGCTGCTGGAGCAGCATGAGCAGCAACAGGGGGAGCCCCTGCGTCACCTGGCCATGAGTGTTTGGGGAACGGCCACCATGCGCAACGGCGGCGATGAAATTGCCCAGGCCCTGGCGCTCATGGGGGTGCGGCCCGTGTGGGATGGCCAGCAACGGCGGGTGGTGGATCTTGAGGTGATTCCCCTGGCCCAACTGGACCGCCCGCGGGTGGACGTGACGCTGCGGATCTCCGGGTTCTTCCGGGATGCGTTCCCCAATCTGGTGGACCTGATTCACCGGGCCGGCCTGCTGTTACAGCAGACCACCGGCGAGACCCTGGGGCGGATCTACGGCTCGGCGCCGGGGGCCTACGGCGCCGGTTTGCAGGGCCTGATGGACAGCGGCGCCTGGGAGAATACAACGGATCTGGCCACCGCCTTCCTCAACTGGAGCCAGTGGCGCTACAGCAGCAACGCCACGGGCACACTGCGCGTGCAGCAGGACCGGGACGGGCTCTGCGCCCGGCTGCGGCAGGTGGACGGGGTGCTCCACAACCAGGACAACCGCGAACACGACCTGCTGGATTCCGATGACTACTACCAGTTCCAGGGCGGCCTGGCCGCGACGGTCACCCACCTGCGCGGCCAGGCCCCTGCCCTCTGGTTTGGCGACCATGCCCGCCCCCAGCGCCCCCGGATACACCGTCTGGCCCGGGAGCTGGATAAGGTGATCCGCTCACGACTGCTGAATCCCCGCTGGCTGGAGGGGATGCGCCGCCATGGGTATCGGGGCGGCTTCGAGATGAGCGCCAGCTTGAACTACCTGTTTGCCTACGACGCCAGCACCGGGGCGGTGCCGGATTGGGCCTATGGCGCCATTGCGCAGCAATGGATCCTGGAGCCCGGCAGCCAGGCCGCCCTGAACCGCAGCAACCCGTGGGCACTGCAGGAGATGGGAGAACGGCTGTTGGAGGCGCACCGCCGCGGCCTCTGGCAGGACGCCAACGGGGAAAAGATCCAGGCCCTTGAAGCGCTGGTGCGCCAAGTGGATGCTCACCTGGAGGGTGGGACTTGAATCCTGTAAGCCAATCCACGTTCCTTCAAGATTGTGCCACCGGGGGACGACGGGGTGTCTGTGCCAGAAGCAGCGCTTTGACGTCATCTTTGATCTCCCTGAGTTCCACTTTCACTTCATCGATTTTCTGATCTGATCTGGCTTCACCGGCCCGGAGTTCCGCTTTCAACTCGGACCTCACACTGTCAGTTGTCTGATTCGACCTGGCTTCACTGGCCTGGAGTTCTGCTTTCAGGCTGTCGATCTTCTGATCCGACCTGGTTTCACTGGCCCGGAGTTCCGTTTTGAACTCGGCTCGCATGCTCCTCAGTTCCGCCTTGAACTCGGTTTGCATACTCTTGAGTTCCGCCTTGAACTCGGCCCTCATGCTCTTCAACTCGGCCCAGAGGAAGCCCGCTACGCCCAGGAAGACGCTCAACAGGGCGCCAGGTTGGATCCACTCTGTCAGCAGGGACGGGGGAAGGGTTGGAATTGCCATGGTGAAGAACCGTACGCCCACGATAGTTCCCACAAGTCGTGGTTGAACCGACCTGTTGCGCCCCTCAAGGTGGCGCACCGGGGGCGACGGGAGTGTCGCGCCGGAAGTAGCGCTTTGATGTCGGCCCTGATCTCCTTGAGTTGAGCTCCGCTTTCAGCGTTAGCTGGTCACGTCCCGCACCATGGTCCGGAAG
Organism: Synechococcus sp. SB0662_bin_14; assembly: GCA_009840445.1. Lineage (GTDB taxonomy): Bacteria > Cyanobacteriota > Cyanobacteriia > PCC-6307 > Cyanobiaceae > Synechococcus_B. The sequence continues at coordinate 6,912 of VXNS01000071.1, forward strand.
GGATCGATGGAGCCGGGCTTGTTGCTGACCGCACTCCTGGGCACGGCACGCCCGTCCCGGTTCGCAGCAGTGGATTTCTTTCTTTTGACGGAACCACCCCGTAGTCGCTGGGCCAACTCCTGGGGGCTCATGGTCTGGGCAAAGGTCTTGCGCACCTTGCCGCCCGTGGTGGTGGCCGTGACCGCTGCCGGGCCACTGCTTCCGGCGATGGCCCTGGCCTCCGGCACACCGCCAGTGGCCTTGGTCACGCGGGACGCCATGGCGCCCACTTCCTGCACCACCTCACCCCCTTCCGGTGAGGAGGCCGACTTGGGGAAGGTGTGGCGGATGGTGTTGGAGGAGCGCAGGTAGGACATATCCCCCACGGTCTGGGCCGCGTCGTTATCCAGGAAGAACGGCTTATCACTGGTGTTTTCAGCCTGGCCGGGCTTGGCGCGAAACCGGTCGAACAATCCCATGGGCTGGGGAGACGAACATGAAACAATTCTAGAGAAAATCCAGGGCGCCGTTGCCAGGTCCACTGTTTTGCAACGATGCGCAAAGGCAGCACCCCTGTCAACGACCCCTCAGGTTGGTGCTGTGGGTGTCTGTCCCACAACTGGCCAGCAGGCCAAGATCTTGGCGCAGTTGATCCACGTCGTCGCAGATCAAAGGTGACGGGCGCCACCGGGGCAGCATGTCGTAGTCGTACCAGGTCTCCACAGCATCAAACTTCAGGCGCTGAGCCGCCTGGATCAGAACACGGAAATCCAGCCGGTAGCGGGCTGGATGGGCCAGGGAGGCCAGGCCGCCCGCTGCATGAATGGCGCGCACCACCACCGAGGCCTGCAATGCCTCCCCACAGGCGGCTTCTCCCTGGAGATAGGGCATCAGGGTTGCTTCCTCGCCGTAGCCCAGGGCAAGAATATGCACAAGACAGTTGTTGAGCACGGCACTGATCTCAACGCCACGCCAAAGCTTGGGGACGGCGCGCCCCTGCTGTTGCAGCGTCGCCAGAGTTTGTTGGGCCAGGGGATAGGCCTGGTGGCTGTGGTGGTCCGTAATGGCCAGATGCTCCAGCCCCAGGTCGGTGGCCTGAACGGCCAACTGCTCCGGCGCCAGGCTGCCGTCACTGCAGGTGGTGTGGCAGTGAAAATTGCACCGCCCGGGGCAGCTACGGCGGTCCACCGTCGCCAGAACCGTTGCCAGGGGATGGGAGAAGGAGCGACTATCAGGCGTCCTGGGAGAGGGCCTGCTGCTCCGCATTCCGTCGACGCTTGCGGGCATAGAGTTGGATGGCCACTGCCATAAAAACAACGAGGGCCACCACCAGCCACGTGGCGGAGCCCCTAGGGAATTGGCCCTTGAAAACGGCCAGCATCACGATCACCACCAGCAGCAGGGTGGGGGCTTCGTTGAGGGCCCGCAATTTGCCGCTGCTCCAGGTGCAGATCCCTTGCTGCAACTGCCCCATCAGCCGGTAGCAGAACACGTGATAGGCCAGCAGCAGGGCGACAAAGGCCAGTTTGACGTGCAACCAGCCCTGGTGAAGCCAACCGGGGTTGGCTGCCAACAGACCCACGGCCATGGCCACCGTCACCACCATGCCGGGGGTGGTGATGATGTTGGCCAGCCGCTTCTCCATCAAGGTGTATTGGGGCTTGAGCACCGCCTGGGCATCCGGGCCGAGGGCGTCCGCTTCCACGTGATAGATGAAGAGGCGCACCAGATAGAACAGCCCGGCAAACCACACCACCACCCCGATCACGTGGAAGGTCTTGAACCAGAGATAGGCCTCTGGCGGCAGGTGTAGTGCCATCGGGGAAGGGGAGCTTCGGGGTGAGGCCCTCATTACAGCATAGCTTGCTTGGGTGTGCTTCCCCGTCGTTCCCAGGCAAGCGAGGACAAGCTTCCCACACGGGATATCCTCACACCATGAGAAAGTCGGTTGTGAAGAGGGTTTGCGTGAGCCAGCAGACTTTACCAGATTGTAGTTTTTCCAGTTAAAGGTGGCCAGGTCAATACCGCCTGATGTACCTGAGTCGCGGGATAGATCCGTATGGTCTAGCAATGTGTAGGCAAAAAAGCGGTCTTCAAGAAATGGATTCTGTTTGTGGTTCTTGGCGGCAGGGTAAAGAGACCAAATTATCCAGCAGTTTTTTGGACAGAGCACCAGCACACGGGCATTCTCCCGCTAGCTCAAAATGTTTGATGCCCGCCAGGGCAGTATAGGTTTTCCCCAGTCCCACGCTGTCAGCCAGAATGCAGCCGTTGTGCTCTTGCAGCTTGGCAATGACGCTCTTAGCGCCGTCCTTCTGGAAGCTGTAAAGGGTGTTCCAGATTTTGCTATCCTGGAAACCGGCGGTGGTGCTGAGATCCTCACCGGCCAGCCTTGCCTTAATGCTCTTGTAGAACAGTTCATACAAGGTCTTGTAATAGACTTTCTCTGGGCTTTGGTCACCGCCGATGCGATTCAGAGCATTCAGCACTATCTCCTTCACATCTTCGCTCAAGTGGTCATCATGCCAAAGCTGATTGAACCAATCCAGCAGTTCTGTCACGGCTGCGGCCTCATGGGTGGCCAGGTTGATTTCCAGATTGGGCTTATCGCTGCCCCCTAGTCCCTTTTGCATAAAATTGGAGCTGCCGACGATGCCCAATTTATCATCGGTAGATTCGGTAAGGTACATCTTGCCGTGGAGAAAGTTGGACCATCTGGCTGAGCGTATGGACACGTTGCTTTTGCTCACCCACTCAGCACACTGCCTGGCAAGGCCCTTCTGCTCCAGCGTGAACCGTGGCTCTAACCCGTGCTCGGTGAATTGAAAAGATTTAGGCTCATCCTTCCCTGGATCCAAATCCTTCATCGATGAAGGATCGCCAAAGAGGAAACGCACCTTGGCCACACTGTTTAACTCAGCTTCCAGCAGCGCATAGCCATAGATGGTGAAGTAGGCAGAGACCACACTGAATGCATCAGCGTCCCTCAGGACTGGCTTCAGGCAGTCTGCCACCTTGCGAGTGTGGTTGTCGATAATATGGCGGTTTGTCGTCAATGGCGTTGGTCACGGACCCTCTGTCAAAGCCTATCACTACGGCAACTAAGGCGGGTCCATACTGAAAAGTACGCCACCGCCCAGCACATGCACCGCACCCAGCACCTTCGAGCAGTGACGGCCCTGTTGGGGATCAGTGGGGTGCTTTGCGCAGCATCTCCATGATCTTCAAGGGCAGGCCCTTCACTTCGTCACTCAGGTCGTCCACTTTTTTCCGAAGCTCCTTCACGTCTTCCCGTAAATCGTCAATCCTCTTGTTCCGCTGGTTAATCAGCAGCCCCATCCCTACCAGGATCACGGCTGGCTGGGTCAGCAGCGCCAGCCGTTCGGTCAGCCCAGGGGGTACGGTAGGCATTGGGCTGGCTGATAGATGGGAACAGCCTACCAACGAACGGGAACAACGGCCACCGCTCCCCTTCCCGTGCGTGCCCAGGGCTCCCCGGCAGCCAAGGGGCGCAACCCCATGGGACAGCCCGGCCAACCACGCACCCCAATGACGTGGGAGGTCTTGAAACCAGAGATCAGCCCCTGGTGCAGCGCACCGGTAAGGAGGGAGAATATGGAGAGCAAGAGACAGTGGCACGACGATGGCGCATCCAGACGAGCAACACTTCGACCTGGTGGTGGTGGGGGCCGGCTCCGGCGGCCTGGCTGCCGCAAAACGGGCCGCCGCCCATGGGGCCTCGGTGGCGATTGTGGAAGGCAGTCGGGTGGGGGGCACCTGTGTGATCCGGGGCTGTGTGCCCAAGAAGCTGCTGGTCTACGGCTCGGCCGTGGGGGAGCAACTGGCGGATGCCCCCAGCTACGGCTGGCCGGTTTCCCCTGTGGCGCCCCAAACCCACGTGCTGCTGGACCACGTGCGCCGCGAGGTGGACCGTCTCAACGGCATTCATGAAGCATCCCTCAGCCGGGCCGGGGTGGCGCTGGTGCGGGGTTGGGCTCAGTTCCTGGATGCCCGGCGCTTGCAGGTGGGAGAGCAGGTGCTCCGGGGCGAGACCATCCTCGTTGCCGTGGGGGGGCGGCCGGTGCGCCCCAACCTGCCCGGGGCTGACCTGGCCCTGGTGAGTGACGACCTGTTTCTCCTGGAGCGCTTTCCCAGCTCCATGGTCATCGTTGGCGGCGGCTACATTGCCTGTGAATTCGCCTGCATCCTGCAGGGTCTGGGGGTGGCCGTGACCCAGGTGGTGCGCCGTGAATTGCTGCGGAGCTTTGATCGGGGCTGCGTGGCCAGCGTGGAGGCGGGCATGGTGGAGAAGGGCATAGCGTTCCGCAAGGGGGTGTCTCCCCAGGCCATCAGCAGCAGCGGCACGGGCCGCCGGGTGGAGTTCTCCGACGGCAGCAGCGTGGAGGCGGAAGCCGTGCTTCTGGCCACCGGCCGCAAGCCGCGGCTGGAGGGGTTAAACCTGGAGGCCGCCGGCGTGGCGGTGGAGCGGGGGCGCATCCCCGTGGATGGTGACCAGCGCACCAACCTGGCCCACGTGTTTGCCGTGGGGGACGTGACGGATCGCATCAACCTGACACCCGTGGCGGTGGACGAGGGGCGCGCCTTTGCCGATTCCCAATTTGGCCAAAAACCCCGCCGTACGGACCACGGCCTGGTGGCCAGTGCGGTGTTCACCCAGCCGGAGCTGGCCACGGTGGGTCTCTCGGAGGAAGCAGCCAGGCAACGGCACGGGGAGGACGTGCGGGTGTGCGAGGCCCGTTTCCGCAGCCTGTCCCGGGCCCTGCCCAAAACCGGCAGCCCCTGCCATTTGAAGCTGGTGCTGGGTCCCCAGGAGCGGGTTCTGGGTTGTCACATGGTGGGGGAGCACAGCGCCGAGATCATTCAGATGGCCGCCATTGCCCTGGGCATGGGGGCCACCAAGGGGGATTTTGACCGCACCATGGCCCTCCATCCCAGCATCAGCGAGGAGTTTGTGACCATGGCATGAGATTGGGACGTGAGATCGGATCTGGCCCCAGTGCTGCACGGGTGGTCAGAGTGGGTAAGCTGAGACCAGTCCGCATCCCCATGGGGCGTCCATGCCGATCCCGAATCACGAATTGCTGGCCAGAGTCGAATTCCTGGAAGCGCGGCTTGAACGCCTTGAACGCTTGGAGATTTCCCCCTCCGATCTGGAGGAACACCTTGCCCGGCTGAAGCGCCTGGAAGGGTTCATGGAGTGCATCGAGGGCTACCTGGATCGCCTGGAGCGCTTGAGCGGACCCTTGTCTCGTCTGGAGGAACGCCTTGACCTGATGGAAGGCCGACCCGCCAGCCGCAAGACAGCCCAGCGCCCTCGGCATGGCCGCTTGGTGCAATCCAGGGTCGGGATCAAGGCGTTCCTGTCTCAGGCCGGGCAGTCACCATCCGCGCCACAGCGTGGCTTCCCCTTCAAGGCCTTCAGGACGTGGTTTCTGCGGCAACTGGGGGGGCGCTAACGGGAGGCTGAACGCGGAAGCCACAGTGGTGGTCCCCCTCCTGGATCCAATGGACCCGCTCCACGTGGCAATCAGGGAAGATGCTGCGGTAGAGTTGCAATTCCTGGCTACAGATCACGGGAAACTGCTCGGCAATGCGGGCCACAGAGCAGTGAAAGGCTGTCAGCAGCCAGCCATGTTGATCTTCACACGGTTCATAGTCCGCCACGTACCCTTCCTGACGGCGCAGCTCCACCAGGCGCTGCAGGCGCTTCTCCGGGGGGCAGTCCCCCAGGAGGTTGCGGTAATGTCGGGCCTGGGCTGCGGCGTGCTGGCCAAGAAGGGTTTGCAGTTGATCGGGGCCAAGGTGGCTGGCCATGGTGTGGAGAAGCCCTCGGGCAAACTCCTCGCTGCCGTCGGGGAAGTGATCCCGGCCCTGGTCCGTCAGCCGCCAGAGATGGCTGGGTCTCCCCGGGCCGGTGGTGTTACAGGGGCTTTCCACCAACCCTTCCTGTTCCAGGCTGCGCAGATGGCGGCGCATCACCTGTACGGAGACCCCCAACTGGCTGGCCATGGTGGTGGCTGTGGCCTGGCCCAGCCGCAGCAGAAGGGTCAGCGCGGCCTCACGGGTGGATGTGACCGGTTCTGACGACATCACGGGGGAAGCGGCCACAGGGCCGTGCATATGGCTGTAGTCTAGTTAGGAAACTAACTGGTTTCGTTACTCTGCTGCCCATGAATCCGGACCAAGCCGTTCAGCCCACCCCCGAAAGCCTGGAGGCCCTGCGCAAGTTTGCCCAGACCTATGCCCAGCGCACCGGCACCTACTTCTGCAGTGATCCCGGAGTCACTGCCGTCGTTCTCAAGGGGTTGGCCGCCCACAAGGATCAGCTCGGGGCGCCCCTCTGCCCGTGCCGTCACTACGACAGCAAACCCGCGGAGGCGGCCCAGGCTTTCTGGAACTGCCCCTGTGTGCCCATGCGGGAACGCATGGAATGCCACTGCATGTTGTTTCTCACCGAAGACAACCCCTTCCGCGGTGACAGCCAGACCATCACCACGGACACCATTCAGGCCCTCGCCAACTAAACCCTCTCCCATCCCACGATGAGCAGCGCCGCCGCCGTAGAGGCCATTAACACAACGCCTTACCGCTATGGCTTTGTGACCGACATTGAGACCGAGAAGATTGCCAAGGGCCTGGATGAGTCGGTGGTGCGGCTGATTTCGTCCAAAAAGAAGGAGCCGGATTTCCTGCTGCAGTTTCGTCTGAAGGCCTATGCCCAGTGGCAGGCCATGGACGAGCCCAACTGGGCCGCCCTAAGATATCCAGTCATCGATTATCAAGATATCGTCTATTACTCGGCCCCCCGCCAAAAGGAGCAGAAAGCCAGTCTGGAAGACGTGGATCCCGCCCTTCTGGACACCTTTGACAAGCTGGGTATTCCCCTGAGTGAACAGAAGCGTCTCAGCAACGTGGCTGTGGACGCGGTGTTTGACAGTGTGTCCATTGCCACCACCTATAAGCAGAAGCTGGCAGAGCACGGCGTGGTGTTCTGCTCCATGGGGGAAGCCGTCAAGGATTACCCGGAACTGGTGGAACGCTACCTGGGTTCCGTGGTTCCCATGGGAGACAACTTCTTCGCGGCGCTCAACTCTGCAGTATTCAGTGACGGCTCCTTTGTATACATTCCCAGAGGGGTGCAGTGCCCCATGGAGCTGTCCACCTACTTCCGCATCAACAGCGATGACGCGGGACAATTTGAGCGGACCCTGATTATTGCCGAGGAAGGGGCCAGCGTCAGTTACCTGGAAGGATGCACAGCGCCCATGTTTGACACCAACCAGCTTCATGCCGCCGTGGTGGAGCTGGTGGCCCTGGATGATGCCTCCATCAAATACTCCACCGTTCAGAACTGGTATGCCGGGGACGAGAACGGTAAAGGGGGAATCTATAACTTTGTCACCAAGCGGGGGCTGTGCAAGGGCAAGCGCAGCCGCATCAGTTGGACCCAGGTGGAAACGGGTTCAGCCATCACCTGGAAGTATCCAAGCTGTGTGCTGCGCGGCCAGGATTCTGTTGGCGAATTTTACTCCGTGGCCCTCACCAATCATCATCAGCAGGCGGATACGGGCACCAAGATGGTTCATGTTGGTCCTGGAAGTCGCTCCACCATCATCAGCAAAGGCATCAGCAGCGGCCACTCTGCCAACAGCTATCGAGGGCTGGTCAATATCGGCCCGCAAGCCCGTGGAGCCCGCAACTTCAGCCAGTGTGATTCCATGCTCATCGGAGACCAGGCGGCAGCCAATACCCACCCCTACATCCAATCTCGCCAACCTGAAGCCACCGTTGAGCACGAGGCCAGCACCTGCCATATTTCCGAAGATCAGCTTTTCTATCTGCAGTCTCGCGGTATTGAGCCCGAGGCAGCAGTCTCCATGTTGGTGAGTGGATTTTGTCGCGACGTATTTAACCAATTACCCATGGAATTTGCCGCTGAGGCCGATAAACTTTTGGCCCTCAAGCTGGAAGGTTCTGTTGGCTAGGCCCCACCAGACTTTGTATTGCTCTGATCCATTCCCTGCTCTCCATCAGTTCCTTGACCTCCACTGAGATCACTCCCTTGTGTGAAGCCCCCATCCAACCGGGGGACGTGTTGCTGTCCATTGAGAACCTCCATGCCTGCGTGGAGGAGAACGAGATTTTGCGGGGTGTCTCCCTACAGATTCGCGCCGGCGAAATCCATGCCCTCATGGGGCGCAACGGCAGCGGCAAAAGCACCCTCTCCAAAGTGATTGCCGGCCACCCTGCCTACACCGTCACCGCTGGCAGCATCCACTACAGAGGCCAGGATCTGCTGGCCCTCTCCCCGGAGGACAGGGCCCGCTCGGGCGTGTTCCTGGGCTTTCAATATCCCGTGGAAATCCCTGGCGTCAGCAATCTGGAATTCCTGCGGGTGAGCTGCAACGCACGGCGGCAGCACCGGGGTCAGGAGGAGTTGGACACCTTCGCCTTTGAAGACCACGTGCGGGACACCATGGCCATTGTGCAGATGGATCCGGCATTTCTGGAGCGCAGCGTCAACGAAGGCTTTTCCGGTGGGGAGAAAAAACGCAACGAAGTTCTGCAGATGGCGCTGCTGAAGCCGCTGGTGGCCATCCTGGACGAGACGGATTCCGGTCTAGACATTGACGCCTTGCGCATTGTGGCCAACGGGGTGAAGAAGCTGGCGTTGCCAACAACCGCCACGCTGCTGATCACCCACTACCAGAGATTGCTGGACGCCATCACCCCTGATTTCGTTCACGTCATGGCGGAGGGTCGCATCCTGCGCACCGGCGACAAGGATTTGGCCATGGCGCTGGAGCAACGGGGATACGACTGGATTGACGGTGTGGACGGCGCGGACACTCCTCAGCCATGAGCAATGCCACCCAATCCCGATCCTGGCTGGAGACCCTGTTGCAGGTGCTGGCCCAGCGGCCTGGCCAGCCAGTCGGTCAATGGGCTGCCCAGTGGGCCGGCGCCCGTGATGGGTGCTGGCCCACGCGCCGCAGTGAGGCATGGCGGTTCACGGATCTGCGTTGCTTGACCCAACTGGATCCTGCTCGTCTCCATACCCAAACGGCAACACCCCCCTGGCCCGATGCTCTGCGCCAAGGGCCTTCAAGACAGGTGGCCCTGCAGCTTGACGGCCGCGGCCACTGGCTCAGCCCCCAGGGGGAACCACCCTCCTGGCCCCACGGCCTCATGCCCCTGCCCACCGAGGACGTTACGCCAGGACAGGTGGCCCACACCGTCATGCCGTCAGGGACGCTGCCCTTGGGAGCCCAGCTTAACGGGGTGACCCCTGGCCCGTCCCTCTGTCTGCAGGTGAGCGGGGCCGATCCCGTCCACCTGGCATTGGCGATCCAGGTTGAGCAAGACCAAGCCTGGCTGGCGCCCCGTGTGCTGCTGGTGTTGCAACCCGGCGCCCGGCTGTGCCTGACTTGGCACGTGGCCGCAACGGCCCAGGCTGCGGTGCTGCCCCTGGTGGAGGTCCGGTTGGGGACTGGCGCTCAGCTTGAGGAGGCTGTCGTGGCCTGGGGCTGCCCAGGGGCCACCCTCCTGGGCAGCAGCTTCGTCCATCAATCCCCTCGGAGCGTCTACCGACGCACCAACGTGACCTGGGGATGGGGGCTGAGCCGTGACGAGCCCTTCGTCCACCAGTCCCAGGGTCAGGCGGAGACCCACCTGTACGGTCTTGCCGTGGCCCGGGACCGGTCCCTGTTGGATACCCACAGCACGGTTTACTTTGACGGCCCGGCGGGCCAGCTTCGGCAACGCCACCAGGCCCTTGCCGATGGCCGGGGCCACAGCGTCTTCAACGGCCGCGTTGTGGTGCCACGGGTGGCCCAGCAGACGGATGCCAGCCAACTGAGTCGCAATCTTCTGCTCAGCACAAGGGCCCGTATCGACACCAAACCCCAACTGGAAATTGTGGCCGACGACGTGCAATGCACCCACGGCGCCACGGTCAGTTGCCTCCAGGATGACGAACTCTTCTACCTGCAATCCAGAGGCATTGGTCGAGAGCAGGCCTCCCGTCTGCTCCAACGCGGTTTCTGCGAAGATGTCCTTCAACGGCTGCCCGGAACTGCCCTGCCCTGGCCCTCGCTTCAGCGCCTTCTTGAGATCCCCGTCCCGGATCAACCATGACCACCACCACCATGAGCGCCGCCACGGAGCGCCAGCTTGATCTGGCCCGTTTGACCCGCCCCGACTTTCCACTGCTGGACCAGTCCTTGCAGGGTCAGCCCCTGGTGTACATGGACCATGCCGCCACCAGCCAGAAGCCCCGCCACGTGATTGACGCCCTGGTGGAGTACTACCGCTGCCACAATGCCAACGTGCATCGTGGCGCCCATACCCTCAGCGCCCGGGCCACGGAGGCCTTTGAATCAGCCCGCGCCACAGTGGCCCGCTTTGTTGGCGCTGCTGACGCCAGGGAAATTGTATTCAGCCGCAATGCCACGGAGGCCATCAACCTGGTGGCCTACAGTTGGGCGCTGGATCACCTCAAGCCCGGCGATGAAGTGGTGCTGAGCGTGATGGAACACCACAGCAACCTAGTGCCCTGGCAGTTGATGGCCCAGCGCACCGGTGCCGTGCTGCGCCATGTGGGCATCACCTCCCAGGGGGAGATGGACATGGACCACCTCAAGCAATTGCTCAACGACCGCACCCGGCTGGTCTCCTTTGTCCACCTGAGTAACACCCTGGGCTGCCTCAATCCCGCAGCGGAGATCACCGCTATGGCCCATGGCGTGGGGGCAAGGGTGCTGGTGGACGGCTGCCAGGCCCTGCCCCACCGCCCTGTGGACGTGCAGGCCCTGGGTTGCGACTGGTACGTGGGCTCCGGCCATAAGCTCTGCGGTCCCACAGGGATCGGCTTCCTCTGGGGACGGGAGGACCTTCTGGAGACCATGGCCCCCTTCCTGGGGGGAGGAGAAATGATTGCTGCGGTGCAGTTGGAGACGAGCACGTGGGCGGAGTTGCCCCACAAATTTGAAGCGGGGACCCCTGCCATTGCCGAAGCCATCGGCCTGGCAGCAGCGCTTGACTACCTCGCTGCCTTGGGCCTGGAGAAGATCCATGTCTGGGAGCAACAACTCACCCAACACCTGTTTGATCGCCTCCAGGCCGTTGATGGCCTCACCATCCATGGCCCCGACCCCCGGCAGCAGCCGGATCGCGGCGCCCTGGCCAGCTTCACCGTGGCCGGAGCCCATGCCCACGACGTGGCCGCCCTGTTGGACAGCGCCGGCATTTGCATTCGCAGTGGCGACCACTGCACCCAACCCCTGCACAGGGCGCTCCAGGTGACGGCCACGGCCCGGGCCAGCCTCAGCTTCACCAACACCATGGAAGAGATTGATCGCCTCGCCCATCAACTCCAGGAGGCGGTCAATCTGCTGCGGCAAGACGGTGAGCCTCCGCTGGGATAGCACCCGGTGCTCCGTTAGAGGTGCTTCCGGAAAAAGGCTTCCGTGCGCAGGAGAACCTCCTGTTGCACCCCGCCGTCACGAAATCCATGGCCCTCCTCCGGGTAGTGGTGTACCTCCACGGTGACCCCCTGCTGGCGCAGTGCTGCCGCCATGTGCTCCGTCTGCTCCGGCAAGACCACCCGATCCTTCAGACCCTGGAACATCACCACCGGGCCCTGACCATGCCGGACCCGATGCAGTGGTGAACGGTCCCGATAGCGTTGGGCCCCAGCGGGCCATGGTCCCACCAGGCTCTCCAGGTAGCCGCTCTCAAAGCGGTGGGTGTCCCGGGCGAGGGCGGCCAGATCCGTGACCCCATAGCGACACGCCCCCACCCGGAACAGGTCACTGCGCCAGAGGCAGCCCAGGGCCGTGAACCCACCGGCACTGCCGCCGCTGACGGCCACCCGTTGCGGATCCACCCAACGGGCTGCCACCAGGGCCCCGGCCCCCGCTGTGCAGTCCTCCACGTCCACCACGCCCCAGGCCCCGTCCAGCCGCTGGCGGTAGGCGCGACCAAATCCACTGGAGCCGCCGTAGTTCACGTCCAGCACAGCCCAGCCCCGGCTGATCCAGAATTGGGTCTCCAGGCTGAAGCAGGGGCGCGCCATGGCGGTTGGACCACCGTGACAGCGCACCAACAGGGGCGGCAGACCTGCACATGCAACAGGGCGGTACAACCAACCGTGGGTGCGTTGCCCCCCGTGGCCCGGGAACCAGAAGGCCTCGGGCGTGCTGACGGCGGCAGCGCCCAGGGGATTGGCGCCGCTGGGGGTGTGCCGCCAATGGCCACCCACCAGATCCACCTCCAGCAAGCCAGCGGGTTGATCCGGCCCGGCGGCAAGGGCAACGGCCCGCTGACCGTCAGCCCGCAGGCTGGAGATCTCTGTAAAAGGCAACGTCAACACCTGCCAACGGGGGGTGTTGCTGGAGCCGGACGACCACTGTAGGCAGCCCAACCGCCAGCAACCATGGCGACAGTAGGCAGCCACCAGCCCCTTCTCCCACACAGCCGTGGTGCTCATCCCCGCCACCCACTGGGGCAGACCGAAGTCCGCGTCCATGGGTAGCAGGCTTCTCCACGGGAGTTGAGGGCTGTTCAGGTGGTCCGGGGCCAAGTGCTGGAGATTCCAGTACCCACTGTGGTCACTGGCCATGACCACCCCCCCGTCGGGCAGCCATTGGGGCTGAAAGACAGCGTCTGTGGCAACGCCGTCCCCCGCCAGGCACCGGGGTTCCCGCAATCCTCCGTCGTCGCCCAGTTGGGCCAGCCAGAGGCGGCTGCGCTGCCACGGCATGGCCGGGAGATCCCATTCCAGCCACAGCAGATGACGTCCATCGGGGGAGAGGCTGGGGCTGCTGCAGAAGTCCGCCTCGCACCGGAGGGGTCGGCTGGCCCCAGTGTGGAGACAAACGCGGGTGAGTACGTCCTGGTTCTCCTGCTCCCAAACGCCGATCCAACACTGGCCTGCTTCATGGAGGTAGCCATCCCCCATGGCCACAACGTCGGGTTGACAAAGCTGGCGCGGCGGTGTGACGCCGTTCAGGTTCAGGAGCCAGAGGACAGGCCCTGTCCGGGTCTGGCTCACGAGAACGGCGTGGCGGCGCCCAAAAGCCACGGGAGCCCCGCCAAAGCCGTGGAGGGACGTGCGCAGGTTCCAGTCCCCTGGAGTCAGTTCCCCACGTTGACCATCGGCTTGGGTCATCAGGGTGGTGCGGCCCTGTTCCCAGGGGCGCTGCTCCAGCCAGAACACCCGCCGACCCACCAGCCATGGCTCTTTCCAACTGGGCAAGCTGCCAACAACCGCACTGGCCGGTAGCGATTGGGTGGGATCCAACACCATCACGGAACGCCATGTCTCCTTCATTCTCCTTAAGATGGTGGGCACACGCCCTATTGCATAAGGAGTCCCCCATGGCTGGAGCCAGCTTCGCCAGCCTTGCCCACCGTGCTGCTCGCCGTGAAGCCTCGGTGGCCGTTGAGAAGCAGGTGGGTGGCCCGGCTCCCCTCACCATCCACCACTTGGGAGATCAGGCGCTGCGTCAACCCGCACGACGGGTGTCCAAGGTGGACCCAGGTATCCGCCAACTCTGCCGCGCCATGTTGCGCAGCATGTACAGCGCCCAGGGCATTGGTCTGGCGGCCACCCAGGTGGGTGTTCACAAGCAGGTGCTGGTCATTGACCTGGACCCCGAAACCCCCAGCACCCCGCCCCTGGTGCTCATCAACCCGGAGATTACGGCCTGTGGCGCCTCCGTGGACTCCCGGGAAGAGGGCTGCCTCAGCATTCCCGGGGTCTACCTGAACGTGGTGCGGCCCACGGTGGTGGAGGTGAAGTTCATGGATGAACTGGGGCGCAACCAGCGCCGCAAGGCGGACGGTCTCCTGGGGCGCTGTATCCAGCACGAGATGGACCACCTCAACGGGATTTTGTTCGTGGATCGTGTGCAGGATGCAGAGGCCCTGGAACGGGAACTCGACCACCATGGCTTTGCCCCCAGTGCGGTCCATACCGTTGTTGTCTAGCTTGCACTTGTGCCATGCCCATGAAACCGCTGGCGGGGCTGTTGCTGGCCCTCTCTTGTCTGCTGGGCATTGCGGCCACGGGGTCGGTGTTCGAGTTGGCCTATGGGGACCCCCAGTTGGGGGTGGTGCCCACCAGCGTCATCCTGGCAGTCAGCGCACCGGGGACCGTGCTCGCCCTGCTCATGGCCATGGCCTGGAACAATCGGTCCTCCTGAGGACTACACTATCTAGCCTGTTTTGTCTGGACCCCTTGTCTGCATGGCCCAAGTCACTGTTGGAGAAAACGAAAGCATTGAGTCCGCCCTGCGCCGGTTCAAACGCCAAGTGTCGAAGGCGGGTATTTTTGCGGAGTTGAAGCGCCTTCGTCACCATGAAAACCATTTTGAGAAGGCCAAGCGCAAAGCCATGCAGCGCCGCCGTCGCCGTTGAGGCCTGGGCCTAGCCTAAGTCTTCCTTAAGTTCCCATGGGCCATGGCGCCGCCCGGCCTGACTCTGCAACAGCCTGGGTACAGGTCGTCTTCCCCCGTCATGAAGAACCTCTCATCACTGATCGGCAAGCTGCGCCACTGGTTCGCAGAAGGCCTTGCCCACTCCTTTGGCGAACCCGAGCAGGAGCACCGCCTTGAGCCGCCCCATATTGGGGTGCAACCGTTCCATGGCGATCCTCCCCGCCGGGCTCGCGCTTGACTGGTTGCTTGACTGGCCAGCCCCAACCCAGTCGTTTGGGTCCATGATGGGGTAGGATGCCGTCTTACCAACAGCGGTTTTGATGGCGAAGAAGTCGATGATTGCCCGGGACGTGAAGCGCCGCAAGTTGGCGCAGCGATTCCGTGCCAAGCGCGAGGCGCTGAAGGCCGCCTTTGTCGCTGCAGAAGATCCCATGGAAAAGCTGGACATCCACTTCAAGCTGCAGCAGCTTCCCCGCAACAGTGCTCCCAATCGCCAGCGCAACCGTTGCTGGGCCACCGGCAAACCCCGTGGCGTGATGAGTGATTTTGGGCTGTGCCGGAATCAACTGCGTCAGAAGGCCCACGCCGGTCTGCTGCCAGGCGTCGTCAAATCATCCTGGTGAAAGCTAGGATGGCAAGGTTGGCAAAACAACAAACCACAAACTGAGGAAACAACAAGCGTGCAAGGAGAAAGTCGGTCATTTTCCTTCGATGGACGTGAGGTTCAACTGACCATCAACCGCTTTGCCCCCCAGGCAGGTGGATCAGTGATGCTGGAGTGCGGCGGCACGGCGGTTCTTGTGACAGTGACCCGCTCGGCTGCACGGGAGGGGGTGGACTTTTTGCCCCTCCTCTGTGACTACGAAGAGCGCATGTATGCCGCGGGACGCATTCCCGGCAGCTATCAGCGGCGAGAAGGCCGCCCTCCGGAACGGGCGATTCTCACCTGTCGCTTGATGGATCGTCCCCTGAGGCCCTTGTTCCCCCACTGGCTGCGGGACGATATTCAAGTGGTCGCCACATGCCAGGCCGTGGATGAACGGATGCCCCCCGACGTCTTGGCGGTCACCGGCGCATCCATGGCAACCCTTCTGGCGCGCCTGCCTTTCGCGGGGCCCATGGCGGCTGTGCGGGTTGGTCTTCTGGGGGACGATTTCATTATCAATCCCAGTTTCCGGGAAATTGAGCGCAGCGATCTGGATCTGGTGGTGGCTGGTACCCCCCACGGGGTGGTGATGGTGGAGGCCGGGGCCAAGCAGCTTCCCGAGCATGACGTCATCGAGGCCATTGATTTTGGCTACGAAGCGGTGCAGGATCTCATCAAGCACCAGCAGGCCATCCTGACGGAGCTGGGCATTGCGCCTGTGCCCGTGGAGCCCGAAGCCACAAACGAGGCGGTGCTGACCTATCTGGAGGCCCAGTGCTCCGACAGCATTCGCGCCGTGCTGGCGGAATTCGACCTCAGCAAGGCGGATCGGGACAGCAAGCTCAGCGTCATCAAGTCCCATGTGGCCAGTGGCATTCTCAATCTGGAGGAGGACCACCCCGTGCGCATGGCTGTGGCCAGCAACATCAAGCTTTTCGGCACCAGTTACAAGGCACTCACCAAAAAGTTGATGCGGGGCCAGATCCTCACCGAAGGCAAGCGGGTGGATGGCCGCACCCTGGACCAAGTGCGTCCCATTTCCTCGGCTGCGGGCATTCTACCCCGCAAGGTGCATGGCTCGGCGGTGTTTCAGCGGGGGCTCACCCAGGTGCTCTCCACCACCACCCTGGGTACCCCCAGCGATGCCCAGGAGTTGGATGACCTCAATCCGTCCAACGAGAAAACCTATCTGCACCACTACAACTTTCCCCCCTTCTCCGTGGGGGAAACCCGCCCCCTCCGTTCCCCGGGTCGCCGGGAAATCGGCCACGGCGCTCTGGCAGAGCGGGCGCTGATGCCCGTGTTGCCCGAGAAAGAGGACTTCCCTTACGTCATCAGGGTGGTGTCGGAGGTGCTCAGCTCCAACGGTTCCACCTCCATGGCCTCTGTCTGTGGCAGCACCATGGCCCTGATGGATGCCGGGGTGCCCATCAAAGCCCCTGTGAGCGGGGCAGCCATGGGGCTGATCAAGGAGGGGGATGATGTGCGCATCCTCACGGATATCCAGGGCATCGAGGATTTCCTGGGGGACATGGACTTCAAGGTGGCGGGCACGGAGAAAGGCATCACGGCCCTGCAGATGGACATGAAAATCACCGGCCTGCCCATGGCCACCATCAGTGACGCCATCCACCAAGCCAAGCCTGCCCGCCTGCATATCCTGGCGGAGATGCAGAAAACCATCGACAAACCACGGGAAGACCTCTCTCCCCATGCCCCACGCCTGCTCACCTTCCGCATCAGCCCCGAGTTGATTGGCACGGTGATCGGCCCCGGTGGCCGCACCATCAAGGGCATCACGGAGCGCACCAACACCAAAATCGACATTGGCGACGAAGGCCTGGTGACCATCGCCAGCCATGACGGCGCCGCTGCCCGGGAGGCTCGACGCATTATTGACGGTCTGACCCGCAAAGTTCATGAAGGTGAGATGTTCCGCGGAACCGTCACCCGCGTTATTCCCATTGGCGCCTTTGTGGAAATCCTCCCCGGCAAGGAGGGCATGATCCACATCTCCCAACTCTCGGAGACGCGAGTGGAAAAAGTGGATGACATTGTCAAGGTTGGGGATAGCGTGACCGTACGGGTTCGGGAAATCGACAACCGTGGCCGCATCAATCTCACCATCCGCGGCGTTTCCCAGGAAGGTTAACCTGACCAGAGCCAATCTCGGTTGCCCGTCCCCTCTGGTGACCGGGATCGTACCCTCTACTGCTCTCGTGGCTGCTGGAGTCTCTTCCCCGCTGGTCCCCAGCTTGCGCAGCAGCGTCTCAAAGGGGGACGGATCCTGGAATCGCCAGCGGCCATACAGTGGTGCCGTCATGCTTTTGTAGCACTTACCAGGACAATTCGGCCCGCAGGAAAAACGTGCGGCCACGGATCGAGTCAAGCCTTGTGTCGGCGCTGCCGGGATCGGCTGAATCCACCGAAGGGCCGCGATCCGTAAGGTTAAGCACACCGCCCTGCAGCGCCAACCCCTCCATGTCAAAGACATCCCGCCACTCCAGCGTCAAATCGTGGCCGACCCATGGGTCAAACCTTCCGGTTCCCAGATCGTTCTCGTAGCCTGAAACGGCTCGCGTGTGCCAGGCAGCGGTCACGTTGCCCCAGTTCATGTCCAATGTGGCATGAACACGGTGTTTGGGGAAGTCACCGGGTTGCACCATGCCGTCAACTTTGTATTCGTTCTCGGTGATGTAAGCCCAGTGGACATCCAGACCAGCGTCCACAATGCCCATGTTCCAATCGGTGCGGCCGCTGAGGCTGAAGCCGGACACCCTTGATTCGCCCGTGTTCACCAGGGGATTGCGGATTTCTGCGATCACACCGCTTTGACGGGTCACCAGGGCTGATGATCCTTGCTGGGCTTCCATGTCAACGATGGACTGGGGAGCGGCCCGGGCCGGTAGTTCAGAATTCTCAACCCGGAACCAGTCTGCGGCAAGAGAGAGGTGCCCCAACTCCGCGATTCCGCCAAGGCTCCAGGTTTTCGACTCGCTTGGCTTCAATTCGGAATTGCTGCCGTAGATGGTCTTGACCTGGCTCAGGTCACACTCCGCCAGTGGTCCAGTGTGGATTTTCGTGTCACAGATGTTGGGATACACAACAGCATCCATGGAATGGAGGTTGCTGAGGGACGGCGGATTTGAACCCTTTTGGAAGGAACCGTGCAGCGTAACCAGGTCGTTCACACGCCAGGCGCTGGCCATGGTCAATGCGTGGGTCGATTCCACATCGTCGTTATCATCAAACTGGGCGGCCAGCAAGACGGTCCAGTCGGGAAGTGGTGGAAATTGCACCTCGGCAAATCCTGACTTGCGCGATCTCTTGCCCTCGTAAGAGATTCCGCCAGAGCCAAGTACATCTTCTAAGGGATAGACTTTCCCAGCACTATCCTTATGTTTTAGAATATCTTTCTGCTCTTGATTCGCGATTTCAAAGCCGAAAGTCCATTGCAGATTACCGCCAGGTAACGCCAAGCCTGGTCCTTGGAGTGCGGCTTTTACTGTGGTGACATCAACAACTTCATCCCGGTTCAGGCTCAACGCCATTCTGCGAATCGCGGCCTGGTGGTCGGGGTCGGTTGATCGTGGATTGGTGAGGTCATACTCCCCTGCTTCAATAGCCGCAATGGCCAGACTCTCGCTCACGAAGGTGTTACCGGTTTCCCGTTCGTTACGGCGGTAGCGATTCACAGACAGATCCCATCTGACGTTGTCCCGGAGTTTGCCCTGAAAACCAACCGTCACGTCGTGTTCCGTGTGATCCTCTGTCCAGTCACGGTTGCCATGGCCCACGAACCGGTGAGAGACGGTCAGTTTCCTGCTATCATCCGGATCCAATCCCGCTGCTGCCAGCAGTTCTGCGGTTGGATTGTCAATGGAAAATTGACCCACCGACGGGGCGTAGCGAAACTTGGTGTCTGCCCACGCCAGCCGCCCATCAATATAAAGCGATGCGGCATCACCCAGTGGGTAGTCAAGATTGGCGAAGACACGCTTGCTCTTGAATCGCTCCGTGTTCCACCAGATGTTGCCAAAAGCGAAGCCGCACCCTTCGCCAGAAGTGCCTGCGGGATTGGATAGAACTCCCGTATAGCCCAGGCTTGGGGAGCACGGACCCAATGCCCGTGCAACTGTGCGGCCTTCGTCACCCGTAAAGAAGACGGTATTGCCGCCGACAGACACGCCGGTTGTGTCCGCAAAGCGGCCGCCTGGGGACCACTTGGCGCGGCTGTAGTCCCTGTCGGCGCCGGGGATCTCACCCTTGTGAACGCTGTCGATGCCCACCACTAGGTGCCCCCTTCCCACGCCGCCGCCCCAGAGGATGCTGGCTTGTCCGGTGGCGCCGCTTGAGGCCTGGGGGAGCCCACCCAGTGCCGCCACCTCAAATCCCTCGTAATCACGCCGAAGCAGGATATTGATGGCGCCCGCAACGGCAACACCGTCATCCATGGCCGCGGTGCCGTTGCTCAGCACCTCGATGCGTTCAACGGCCGACAACGGCAGCAGTTCCAGAGAGCCGGTTGGGTAGCGGCCGTTGACCAGAACCTGGTATCCCAGGGACCATCGCGGGCGGTGTAGACCGAAGCTGTTGTAATCGGCCCGGTCAGAGAGCAACTCATCAAGGGTTGTCACGCCGGAGGCCTCAATGTCCTCCCGGGTGATTACGGCAACAGGCTGCCACAATTCACCAGGCGCCTGGTCCGATTCGTCGGTTGTATCGTTCCTGTCGGTACTTGGCTGGGCCACAACCGGCCCCGTGGCAGTGGCAACAGCCAACACCGTGGCCAGCAGGCCGGTCTTCCTCCAGGAGCAGGTTGATGCCGGATCCTGAAGCCCGTCCGGGCCGCTTCTGCTTCGATGGCCCATGGGCTTGAACGAGTATTGAATAGACCAGATCCTAAGCCAGCATTGTTCTGCCCAGCAAGGGGGCTTCACAGGCGTTGCTGCGCCCATGGCCAGCAGGTCACTTCGCCTCCAGTGGCAACTCCCCGGGCTCCACCCCCAAGCGGCTGTTGGCCTCAATGGCGCTGAGCACTTGACGGGCCCGCAGCACCACGGATTTGGGTATTCCCGCCAGGCGGGCGACTTCAATGCCGTAGCTGCGATCGGCGCCACCCGGGCGCACCTGGTGCAGAAACACCAGTCGGTCGTTTTCTTCAACCACAACCACTTGGTGGTTCACCACGTTGGGCAAAACCTGGGCCAGGTGGTTGAGTTCGTGATAGTGGGTGGCAAAAATGGCGCGGGACCCCAGGCGGGTGGACAGGTCTTCCGCCACGGCCCAGGCAATGGCCAGTCCGTCGAAGGTGGCGGTGCCGCGGCCAATCTCGTCCAGCAACACCAGGGAGCGATCCGTGGCGTGGTGGAGGATGTTGGCGGTTTCGCTCATCTCCACCATGAAGGTGGACTGCCCTGCCGCCAGGTCGTCCACGGCGCCCACCCGGGAAAAGATCCGGTCGCAGAGGCCAAGCCGTGCTTCGGTGGCCGGCACGTAACTGCCCATCTGCGCCAAAAGCTGGAGGAGGCCCGTCTGACGCAGGTAACAGCTTTTGCCACTGGCATTGGGACCGGTGAGGATGATCAGGTCGGCGCCATGGGATTGGCCCAGGGCAAGGTCGTTGGCCACAAACCTGCCCTGCACCA
Source organism: Synechococcus sp. SB0662_bin_14 (assembly GCA_009840445.1). Taxonomy (GTDB): domain Bacteria; phylum Cyanobacteriota; class Cyanobacteriia; order PCC-6307; family Cyanobiaceae; genus Synechococcus_B. Next base: position 27,647 of record VXNS01000071.1, read on the forward strand.
GATTTTGCTCCACCACCGGGTGCCGGCCCGCCGTGATGGCCATGGCGCGGCTGTCGTCCACGTGGGGACGGCAGTAGTTGTGGGTGGCTGCCAGCTCCGCCAGACCCACCAGGGCATCCAGCTCCGCCACGGCTGCGGCACGGTGGCGAATGGCGCCAGCCTGCTCCCCCACCTGCTGGCGCAGACCGCAAAACAGGTCGTATTCCCGTTGGGCCGTGCGGGAGCGCAAGGACAGGATGCGTCCCTCCCGCTCCTTCAGTTCCGGTGTGACGAATCGTTCCTCGTTGGACAGGGTCTGGCGGCGGATGTAGCGCTCCGGAGCCAGGTGGGACCGGCTCTTGCTGATGCTGATGAAATAGCCGAAGCTGCGGTGCAGGTTCAGGCGCAGGCTGCCGATGCCCGTGGCCTGTCGTTCCCGTTGCTCCAGTTGATTCAGCCAGGCGTGATCTTCCTCCAACCGTTGGCGCAGTTTGTCCAGACCCTCGTCCACCCCGTCCTGGATCAGGCCCCCTTCCGTCAGGGACAGGGGGGGGCTGCTCACCAGTGTCCGTCGCGTGGTCTCCATGAGTGCAACCAGGGCGGGATCCCGCTGGCGCAAGGGTTGGACGTAGGGGCCATGGGCATCATGGAGCAGGCCCGCCAACTGCCCCAACCGCTCCAGGCCGTCCGCCAGGGCCATTAGATCCCGGGCCCCCGCCGTGCCACTGGCTGAGCGCCCCGCCAGCCGCTCCAGATCCCCCATGGGGCGCAGCACCCGGCGCAGGGCTTGCCGCAGCGGGGGCGTTGCAATCAGGGCGGCAATGGTCTCCTGTCGGGCGGCAATGGCTTGGAGGTCCACCAGGGGCCGTTGCAGCCAACGGCGCAGGCAGCGTCCCCCCATGGCTGTGAGGGTGCGGTCAATGGCCCAGAGCAGGGATCCCTGCCACTGGCCGTCCCGCTGGGTTTCCGTCAGCTCCAGATGGCGGTGGGTTTGCTGGTCGATCTGCAGGTGCCGGTCCAGGGAATAGGTGCTGGGCATGGCCAGGGGAACGGTCATGCCCCGCTGGGTGTCTTGCAGGTAGTGCAGCAAGCCGCCGCAGGCGCCCAGGGCCAAGGGGAGAGCATTCAGCCCCAGCCCGGAGACCCCCGCCAACTGGAAGCGCTCCTGTAACGCGGTCTCCGCCGCCGTGGTCTGGAATGCACGGCGGGGCACTGTGCCCACCGCCAGACCAGTGGGACACCAGGGAGGTGGCGCCGTGTCTGCCGCGCCCTCCTCGGGGTCACCCCCCTGGGGAAGCAGCAGTTCAGCCACCCGCAGGCGGAGCAACTCCTGGTTCAACTGGCTGCTGCTGCGCACCTGAGTGGCTTGGAACTCCCCCGTGGACACGTCCGCCACGGCAAGACCCCAGGCGGGGCCATGGCCGTTGTCACTGGCCAGCACTGCGGCCAGCCAATTGTTTTGGTGAGCGCTCAGCATCCCTTCCTCCAGCACCGTCCCGGGGGTGAGCACCCGGGTGATGTCCCGCCGCAGGAGGCCTTTATGGTTGCTGGCGGCGGCTTCCAACTGGTCACAGACAGCCACACTGCAACCGTGACGCAGAAGCTGGGTGGCATAACGCTCAAGGGCATGGTGGGGAATGCCGGCCATGGGCACCCGGCCAATGGCGCGTCCCCCTTCCTTGCCCGTCAGGGTCAACTCCAGCAGGGTGGAGGCGGTGACGGCATCCTCGAAGAAGCACTCGTAGAAGTCCCCCAGGCGGTACAGGAGCAGACGCTGGGGATGTTGACGCTTGAGCTCCACGTAGTGGCGGAGCATGGGCGTCAAGACCGGGACGGGCACCTGGCTGTGGTGACTCCAGCGGGGACCGTGATCCAGGGTCTTCTCGCCGGGATCCTGCCGGCCTCGCTGGGCGGTGGCGAGAGCTTGGCGCTGCTGGGGTACTGCTGGTTCGGGGCTGGCCCCGGCAGCAGTGGGGCCGTGATCCGCGGCGACGGCTTCAAAACCGGCGAGGGCCAACTGTTGATTGTGCCGGGGTTCTGCCGCATCACCCACCGTCTCCAACTCCCACAAGCTGTTGCGGATCGTAGGCAGAAAAGCTCCAGTGGGTGGTTTTCATGGAAGACTGTTGCGTGGAGTCTCCTATCCCTGCTGCGTACCCATGCAGATTCTCAACGTGTTCACTGTTTTCCTCCTGGTGGTGATGAGCTTCGCCATGGTGGTGGCTGTGCCGGTGCTGTACGCCAGCGGTGAAGACAGCGGTCGCTCCAATCGATTGATTCTTCTGGGCAGTGCCGCCTGGATTGGCCTGGTGTTGCTGAATTGGGGTATGAGTATCTTTGTGGCCTGACAAACCAGGCTGCATTGCCCAGGAGCATCCCCGCCAGTGACCACGTTTGAAGGGAGCTTTTCCGCTCCGCAGTTGGGCCGCGTCCGCTTTGGCCTGGTGGTGGCCCGTTTCAACGACCTCATCACCACCCGGCTGCTCTCCGGCTGCCTCGACTGCCTGTCCCGCCACGGCATTGACACCAGCGAGACCAGTGTCCAACTGGATACGGTATGGGTGCCGGGAAGCTTTGAAATCCCTGTGGTGGCTCAACACCTGGCCCGCAGCGGTCGCTATCAGGTGATCATTGCCCTGGGGGCCGTGATTCGTGGCGACACGCCCCACTTTGACGTGGTGGTTGCCGAGGTCTCCAAGGGGGTGGCCAGCGTGGCCAGGGACAGTGGCATCCCGGTGATCTTTGGCGTTCTCACCACCGATACCCTGCAGCAGGCCCTGGAGCGGGCTGGCATCAAGAGCAATCTGGGCTGGACCTACGGCCTTGAGGCCCTGGAGATGGCCAGCCTCATGGGTGTGCTGCCTGCCGTCATCACCCATTGACAGATGTCCCCTCCATGGTTCATGCTTGGAACCCAGTCCATGGGGCCTCCCCGGCCTGCTGCGGATGTAGCTCAGTGGTAGAGCATCTCCTTGCCAAGGAGAGGGCCGAGAGTTCGAGTCTCTTCATCCGCTTCCTTCCCGGGATCTTGCAGTTCCCTTGTAGGTGGCTTGTGGTTTTACGAGCATGAGGTGCTGCTTCGCCTCTTCGTGGAAGCCGAGCCGCTGATAGAAGCCCATCCCATGGGTCGTCATGGCATAGACGCGCTCGGCACAACGCACCGCCGGCGCCGCCAGCAGACGGTTCACCACAGCCCGCCCTGCCCCACGGCCTTGCCAATCTTGACGAACCACCACGTCCCAGAGCACAGCCCGATAGATCCCGTCACTGGTGGCGCGCCCCACAGCCACCAGGTCCTCTCCGTCCCAGGTGCTCACGATCACGTCCGAGCCCCGCAGACACCGCAGCAGACCGGCAAGGCGCCGCTCCCGGGCCCAGAAGCTGTTGTCCATGAACAGTGTCTGCAGTTGACCCACCGGTAGGGCGTGCCCCTCCAAAGCTCTTTGCAGGGGGACCCGCAACAGGGCGGGGAGCCGGAAGAGCCAACGGCCATGGGAGAAGCTGCGCAGTGTGCTGGGGTCCTTGTGCATTAGCGATCACCGGCAACGGGATGGCGATGGTAGGATGATCGTTTCAATGAAGGCGACCTGTTGACAGTTCAGTCCATTGTCAAGGAGCCTTTGCCGCTGGAGACGCATGATGCTCAAGCTGCTTCTGGGTGATCCCAACGCCCGCAAGCTGAAACGGTACCAACCCCTCGTGGCTGAGATCAACGGCCTTGAGGAGAAGGTGGCAGCCCTCAGTGATCAGGAGTTGCAGGGGCGGACCCAGGCATTCCGAGAGCGCTTCGCAGGTGTTCACCAGCCGGAGCAACACCTTGAGTTGATGGACGAACTGCTGCCGGAGGCCTTCGCCGTGGTGCGGGAGGCGGGCAAGCGTGTGCTGGACATGCGTCACTTTGACGTGCAGCTCATTGGCGGCATGGTGCTCCATGACGGCCAGATTGCCGAGATGAAAACAGGGGAAGGCAAAACCCTGGTGGCCACACTGCCCGCTTACCTCAATGCTTTGACGGGGCGGGGAGTACATATCGTCACCGTTAACGACTACCTGGCCCGCCGCGATACGGAGTGGGTGGGGCAGATCCATCGCTTTTTGGGGCTGAGCGTCGGCTTGATCCAGCAGGAGATGAGTCCCGGGGAGCGTCAGCGCAATTACGCCTGTGATATTACCTATGTCACCAACAGCGAGCTGGGCTTTGACTATCTACGGGACAATATGGCCACGGATCTTAAGGATCTGGTACAGCGGGACTTTGACTATTGCATTATTGACGAGGTGGATTCCATTCTGGTGGACGAAGCCCGTACCCCTCTGATTATCTCCGGTCAGGTGGAGCGTCCCCAGGAGAAATACAAAGAAGCTGCTTCTATTGCCACCAGATTGCGGCGGGCCGAAGGGGTAACCAAAGACGGGGTAGACCCTGAGGGTGACTATGAGGTGGACGAGAAACAGCGCAACGTGATGCTGACGGATCAAGGCTTTGAGAAGGTGGAGAAGCTGCTGCAGGTCAAGGATCTCTTTAACCCGAAGGATCCTTGGGCTCACTATATTAATAATGCTCTTAAAGCCAAGGAATTGTTTATTAAAGATGTTAATTATATTGTCCGTGAAGGTCAAGCGGTGATTGTGGATGAATTTACCGGGCGCGTGATGCCGACACGACGGTGGAGCGACGGTCAGCACCAGGCCATTGAAGCCAAGGAAAGCTTGGCAATCCAGGCGGAAACTCAAACCATGGCCACCATCACCTACCAGAACCTGTTCCTGCTCTATCCCCGCCTTGCCGGCATGACCGGCACCGCTAAAACAGAGGAGACCGAACTGGAGAAAACCTATAACCTGGAGGTGACGGTTGTTCCCACCAACTGTCCCCTGATTCGCAAAGACCTGCCGGATCAGGTGTTTAAGACGGAAGTTGCCAAGTGGCGCGCCGTAGCCGACGAGATTGCCGAGGAACACGAGACGGGTCGCTCTGTCTTGGTGGGCACCACCAGTGTGGAGAAATCCGAGTTGATCAGTGGTTTGCTGAGGGAACGCAGCATTCCCCACAACCTGTTGAACGCCAAGCCGGAAAACGTGGAGCGGGAAGCGGAAATCATCGCCCAGGCGGGTCGCGCTGGCGCTGTGACCATCTCCACCAACATGGCGGGTCGGGGCACGGACATTATCCTTGGGGGCAACACGGACTATATGGCCCGCCTGCGGATCCGCGAAGCGTTGCTGCCCCGGCTGGTGAACCCGAAGGATCCCCAGCTTATGGGCAGTGAGTTGGGCAAGCAGCGGTTGAATCCAGTGCAGGCGGAAGCCCTGCAACGTCAACAGCAGCAATCCCGCCGTCTGGCCAAGCTGTTCCCTTGCCCCCTCAGTACGGAAGTAGAGCAGGAACTCAAGCACCTGAGTGATGAGCTGGCGGACCCTCAGGCCTGGGGAGAGCATCGCTTGAGTCTCATCACGCTGGATGAGCGCCTCAACGTGGCGGCAGAGAAAGCTCCCGTTCAGGACCCCTTTATCCAAAGGCTACGGCAGTTGATGCAGCGCATTCGTGGGGAGTACGACAAGGTGACCCATCGTGAGCAGGAGGACGTGACCAATCGTGGCGGTCTCCATGTGATCGGTACGGAACGTCATGAGTCACGGCGCGTGGACAACCAGTTGCGGGGCCGTGCCGGTCGCCAGGGGGATCCAGGGAGCAGCCGCTTCTTCCTGTCGTTGGAAGACAGCCTGCTGCGCATCTTTGGGGGTGACCGGGTGGCCAAGGTGATGGATGCTTTCCGCGTTGATGAGGACATGCCCATTGAATCCGGCTTGCTAACCCGCTCTCTGGAATCTGCCCAGAAGAAAGTGGAAACCTACTACTTTGACATTCGCAAACAAGTGTTTGACTATGACCAGGTAATGAACAACCAGCGTCGTGCCATTTATGCGGAGCGGCACCGTGTTTTGAAGGGAGACCAACTGAAACAACAAGTTTTGAGTTATGGAGAGCGCACCATGGAAGACATTGTTGATGCTTATGTAGACCCTGAGATTCCCCCGGAGGAATGGTCACTGGATCGGTTGGCGGGTAAAGTGAAAGAATTTGTTCACTTGCTCAGTGAACTGCAACCTCGGGATCTCTTGGGTCTCAAGATTGAAGAGCTTAAAGTTTTCCTTTGCGAGCAGCTACGCAGTGCCTACGATATTAAAGAGGCCCAGGTGAATGAAATCCAGCCTAACTTGATGCGTCAGGCTGAGCGCTTCTTCATCCTGCAACAGATTGACACACTTTGGCGTGAACATTTGCAGAGTATGGATGCCCTGCGAGAGTCGGTGAATCTACGGGGATATGGCCAGAAAGATCCCCTGATGGAATATAAAAACGAGGGGTACACCATGTTTTTGGAGATGATGACCCAAATGCGCCGTAACGTCATCTACTCCATGTTCATGTTTGAACCACGGCCACCGGCAGTATCCACGCCCCCCCATCGTGAGGTGATCGTCTGAGGCGATTACCTGAGGTGCAACCGTCCCCCCAGCGGACCAGGATCAGGCGTCGTTCTTGCCGTCCTCCTGGTCATTGAAAAACTCGATAATCTCCCGATCTTGCAGGCTCTGGGCCTGCCCGCCACAGCGGGGACGCAGTGGTCGTCCAGCCGCCACATCCCGCAAGCACTCCTGCAGGGCAACCACCTCCCCCTCCAGGGTGTCAATACGATCCATGAGGTTGCGGATGACGCGGGCTTCCGCATCCGGCAGTTGGGAGTGGGCCAAGGGATCCACCCGCACCCCGGAGCGGTGAATGACCCGACCCGGAACACCCACCACCGTGCAGTGGCCGGGCACGTCTTTGACCACAACCGACCCGGCGCCCACACGGGTATCGGCGCCAATGGTGATGGCCCCCAGCACCTTCGCGCCAGCGCCCACAACCACGTTGCGATCCAGAGTGGGATGGCGCTTGCCGGTTTCCTTGCCGGTCCCCCCCAGGGTCACCCCCTGGTAGAGGGTGCAGCCCTCGCCAATCTCCGTGGTCTCGCCAATCACCACACCCATCCCGTGGTCGATGAACACCCCGCCGGCAATACGGGCGCCGGGATGAATCTCCACGCCCGTCAGGAAACGCCCGAGATGGGAGACGAGGCGAGGCACCAGTGGCAGCCCCAAGCGCCAGAGCTTATGGCTGAAGCGATGAAGCACCAAAGCGTGGAAGCCTGGGTAACAGGTCAGGGACTCCAGCCAGTTCCGGGCTGCCGGGTCCCGTTCCCGAATCATCCGGAAGTCAGCCAAAAGCGTGCGCATGGCCATGGGGTGGATCAGCATCCATCCTGACAGGTCTCTGTACCTGGCCTGTGCAGAGGGGCTGAACTCAGGCAGCGGGACTGCTCAGGCCCATCTCTCTGTGCAGCATGTCCACGGTCCCCGGGCACAGGTAGTGGTCAACACAGCGGAGATTGGGGACCCGTAACATCTGGGAACGATGCTGACGAATGGTGGCCTCCACCAGGGTATGGCTTGGCTGGTCACACAGGACCGTGCCTGAGGCTCTGCAAAGACTCAGCAGTTGCTTCTTCCCGGCATGGGGGTTGTCCAGGTCCACCACGGCGGTCATCACCAGCAACTCTTGCCCGCGCTGGGCTTGGAGAATCAATTCTGCCGCACGGAGGATCCCGGAGCTGATGCTCACCAGACCCACACAACTGTCCGTGCGAAGCTGGGCAATGATGTTGAGTTCGCTGTCAAAGGAGTTGAGGTCCAGGGCCAGGCAACGCACTTGATGGACTCTGGCCACCTCCTCTGCCGGCTTGAGAAAGTAGCGGCTGGTCACCACTGTGGCCTTCTTGCCCTTTTGGGCAAGGGCCGCCAAGCGCTGGCCCAGGCATTCCAGGGAAGCCGCAGCCACAGGAATCGGCAACGTGGTCAACTCCCTGGCCATGAGTTGGGCAGCCCCCAGATCCTCTTGTGGTGTACTTGCCAGCACCTGGACGCCACAACTGATGCGCCAGTTGATTTCCGTGGTGAGCCGTTGCAGGGCCTCTTGCAGAGTGAGGCCGCCACAGAGCAGGGTGCTAATGCAGCGTTCCACCTCCTGGCCAATGCATTGACCGGGATGTGGGCTGGCAACATCGCCGCGCTGGCCGGCTTTCTTTTTGGGATTGCTGGGGGTTTGGCCGCGCACGTACACTCCTGAGCCGGCCACGGCCTCGACAATGCCGCAGGCCTCCAGTTGCCGATAGACCTTGCTGACCGTGTTGCGATGCAGGTTGGTCTGCATGGCCAACTGCCGTGTGCTGGGCAGGCGATGTCCAGGGAGGTAGAACCGGGATGCAATGGCGAAGGACAGTTGGCTGTAGAGTTGCAAAGAGGCGGATACAGGGATGTCGGATTGCACCTGGAAGCGCACGTGGACAGTTTGCAACTGTCACAAGCCTACGGCATGGTCCCGTCCCGCGCCACAACGGCTGGATTGGATTTCACCGGACGACGAGGACGGGACCGGGGGTGCTCCCCGCTGGAAGGGGCCGAGCCACTCTTGACGACTGGATTGCTGCTGCCTGGTCGGGCGGGTTTGTCGGGTTTTACAAGCGGCGTACGGCGCGGGGTCAGGAACATGATCATGTTGCGTCCCTCCCGCTTGGGCGTCTGCTGGACTTCGGCCTGCTCCTCCAAATCACCGGCCAAGCGTAAAAGCAGCTTTTCCGCCAAGCTCACGTGCTGGATCTCCCGGCCACGGAAGATGACCGTGCATTTCACCTTGTCACCGGCCTTGAGGAACCGGCTGGCCTGCTTAATGCGCACATCGTAGTCGTGCTGGTCAATCTTGTAGCGCATTTTTACCTCTTTCACCTCGGTCTGATGGGACTTTTTCTTGGCCTCCTTGGCCTTTTTCTCCTGCTCGAACTTGAATTTTCCATAGTCCATCACCCGGCAGACGGGGGGACTGGCCTTTTCGCTCACCAACACCAAGTCCAACTCCCGCTCCTGGGCAACCTGTAACGCCTCGTCCCGGCTGATGACGCCAAGCTGGGTTCCGTCGGCATCAACAACCCGCAGGGTGGGGTAGGTGATCCGCTCGTTGATGTTGGGAAGCTCGCGGACCGGGAGACGGCGATCAAAGCGGGGACGAGGGGCCAAATTTGCGGTGGTGGGTGAGGTGAGGGCCGACGAGAAGCCCTGAATGGAAATTCATCCTAAGCCGAGGCGGGTGGGCCGTCGGTCGGTTTTCTCACCAAATCGACAATGTTTTGTCGCAGATCCTGGGTAATGGTGTGCCAAAGCCGTGGCTGGGGGGCGGTGAGCCAGTGGGGCTGATGCTGTCCACGAAACCACGTGAACTGCCGCTTGGCATACTGGCGGGTGCGACGGTTGATGGCAGCCACGGCCTGCTGACGGTCCATGCGCCCCGTCAGCAGTTGACAGGCCTCCCGGTAGCCTATGGTCTTCAGGAGCGGCAGCTCCGGCCCGAAGCGCTCCATGAGCTGCTGCGTTTCTTCCAGCAGGCCACCAGCCACCATGGCTGCGGTGCGTTGGTGAATGCGCTGGTGGAGATCCTCCGGGGCCAGACCAATTTCCAGGACGGTATAGGTGGGAGGACGGCGGCGTTGCTGAGGGGAAGGGGCACAGCCGGTGCCGTAGACGACTTCCAGCGCCCGTTGGGTTCGTACCCTGTCGTTGGGGTGAATGCGGTGGGCGGCCGCGGGATCGGCACAGCGCAGCAAACCATGGCAGTGGGGCTGCCCCAAGGCGGTCAGTTGGCGCCGCAGGGCCGGCTGGGGAGGCAGCGCCGGGGGGTGCAGTCCCTGGGTGACGGCCGCCACGTAGAGCCCGCTGCCTCCCACCAGCAGCGGGGTGATCCCGCGCCGGTGAAACCGGAGGATGCACTGCCGGGCCAGGGCCTGGAACTCCTGAACCGTCATGGGCTGGTCGGGATCCCGCAGATCCAGCAGGCAATGGGTGGCCAGGCGCTGCTGCGCCGGGGTGGCCTTGGCAGTCCCCACGTCCATCCCCCGGTACACTTGGCGGGAATCCGCGTTGAGGACGGGGAGGTTGAGGCGACAGGCCATATCCAGCGCCAGGGCAGACTTGCCACTGGCCGTGGGGCCCAGGATCACGATGAGGCCTGGTTGCTGGTGACCCATGGGGAAACTCCGATCCTGAAATACCGCCGTCGGGTCTGGGAAACCCGATGGTAGGATGGGACCAGAATTGAACCCGGCAGCACTTTTGCACCATTTACAGTGTTTTTGCAGGCCGTCCCGGTCCGGCCAAAATCAAGGGTCTCGACAGTCATGGTGAGCCAAGGGCCAACGGTCGAGACCAACAAAGTTCAGGCGGACTACGGCGCAGCGCAAATCCAGGTCCTTGAAGGACTGGAGCCTGTGCGCAAGCGCCCGGGCATGTACATCGGCAGCACCGGTCCCCGGGGTCTTCACCACCTGGTCTATGAAGTGGTGGACAATGCCGTGGACGAGGCCCTGGCGGGGCATTGCACCGAGATCCAGGTGCATCTCCACGGGGACGGCTCTGCCGAAGTGAGGGACAACGGCCGCGGCATTCCCACCGATCTTCATCCCCGCACCGGCAAGTCTGCGCTGGAGACCGTGCTGACCGTGCTCCATGCCGGCGGGAAGTTTGGCGGTGGCGGCTACAAAGTGTCCGGGGGGCTCCACGGGGTGGGGGTGTCTGTGGTCAACGCCTTGAGTGCCTGGGTGGAGGTGGTTGTCTACCGGCAAGACCAGGAGCACCGCCAGCGCTTCGAGAAGGGCGTCGCCCAGGGGCCTCTGCAGAGCCGTGCCCTTGGCAAGGACGATCCCCACTGGGGCCGACGAGGGACAACGGTGCGGTTTTGTCCTGATAAGGACATCTTTACCGGCGGCATTGGCTTTGATTTCCCCACCTTGGCAGTACGGCTGCGGGAGCTGGCCTATCTCAACGGCGGCGTCAACATCCTGTTTTCCGACGGTCGCCCGGACGCTCTGGATGAAGCAGGCAACCCTCACCAGGAAACCTATTTTTATGAGGGGGGCATCAAGGAATATGTCGCCTACATGACCCAGGACAAAGAGCCTCTTCATCAAAACATTATTTTTGTGCAAGGGGAGAAAGACGGCGTTCAGGTGGAAGCAGCGTTACAGTGGTGTGCCGATGCCTATTCTGATAGTGTACTTGGCTTTGCCAATAATATTCGTACCGTGGATGGCGGCACCCATTTGGAAGGTTTCAAGGCCGTGCTTACCCGCACGCTCAACACGTTGGCCAGGAAGCGCAACAAGCGCAAGGAAGCGGATGCGAATTTATCGGGTGAGAACATCCGTGAGGGGTTGACGGCTGTACTCTCCGTGAAAGTGCCGGAGCCCGAGTTTGAGGGACAGACGAAAACCAAGCTGGGCAACATGGAAGTCCGCGGCGTGGTGGACTCCGTTGTGGGGGGATCTCTGACGGAATTTCTGGAATTCAACGTTCAAGCGGTGGACCTCATTTTAGAGAAGGCCATTCAGGCCTTTAATGCAGCGGAAGCGGCCCGGCGCGCCCGGGAACTGGTGCGTCGCAAATCCGTGCTGGAGAGTTCCACCCTGCCCGGCAAGTTGGCGGACTGCAGTTCCCGGGATCCGGCAGAATCGGAAATTTACCTTGTGGAGGGAGACTCGGCTGGTGGGTCTGCCAAGCAGGGCCGGGATCGTCGCTTTCAGGCGATTCTGCCCTTGCGGGGGAAAATTCTCAATATCGAGAGGACTGATGATGCAAAGATCTACAAAAATACAGAGATTCAATCTCTCATTACTGCCCTAGGTCTGGGCATCAAGGGGGAGGATTTTAACTCGTCTAACTTGCGCTACCATCGTGTTGTGATCATGACGGATGCGGATGTTGACGGTGCTCATATTCGGACTCTGATTTTGACGTTTTTCTATCGCTACCAGCGGCAACTTGTAGAAGATGGTTATATTTACATTGCTTGTCCACCTCTTTATAAAGTTGAAAGAGGAAAACAACATTATTACTGTTTTGACGAGACGGAGAAGGATAAGCGTATTGCCGAATTTCCCCAGAATTCCAATTACACGATTCAACGATTCAAAGGGTTGGGGGAGATGATGCCTCAACAGCTTTGGGAAACCACCATGGACCCTTCTACACGCCTGATGAAAAGGGTGCAGATTGATGATGCTGCAGAAGCTGATCGCATCTTCACCATTCTTATGGGAGACAAGGTGGCTCCCCGGCGTGAATTCATTGAAACCCACAGCGCCGAGCTTCACTTCACCGAACTGGATATTTGATGCCCACACACTTTTTTCCCACCATAGCGGGATGGTCCCCCCTCAGTCCCCAGCACACCACGGCAGGACGGTGGGCCTGGATGCTGAGCATGGCGTTGCTGCTCCCCATCGGCTTGCCTGCCGGTGGGGCGCGCCTTGAATCCAGCAGATCCCGCCAGCGGCAACCCGGCGATCCCCTGCTGGCTGCCCAGGCCACCAGTTTACGCCGCGAACCCCTGGTCGGCGCCCCGCAGGGTTTACCCTTGCCCGTCGGTACACCCTTGCAGGGCCTGATGTGCTGGCACGATGGTCGAGATCTGTGGCTGCGGGTCACAAGTTGTCAAGGTCGGGGCTGGGTGCGTCTCGGCTGACACAGATCAAGAGACCTTTCCATCAAACTCCTCGGGTTCCCCGTCTCGCCCCTGTCCACCTCACTCACCCCCCCCCCATGACTCGCTCCTCTCGCCTTCCTCTTCCCCAAGTGTTGGCTGCTCCCGTTGTGGCTGGTTCGCTCTTCCTCCTCCCTGCGAGTCTCGCTCAGACGAATCAGAACAATGGGGAGGGGAGGCCTCAAGAAGCGATAGAAGTCGTTGATCCCCAAGAACTATTACAGGAAGAATTAAATCAAGTAAAAGCAGAACTTACAACACAAACACAAGAATATAAAGACGATCTGTCTGAACGTAAAAATAAGACAATGGAAGAAATGGCAGAGATCAGTGAAGACTTTAGAGACGATGTCAATACAATGCAGACTGAGATAGGCAAGCTCTTGGATCAGACCAAAGATCAAGCCACTATAATACAGACCGAGATGGGTAGCCTCCTGAATCAAACTAGAAGTCAAGCCACCACGATACAGACTGAGATGGAGAAATTCCTGGATCAGGCCGAAAATCAAGCCAATACCATGCAGACCGAGATGGGCAGCCTCCTGAATCAGACTAGAAATCAAGCCACCACGATACAGACTGAGATGGAGAAATTCCTGGATCAGGCCGAAAATCAAGCCAATACCATGCAGACCGAGATGG